>CAYPON010000130.1:7286-9795 GCA_964412315.1 uncultured Anaerolineae bacterium | reverse complement strand
AGCTTTTTCCGGCTGGCTTCGCTGGGGTCAGCGAAAGCGACCACCTTTGCTTCGGGTATATCCTTGAGTTGTTTGAGATGGTGGCGGGCAATGCCCCCCGCACCGATGAATCCGATCCTGATCGTTTCAGCCATGTCATCTGCCTCCTGAATGTAGTTGTGGTATCGAGATAGATGCACCCAATTATACTTACTTCGGCAATCCTGTCCACTTGCCGTTTGCGCCGAATTGTTGTAAGATAGCTTATCATCTTGAGGGCCACGATCGTGATCAGGACAAGACTTGGACAGATCATTCGCTTCAGCAGGTATCTCTTACCCTATTGGGATAAAGAGATAACAATCATTATCTGCCGGGCTTTTTCCGCCCTCATTGGCCTGGGCAGCCCTTTCCTGGCCAAGCTCACTTTCGACTATGCCTACAACAACCGGGATTTGCAGGTTTTCAACGTGCTGGTACTGGCAGGTGGGATCGTCTGGGCCGGCTCCGGATTGCTGGGCGTAATCCAACAGTATATTGAAGCCTATATACAGCACCGCCTCGATCTAGACATCCGCGGCGACTATTATCAGCACCTGCAAAAGCTTTCTTTGCGCTTTTTCCAATCCCGTTCTACTGGGGAACAGATGTACCGCACCGACGCCGACATCCAGGGTGTCTCCAGCTTTATCGTCAGCACCATTCCCACGCTCTTGATCACCGCACTGCAATTGGCCGCCTTGCTGGCTATCAGCCTCTGGCTGCACTGGCGATTGACGTTCTTGATCGTGGGCATCGCGCCGCTCTTCTACCTCCATGCTCACTACTTTGGCAATAAGCAGCGGGCCATCTTTAAGCAAGTGGTGGAGAAATCGCAGCAAATCTCATCAGAGCTTCAGGAGGCGATCTCGCACACGCGCCTGATCAAAGCCTTTGGTCGAGAGAAAACGGAGGCCCGCCGCTATATCCGCCGATGGATCGAAAGCATTCGCCTGGGCTTCGACAGACTGAGGATGAGCATCTATGCCAGCACGACGGGCAGCCTGCTGAACACAGCGGTGGTCACCGGCATATCTTACTATATGGGTTACCAGTTGATTCGCGGCGGCTTGACCCTCGGTACGTTAATCGCCCTCAGCCTCTACCTCTTCCAGTTGTTGGGCATCCTCAAGTCGCTGGGCGGCCTCTATTCCGGCATCGTCATTCGCTTTGTTTCCATTGACCGCCTCCTGGAGACGCTGGATGCCCCCATCGAGATCGCCGATGCGCCAGGGGCGATAGAGTTAGCCAACGTGGAAAGGGCGATTGCGTTCCAGGGGGTGACTTTCGGCTATGAGGCGGGGAAAACGGTGCTGGAGGACATCACTCTGCACGTCCAGCCAGGGCAGACGGTGGCCCTGGTGGGGCCGAGTGGCGCAGGGAAAACGACTTTGATCAGCCTGCTGTTGCGTTTCTATGATCCCTGGGTGGGGATGATCGCTGTGGATGGGCACGATATTCGCCGGGTCAAGGCTAGATCCCTGCGGCAGATGATCGGTGTTGCCCTCCAGGATGCGCTGCTGATGAATTGCTCTGTGCAGGATAACATCCTCTACGGGCAGCCAGAGGCGACCGAGGAGGAGGCCATCGCCGCCGCTATGGCCGCCGACGCGCATGAGTTCATTCAAGCTCTGCCGCGCGGTTACAATACCGTGATCGGCGAAGAGGGGTGCGTCCTGTCGGAAGGGCAGAAACAACGCATCGCTATCGCCAGGGCGCTCCTGAAAAAGCCATGCATCCTCGTTCTCGACGAGGCGATGTCTTCGATCAGTTCTTCCTCGGAGCATCTCATTTTGCAGGCCCTGGCTCGATCCAGGGAGCGACGAATAACGATCCTCGCCTCTCATCGCCTCTCCACGATCCGCCATGCCGACCGCATCTATGTTCTGCACGAGGGGCGGGTTGTGGAAGAGGGCACTCACGACGAGTTGGTGGCAGCCAGAGGAGCTTACTGCCGGCTTTTTGCTGAGCAGTTGGAAAGTGCAGGCGAAACGGTGGAGGCCGCTCATCCCGTCGTGGCGGGGGATGAGTAGAAACCATGAAATCATCTCGTTGGGAGACGCGGCTCATGGCTCGGCTGATGAGGCAACGTTTCCTGCCTCTCCTGGTGATGGTAGCTCTGCAGCTCGCCCTCGTCCTTTCGTTGTCGGCCTTGCTCTGGTTCACCAGGGTCAAGGATCGCTTTGTGGCCTATGGCACTTGGCAGGGGCGGCAGGTGGTGATGGAGGTAGCGGAGCGGGAGGCCAGCAAGGTGGTGGTAGGCAGCCGGGTAGAGCTTTACACGGAGGAGCCGGCCAGGCCCCTGCTGGGCCGCGTGACGGAGATTGCCGCAGGAGAGCCTACACTGGTGACCGTGGAGGTGGAGGGACAGCCTGTGCTCTCCGGGGCAAAGGTCAAGTTCACCATCGAGACGAGGACGAGGCGGCTGCTGACGCTCCTCTTTCGCAAATAAGCTGCCAGCAGTCAGCGATCAGCCATCAGCTTGGGCAAA
>CAYPON010000130.1:0-7186 GCA_964412315.1 uncultured Anaerolineae bacterium | reverse complement strand
CCTCTTTCGCAAATAAGCTGCCAGCAGTCAGCGATCAGCCATCAGCTTGGGCAAATCAACGCCAAGACGCAAAGCTGAAATGACAAGTGATGGGGGGATGTACGGAGGGTGATCCCATGAGCTGTCGCCGGATTGGACTGTGCGTGATGTTGGGGGTGTTGGTGCTATTTGCGCCACTGTCTGTTCGGGCCGAGGAGCCGGTGCACGTGGTACAGCGGGGGGAGAACCTGTCCGGCATCGCCGCGCGTTATGGGAGCAGCGTGCAGGCTATCGCTAACGCGAATGGGTTACGGAATCTGAATCTCATTCGGGTGGGACAGCGACTGCGCATACCAAACGAGGGCAGCGATAGCATGAACAGCGCGCCGCACGATGCAGGAGTACATGTGGTGCAGCCAGGAGAGGTGCTGTCCCTCATCGCTTTGCGCTATGGGACGACGCCAGTAGCCATCGCCATGGCGAACAAGTTGCGCAACCCGAATCTCGTCTGGGCCGGGCAACGGCTGCGCATCCCCGCCGGGAGCAGCGGGGCCGCCCCCACGAGCGGAGAGGGCAGGCCGGCCAGCGGCCAGAGCGGCAAGTGGATCGAAGTGATCCTGAGCACCCAGACGGTGCTGGCCTGGGATGGCAATACATTGATGCGGCGCATGATCGTCTCTACGGGGCTGCCCGCTACTCCTACAGTGACCGGACGCTTCCGCGTCTATGCCAAGTATATCAGTACGCCGATGGCGGGGCCGGGCTATTACCTGCCGGGTGTGCCTCATGCCATGTATTTCTACCGAGGGTATTCCTTGCATGGCACTTATTGGCACAACAATTTCGGGCGGCCCATGAGCCATGGTTGCGTCAACCTGACCCGCGCCGATGCCGCTTGGCTCTACGATTGGACGCCAATAGGTACACCGGTGGTGATCCACCGGTAAGGAAAAGACGGCCTGAAAAGGGGCTTGTGAGAAGACGGTGAAACCATGAAGAGTAGTTGGCTTTATCTCTTGCTTTTGTTCTTGACCCTTCCGGCCTTTATGTTAGGAACGGTCGGAGGCGTTCTGGCGGATCGCGTGCTTTTCGCACGTCTTTTCCCGCTATATAGGATTCCGCCTGGGGAGGGACCTAGTTTCCAGTTGATTGCCGAGGCGTGGAACAAGGTCCAGCAGATTTATGTGGACCGCACAGCCTTGGGATCACAGCAGATGACCTATGGTGCGATCAGCGGCATGGTGGATGCCCTGGGGGACACAGGGCACAGCCGGTTCTTAAGCCCACAGATGGTAGCACAGGAGCGCGAGGCCATCGAGGGCCAGTTTGAGGGAGTCGGTATCCATGTCGAGACCAAACAGGGGCGCGTTGTCATCGTGGCGCCGATTGATGGCTCCCCAGCGCACCAGGCCGGGGTGCTGCCTGGCGACGTGATTATGCAGGTTGACGGGCAAGATGTGACTGGCGTCCCCCTGGATGAGGTGGTGAGGCGGGTGCGCGGGCCGGCGGGAACCAAGGTCACGCTGACCATCCTCACGCCTGAAACCGGACGGGTGCGTGAGTTCACGCTCACGCGGGCCAAGGTTGCCTTGCGCAATGTGGCCTGGCAAAGGCTGCCGGATACGTCGGTAGCCCATCTACGCATCGCGGCCTTCAGCCAGGGAGTCACGGAGGATCTGAGGAAAGCGCTAAGGGAAATCCGGCAGGAGCGGTTGACGGCGCTGATCCTGGACTTGCGCAGCAACCCAGGAGGTTTGCTGGAAGAGGCGGTGGGCACAGCCAGCCAGTTTCTGGCAAGCGGCGATGTGTTGCTGGAAAGGAACGCCAAAGGGGAGACCTCGCCAGTGCCGGTGAAAGCTGGGGGGCTGGCTACCGACATACCGCTCGTGGTATTGATCAATGCGGGGACGGCCAGTGGGGCCGAGATCGTCGCGGGGGCCATACAGGATGCCGGAAGGGCTATCTTGCTGGGCGAGACGACTTTCGGCGCAGGCACAGTGCTCAAGCAATATCCTCTCTCCGACGGCTCCGCGCTGTTGCTGGCCACCGAGGAATGGCTGACTCCCAAGCGGCGCGTCATCTGGAAAATGGGGATCGCCCCCGACGTGCAGGTCCGCCTGTCCCCAGAGGTGACCCTCGTGTTCCCTACGGCAGGGATCAGGCTAACCGCGGCCCAATTGCGCAGTAGCGGGGATGAGCAGCTTTTGCAGGCATTGGAGTTAATAGGGCCTTAGACCTCCGAGTTTCAGAAAACTCGGAGGCCTTGGAGGTATTATACGACGAACAGGAGGAAGGGAAAGGATGAAACTAGCAAAAGTGATCGTCCAATCAGGCTGGCACGAACGGCGATGGTGCCCCGTGCAGGTTGAGGTGGCTCTGAAGGCCGAGGTGGACCTGGATCGCCTTTACCTGCACGACCCAAAAGATGACGCGACTGTCTCGGTGCAGGCTTGGCGGTTAGAGGGCGGCAAGGTAGCCCTGGCCTGGATCATCGGGCAGATGGAGGCGCAGCAAACGCGGGCCTATGAACTGCGGACGACGAACAGGAAACCCGCGGAGGGCGTTCGCCTGGTGGAGAAGGCTGCCGGCGTGTTAGAGATCCACGTCGGCGGCGAGCACTTCACGACTTACAACTACGGCCCACAGGTCGTGCGGCCCTACTTGTACCCCGTGCTCGCTGAGGAGGGCATGGGCGTGACGCGCGATTGGCCGATGAAGCCAGCCGCGCCAGGCGAAACCACCGATCACCCGCACCACAAAGGGATCTGGACAGCCCAGGGAGCCGTCAATGGCGTGGACAACTGGAGCGAAGATCCGAATCACGGTTATCAGTTGCACCGCGCTTTTGAGCAACTCTACAGCGGGGCGGTGGCTGGCGGCTTCACGGAGAAGCTGGATTGGAGCGATGCCCAGCACAGGGTGAACATGACCGAGACACGCCGCCTGGCTTTTTACATGACCCCGCCGTTTGCACGCCTGTTCGACTATCAAGTCACCCTCCACACTTCCGAGGGGCAGGTCACATTGGGCGATACCAAAGAGGGAGGGCTTATATCCCTCCGCGTAGCCTCCTCCATGGATGCCATCCGGCCGGATGGGGGACGGATCACGAACGGCGTGGGCAGCATCCAAGAGCCCGAGACATGGGGCAAGCGCGCGCCCTGGTGCGATTACTCCGGCCCGCTGAAAGGGCAATGGTACGGCGTCTGCTTCATGGATCACGAGACGAATCCGCGCTATCCGACCTACTGGCACGTGCGCAACTATGGGCTGATGACTGCCAATTGCTTCGGGTTGCACGACTATACCGGCGATCCCAACCAACGATGGGACATGGTGATTCCAGCGGGGACCTCGGTCACCTGGAAGTATCGTGTGATAGTGCATAGCGGCGACGCGGCCAGTGCTGCGCTGATGACCCATTTTCACGACTTTATTCACCCGCCCAAGATCGAGGTACAATTATGAGAGCTTTTGCGCGGGCCTTGCTGCTCTTCGGGCTGCTGGCGGGCCTGGTTCCGTTGGTGGCAACAGACCTCCAGATGGCGACGGCGCAAGGGGCCTTCACCAATGTCATCTTCCTGCATCACTCCACTGGCGAGGCTCTCATCAACGAAGGCCATGTGCGAGAGGGGCTAACCGCGCTCGACTACCGCTTTTGGGATCACGGCTACAACGGCGACGGCCTGCGGTTGCCCAACGGAGAGTATGCGGGATACAATTACAACATCCCCGATGATAACACCGATCCCGATGGTTTGGCCGTCATCTTTGCCCAGCCGCTCCTGTCGGATCCCGGCCATCCTCACGTGCCGCCCAATGCCTTTACCGGGCTGATGCGGCACGAGGTCATCGCCTTCAAGTCCTGCTTCCCGGCCAGCGATATCTGGGACGACATGCAACTGGAGGAATACAAGAGCTATTATCGCAGCATCCGCGTGCGCGCTGACCAGTATCCGAACCGCATCTTTATCGCTTTCAGCACGCCGCCCCTTCATCCTTGCTCGACGGCGCCGGACAGGGCGGCGCGGGCTCGGGCCTTCGCCAACTGGCTCAAGTCAGACGAGTATCTGGCCGGCCATCCCAATCTCTTTTGCTTTGACTTTTTCGACCTGCTGGCGGAATCGGACTCGCGCCGCTCCGACTATAACATGCTGCGCGCCGCCTATCGGCCCTCCGGCTGCGATTCGCACCCGAACGAGCTTGCCAATCGCACCATCGGGCCGATCTTTGTCAACTTTGTGGATCAAGCCGTGCGCAGCTATCGCGGCCAGCCTACGCCCACCGCCACCTCCACCGGCACACCAAGGCGGACGCCAACCCGCACCTCCACACCGCCGCTGACGCCGACGCCCACACAGCCTGGGCCGACGCGCACCCTTACTGCCACCGTCACGCGCACACCCACACCACCCAGGACTGCGACGCGCACACCTACTGCGACCTGCACGCAGACCCCGACCCGGCCAGCGGGCTGCCCCGGCAGCGCGCTGCTCATCCAACGCGGCACGCACGGCCAGGTAGCTGATGCCTATATCTGGGAGTCAAGCCCTGATTATAACGGGAATTACGATACCCTGTACACGGGCCGCGTCGGCATTGGGCGCAAGCGGACGCTGATCCGCTTCGAGTTGGGAGAGATTCCTCCCGGCGCGCATATCGCCAGTGCGCAGTTGCGCATCTATTGCTACGGCAGCGACGAAGCGCGCACAGTTGGGGTGCATCGCATCACCCGCGCCTGGGAGGAGGATGGCGTCACCTGGGACAGCGGGGGCCAGGCCTTCGACCAGGCAATGACGTGGGCCAGCTTCAACGCGCTGCATGAGGGCTGGAAAAGCGCCAACCTCACCGCACTGGTTCAGGCCTGGGTCGCGGGGACATATCCCAACTATGGCCTCCTGCTGGATGACCGCGATGCCGACGAGGATGAACACGAGACCTATAGCAGCAGCGAGACAGAGGAAGTCGCCCAGCGCCCGCGGTTGGAGGTGTGCTACCTTCCGCTGCGCAGGGTTTACCTCCCGCTCCTGCTCAAGAGCTAGTAGGGATATATAGTATATCAGGGAAAAGCGCACCCTGTCATAACTTCAGAATACGTTCCGCGTTCAGGTGGCCGATCTTTTCCAGGGCAGCGGCGCTGATGCCGCTGTTGCGCAGCGTATCGGCGTTGGGGACGGCCTGCCCTGGCGCCAGGAAATCGCTGCCAAAAAGGATCTGATCCTGATGCCGCTGCAAAAAGTCGCGGGCGAAGGCGGGATCGCGCGTTAAGGCGTTATTACCCGAAGCCGCTGAGATGTCGGCATAGAGGTTGGGATACTCTGTGAGCAACCGATCCAGCGCGCCGACCGGTACAATAGGCCCTTTGGGATAGCCGCCTCTGTACTCCGGCCGCATATCCGCCGAAATCTCGGCCCAGAAATGCGGCCCGTGTCCGATAAAGATCGTCTTGAGGAATCGCTTGAGCATTCGCTCCAACCCCGGCAATCCCAACTTGTCTCGACCAATGCGGTGATCCATGTGGAAAAGAATGGGCAGGCCCAACTCGCCACAGGCTGCGTACAAGGCCTGGCTCGCCTCGCTATTGATACGCAGCCCGGCCAGTAGCTCGCCAAAGCCGCGACACCCTTGCGCGATGTACTCCCTCAAGATAGGGCGCGGGTCGAACTTGCCCGGATAACGGTGCCGGGGATCCACACAACAGAACGGTATGAAACGATGCGGATATTGCGCGGCGATCTCTAAAACTTGCGTGGTCGGCACATAGTAGTCCAACTCTTCGGGGTTCTCCACGGCCATCAGGCATGCCTGCAAGATCCCCAGTTCATCCATCTTGGCCAGGAGGTCCTCCGCTTGCGCCGGGGTGCGATCGTGCATCAGGCGACCAACATGCATGTGGATGTCAATCAATTTGGGTTCGCCTGAGATAATAGCTCGCTACTTTGGCCATGCCAGCGGTGATGTCTCGCACGTCCTCCTCCGTCATCCCCTCGTTCCAACTGGTGACGAAGGTCTTTTCCAGGAACTGTATCGTGCCCGCATAGTCTTTGCGGTCATAGGTGATCCCCTTTCGCGCCTGCGGCAAGGTCCAGGGGATGCCGGATGTGCCAAAGGTCTTGCGATCCCGAATCACCGGGTACTCAAAGATCGGATTGGGGATGTAGCCAACGTGGAAGGGAATCCCCTCCGCTTGCAAGGCTTTGGCGAATTCCGCCGGAGCCACGCCCAGCTTCTTCTCGTCAATAGTGAAGGCATAGATCCACCAGGAAGGATTGGAGCCGGGAACCAGGTACGGAGGATTGATGCCCGGTATGTCGTCCATCATCTCCGCCAACAACTCGGCGGTGCGCCGACGCCGCGCGACGATCTCTTTTACCTTGCGCACCTGGGCGATGCCGACTGCGCCCTGCAACTCCGTCAAGCGATAGTTCGGCCCCAAGAAAAGATGCCCCCGCTCCCCGGTGCCACGCGGCCATCCCTTGTCCGCAAAGAGGCGACAACGATAGGCCAGATGGTCATCGTCCGTGAGCACCATGCCGCCATCGCCGGTGGTCATCTGCTTGGATTGCTGGAAGCTGAAGCAGCCCAGCGTGCCCATCGTCCCCGCAAGATGGCCCTTGTACTCGGAGAGGTGCGCCTGGGCGCAGTCCTCGATGACGATCAAGCCCCGCTCACGGGCCAGGGCGAGGATCGCATCCATGTCGGCCATCTGGCCGAAGAGGTGCACGACGATGATCGCCCTGGTCTTGGGGCTGATCTGCGCGGCAATAGTCTCGGCGGTGGTATTGCCCGTCCGCGCATCCACATCAGCAAAAGTGGGCACCAGGTTGCACATCAGGATGGCGATGACGGTGCCCATATCGGTGACGGTCGTGGTGATGACCTCGTCGCTTGGCTCCAGGTTGAGTGCTCCTACCGCGACGTGCAAGGCCGCCGTCCCTGAGGTGACAGCGATGGCGTGCTTGCGCCCATAGAGTTGGGCGAACTCCGTCTCCAATTGCGGGACTTTGCTGCCCCCCACGCGGTTCAGGCTCCCTGAGCGAATGACCTCGCTCAAAAGCGCGATCTCCTCGTCGCCGAGCATCCGCCCGGAAGCGTTTCCTACGCTGGGAAATGGTCGGGTGCGATAGGGCTTCCCGCCATGTATCGCCAGCTTGTCTTCACTCATCATACTCCTCCTAATCCATGATAGTTTTCAGCGCTCACAAGT
>CAYPON010000129.1:0-9817 GCA_964412315.1 uncultured Anaerolineae bacterium | reverse complement strand
CGCTGGTCATCGCCAGCCTCTTGCGGGCCAAGAAGCTCCAAATGCCCTTGAGAGAAGCAGGCGCCCTGTTGGCCATCGCCCTCGCCGCCGCCTTGTTCGGTTTTGTACTGGCGTGTCCCTACGCTATCCTAGACTTCCAGACGCTCTGGGCAGAGATGATAGTCTCGCAGGGGGGGCTGCACCGGGGCATTGCCCGGCCATTCCAGGAGGCGATACTCTTCTACCTGCAGACACTCGTGCGCAGTGGGCTGACACGCTTGTTGGGCATTTTCTCCCTGTTCGGGTTCGGGTATGTTCTATGGCATCGCCGGGAGCAGGACGTTCTCCTTTTCTCGTTCCCAACCTTGTATCTCCTGTTTCTCAGCCTGCAAGGGCGCTACCAGCCCAATTGGCTGTTGCCCGCGCTTCCCTTTTTCTGCATTTTCGCCGCAGTTCTGGTTGTCGTGCTCGGACAGAGGAGGCAAGCGCAGAACCTTTTTATCACTCTTGTGGCGTTGATCCTGGCATTCTATCCAGCCTGGTATAGCTATTTCTACGTGAAGAGCATCCACCAAAAGGACACGCGCACCCTGGCCAAAGACTGGATAGAACAGCACATCGCCCCTGGGGCCAGGATCCTGCTGGATTCCAGCTCTACCGGGCCGCCGCTGCACCCGACGGTGGAAAGCTTGCAGCGTTATCTAGCGAATGCGGAAGAAGATAAAGAGATTGATAACCGGCCAGAAGTAGCGCGGAATGCCTTTGCGAGTTACGCTCGTTACCAATTGGAGGCTGCCGCTAGAGTGGCGCAGCAGGGGATAACCTACGACCTGGACTATATGCAACTGGCCTGGTGGCGAGCGGAAGAGGATGATCCAGACCTGGCCGAGTTCCCCGTTTTTGGCGTTTATCGGGAGCGGATCTATTCCTTGCAGCAATTGCGGGAGGCTGGCTTTGACTATGTAGTGGCGAGCAGCTTCAAATATCGCCAATACCTCACCCCGGAGGGGGAGAAGAAATGGCCCTCCTATGCCGACTTCTACCGTTCCCTGGATAATGAAGCCCGTCTCGTGCAGGTGATCCATGCTGATCCGATTCATCGGCCAGGGCCGGCTATCAAAATCTATGCCCTGAGGGGCACACCATGAATGCGTGCGAACCACGTCCGTCGAAAAAGCTGCGCGTTGCCATATTGACTCTCTATCCCCGAGAAACGTTGCGGATTCCAGGGGGCGTGCGCGCCGTGGCCTATAACCTGGTGCAAGGGCTGAGGCGCTACGATGACCTGGACATCCACGTGGTACATTGCCACGCCGACATTGACCGTAATGCCGTCGTCGCCGACGGAAATGTCACCGTTCACTATCTGGCCATGCCCAGGCGGCGCCTGATCCCGAATATGACGGCCAGCATCGGCAGGATTCGCCGCCTTTTGCGAGAGATCGAGCCAGATGTTGTGAACGCCCATATCTGCTACTATGCCCTGGCTGCCATCGGCGTGGGGTATCCGACCGTGTATACGATTCATGGCGTAGCCCACGAGGAGGCGAAGGCATACGACCGCAACTGGTTCGACCGACTTCGCTATCGCCTATACGCTTATTATGATGATCTGGCGGTGCGGCGGGCTAAAGAGTTGATCGCTATCAGCGACTATGTCATGGAGGAGTACCGGGATCGGGCGCAGGGACGGTGGCACCGCATAGATAATCCGGTCACCGACGACTTTTTCGTAGCGGGCGAGGCAGGAGTACCCGATGCTTCGTCCATGGTTGTCCTGTTCGCTGGCAGCATCACAGAGGTCAAGGACATCATCACCTTGCTCAAGGCGATAGCTCTGGTTCGAGATAGGATTCCAGCGGTTCGATTGCACCTGGCCGGCCGTGTCACCAGCGAAAGCTATGAACGGGAAATCGTGGCCTATGTGCAAGAGCATGGTCTTAGTCCTTGCGTCGCTTTTCTCGGCTTGCTGGATCGCCCGGCTCTACTGCGGGAATACGCTGAATGTGCCCTCGTGGCCCTATCTTCTCGCCAGGAGAATGCGCCGATGGCTGTGATCGAAGCGATGGCCGTGGGCAGAGCGGTTGTCTGCACGCGCGTCGGTGGAGTTCCCGGCCTGGTCATGGAGGGCGAGACGGGGTATATGGTTCCCCCCGGCGACGCGGAGCAGATGGCCAACCGCATAAGCGAGTTGCTGCTCAATCCAGCGCAGCGCACAGCGATGGGCCAGCGGGCTAGAGAACAGGCTTTGAAACGTTTCAGCGTAGCCCAGGTAGCGCAGCGGTATCGGGAGACCTACTGGCAGGCCTATGCGGATGCTACCTCCGCCCTTTCCCCTTCCCCTCCCTCAAGGGAGGGGTTCAGAGGGAGCGCGCTGGAGAGCCAACGATGAAGATATGCCTCCTCTCGGAGCGGCTGGCTCCTCCCCTCGATGAAGGGTTCAAGAACACGGCCATACACCTGAAGGACGCGCTGGCTGCGCAGCATGAGGTCCTGGGCCTGACCTGTTTCGGCCAGGATATCCCGGAGCATGATATCATCAACGTGCCGGCCAATCGTTTGCTGCTCAGCCTGCCGCTGTGGCGCGCCATAGCCCGCTTTGCGCCGGAGATCGTGTATTACATACCGACGGCCTCGGCGACGCTACCCAGCCTGCTGCGGGCACGCCTTTTGCGTCTCTACGCCCGCTCCGGTCGCAGCCAGGGCAAGGTCGTGCTGGTCGCCTTGCAGCCACGTATGCCCTCACCCCGCCCTCTCCCACTGGGAGAGGGGTGGGGTGAGGGGGGGACGCGATGGCTTGTCCGCGCTCTGGCGCCCGACCTTATCTTGCTGCCCTCACGCCAGGTCGCAGAACTTCTGCCTCCCCTGGGATGCCCTGTAGCTTTCATCCCGCTAGGCGTTGATCTGGTGCGTTTCAAGCCTGGCAAAGCGGCGGCGAAAGCCGGTCTCCGGCGAAAATACGGGCTGGCGGAGCAAAGTTGGGTGCTCCTGCATGTGGGGCACATCAAAAGGGAGCGCAATGTGCAAATTCTGGCTCACCTTCAGGCCACGCTCGGCTGCCAGGTCCTCCTCGTTGGCAGCAGCAGCACGCAGCAGGAGGTTGAGCTAGTGGCCGAGCTGAAAAAAGCGGGGATCATGGTGATCACGGAGTTTATACCCATCATCGAAGCCTATCATCTGGCCGACGGTTACATATTCCCCACCTTTGCCGACGGAGCGGCGATCGGCATCCCTCTTTCCGTCCTGGAGGCCATGGCCTGCAATCTGCCGGTCGTCTCCACGCCTTTCGGGGGATTGCCGCAGCTTTTTGCGGAGCAACCGGAAAACGGGTTCTGGTATGCCGAATGCGATGAGGAGTTGGCAGTTCATGTCAGCCAGATGCGCGAACTACCGAATGCCAATACGCGCGCCATGGTTGCGCCATACGGCTGGCCACAGGTCGCCGACCTGATTCTAGCGAAGACGCGCGCAGGGTTAGGATGGCGGAACGATGAGCGGAGGTAAAACTGCCCCTTGTAGGCCCTCCCGACGGGCACAAGGCCCTATGCTACCTCGTTGGCGGATGTTGCCCTGGCTGAGCGCTGCCGTCATCCTGGTCAGCTTTGTGCCGGTCTATGCCTTAGCTGCTGATCATCCGGCCATGATACCCGCCACACGCTGGTACATATTGGCCGTCGTCGTCCTGGCAGGCTTGACGCTTCATTTCCTCCTGTCCCGGGCAGATGCAAGGAATCGGACGGTCCTAGAGCAAAGGCCCACGCCGGACGAAGCGACACAAAGGACAAAGACGCAAAGACGTGAAGGCGCCAAGATTCCTTTAGTTCTCTTTGCGTCTTGGCGTCTTGGCGTTAACCTATTCTCAGGTGAACACGTCAGTATAGCTCTGGCCGCTTTGGTCGTATCCTATATCGCCGCGACCGTTGTTTTGGCTACGTACCGCTGGCGCATCCTGACGCTGGGCAATGTGGATAGTGCCATCGTGATGCAGAGCCTGCGCTATACCCTCGATGAAGGCCGTTTGTTCTTCAACACATTGGAAAAAGTCAGCCACCTGGCCGTGCATAGCTCGCCGATCTATTTCCTGTTGCTGCCGCTTTACGCCCTCTGTCGCTCGCCGCAAGCGTTCTTGGCCCTCCTTCCGCCGATCTGTATCGGCATCTCGGCGATACCCTTTTTCGCCATCGCGCGCCCACGGCTCGGTCCTGCAGCGGCGTTCTGCCTGACGGCTGCCTATCTTCTATATCCTTCTATTATGGCCCGCAGCGTGGGCGATTTGTACGAGATGACGCTCTTTCCCTGCCTCTGGTTGCCTGCCTTCTACTATTACGACCGGAGAAGGCTTGGCCCGTTTCTGCTTTTCGTTTTATTAAGCCTGGCCGTGAAGGAAAGTATCGCGGCGACGGTTTTGCTTTTCGCTTTATACGGCCTGATCCAGCGACGCGGCTTGGTCTGGATCGCCAGCCCGGCCCTCCTGAGCGCGCTTTCCTTGATCCTTTCCTTCGCCGTTATCATGCCTGGCTTTGGCGCAGCTTCGGTCAGTTCGCGGATGGCGGCCTTCCTCGGCCCCTTCGGCGCATCCCCACAGGGGCTTCTGCGCTATGCGCTCGGCCAGCCCCTGGCCTTCCTCCGAGCAGTGCTCAGCCTGCCCAAGCTCGGCCTGGTCTATCAACTCTTCCAGCCATTCCTGTTTATTCCGCCCTTTTTGAGCAACGAAATCCTTTTCGCGCTGCCTGCCCTCGGTCTGAACCTCCTGGCGCAAGGGGGATCTATCGGCATCCGCGCCTGGGAATCGGCGATCTTTGGGCCGCTTCTTTTCGTCGCCACTATTTTCGGCGTGCAGCGGCTGGCCGCTCGCTGGCGGGAATGGGGCGTCGCCGATGACAGCGCACACGAGACACGACAAACGGCAACCCTGGCTCTGGCAGTGACGGTTTTCTTTGCCACGCTTGCCTGTGCGCCCTACTGGTTCCGCCTGGATGACTACCGCCCGCGCCCCTACCTTGCCGTGCAGGAAGCTGCCGTGGCTCTGATCCCGTCAGAAGCCTCGGTTTCCGCGCCGGACTACATGATGGCTCGTTTCGCCGAACGGCCCTATCTCCAATTACAGACAGGGCCACCTTTTTGGGCGGAATATCACATCGTGGATGTGCACTGGATTGCCTCCGTGAGGGGGCATCGCCTTCCCGAAAGGGCCGCCCAGGAATATATCGCCCTCGTCGCCCGTGCCGAGCAGGGCCAAATATACGAAGGCTTACGGTTGGTGTGGGGGGGAGATGGCATCTACGTCTTCAAACGCACAGAAGGATGAAGCGAGAATCGTGATGGATAAGCCAACAAAGAGGCCAGACGACAGGGAGCATCGCCTGGCCGCCTACCTTGCCGACCCGGGGAGCGCCCCAGGCTGGTGGGAGCAGACGGCAGCCGCCTGGAGAGCCAACGAGATCAATATGGACAAGCTGCTCGCCATCCTGGCGCGGAACAAAGTGCCCCTGATCGCCATTTCCGAGGAGCAGGGGCCGACCCAGCGCGGTTTATGCTCTCATCCCGTCTTCCAGAAGGCGCAGGCTGCGGAGCGGACGCGGTATGAGAGCTTGCGCCATGAGTACATGGCGGCCAAGAGGCTTTGGCAAGGGGCGAACATAGCGGACGTGCTGATCAAATCGGCAGGCAGCTTCCCCTCTTTTCCTTATGAAACGAGCAACCTGGATGCACTGGTACGGCTGCGAGACGGCGACCGTGTGCGTCAAGTCCTCCGCGCCAATGGCTTTATCGAACTGAGAAACGTGGAGGAAATTCACAAGTTCCTGTTTCGCAAGTTCCATCGTGGGGAGGAGGTCTTGGGGCTACATGTGCACGAACACGTCGGCTGGTACGCCTCCTTTTTGGATGAAGAACTTCTCGGGGAGCGACGCCGCCTCTCTCCCGACGACGAGGCTGCGACCATCCCGTCCCCCGAGGACATTTTCTTAATCACCCTCGCCCACTCTTTTTACGAGGACAAGGAGATCAAACTCTCCGATCTGGCCAAAGTCCATCGCTGCCTGCGACACGATGGATTCGACTGGGAGTACGTCCACCGCATCGCTGCGCGGCGTGGCTGGTTAGACGGCTTACAGGTGGCCCTCCTATTATACGCCCATGCGGGCCGCGCGTGGTATGGCAGGACGCCCCTCCCCGATGGCCTGTTATCTCGCGCGGAACGGTCGCTGCCGGCTTGGGCATCGAGATATCTGCACCGATACTTGCCAGGAGAGCCGGGAAGCGCACCTTTGCGCATCCCCTTTGCCTTGAGCAAAGTTTACTTTTATCGGCGATTGTGGCAGAATAGAGATAAAGGATTGGCAGGCCGTCTGGGCGATCTGTTCATCCACACCATGCAGGGCATCAAGCTGCGGTTGCATCTGCACAGCCAGCCTGGTATGCTCATCTGCTTCAGCGGCATTGATGGCTCCGGGAAGACGGCCCAGGCGTTGGCTCTGCAAAAGGCTTTCTATGGCTGTCATATCCGCACGCGATACGTTTGGAGCCGGGGAGGATCATCGCGCTTCACCGACCTGTGCATCAGGTTGGCTAAACGCCTATCGCTCCCTCACCCCAACCCTCTCCCAGAGGGAGAGGGCAAGGTGAAGGCACACCCTCCCCCAGAGGGAGAGGGCAGGGTGAGGGCACACCCTCTCCCAGAGGGAGAGGGCAGGGTGAGGGCAGACCCTCCCCCAGAGGGAGAGGGCAAGGTGAAGGCACACCCTCCCCCAGAGGGAGAGGGCAGGGTGAGGGCAGACCCTCTCCCGATGGAAGGAGGCGGGATGAGGGCGGATGAGCAGGCCACGGTAGACAGGCGGAAAGCCATGTTCCGGCGGCCGTTGGTGCGTGCTGCCTGGAGCTGGCTGATGGCCCTTGACTTGGCCGGGCAATATCTCTTTCGCGTGCGCCTGCCCTTGCTAACGGGATGGGTGGTGATCTGCGACCGCTACGTTTACGATATGTGGGTGGAGTGGGGTGCTTATTTCGGCAGCGGCGAAGGCATCCGTCACGTCTGGGCAGCGCGGCTGTTGCGCTGGCTGGCTCCCCAGCCTGATGTGGCCTATCTTCTGAACTTGCCCGCTGAGGTTGCCCGGTCGCGCTCTTCTACGGCCCCTGCGCTGAGGTTTATGGAGGAACAGGCCGCCCTTTATCGCAGGCTAGCGAGCACGTTTCAAGCCATCATCCAGGATGCAGAGCGTCCAGCCGCCGAACTGGAGGACGAGATCGCTTACAAGACGCTTACCGCGTATTTCGACCGTTATTGGACATTGCTGAACGCCCTGTTCTTCCGCAACCCACGCCCGCTGCCTGGTAAGGGCAGTCCATAAACCAGCCGTATGGAGCAAGTGAAATGCGTGTTCTGGTAGTCACTAACATATATCCCACAGAGACGATGCCTGCTTTTGGCATCTATGTCTATGAACAGGTGCAATCTTTGCGACGCAAGGGGCTGGATGTGGACGTGCTGTTCATCAATGGCAAAGCCAACACCTGGAACTATGCATTAGGTGCATGGCAGGTTCTCCGACAGGTGCGGACGGCAGCTTATGATATCGTCCACGCTCATTACGTCTTTTCTGGCATCCTGGCGCGCCTTCAGTTTCGCTATCCCCTGGTGGTGACCTTTCATGGCGCAGGCGAGATGGCTGGCTGGGTCGGGTGGCTGTGCAGGGCATTGGCGCCCTGGGTAGATGCCTTCACCGTCACCTCGGTGGAACACGCTGCCCAATTGGGGCACCCAGGGGCACGCATCGTCCCTTGTGGCATAGACCTGGAGTTATTTCGTCCCATGCCTATGCGCGAGGCGCGACAACGGCTGAAACTTGCCGAGGATAAAAAGTTGGTGCTCTTCGCCGCCGATCTACGCCCAGAAAAAAGGATTGATGTCGCCCGTGCAGCCATCGCTCTCTTGCAGCAGGAGGATGCGTCTGTGGAACTGGTCGTGGTCAGCGGTCGCCCGCACGAGGAAATTCCCTTGTTCATGAACGCCTGCGATGTGCTCGTGCTGACTTCAGACTATGAAGGTTCTCCTCAAGTCATCAAAGAGGCGATGGCTTGCAACTTGCCCATTGTGTCGGTGGATGTCGGCGATGTGGCGGAGGTGATCGGTAACACCGAGGGCTGTTTCCTCTGTCAGCGCACCCCAGAGGATGTGGCGGACAAGCTACGTCGCGCCCTGACCTGGGGCCGGAGGACGGGTGGGCGTTCCGCGGTCGAACATCTCTCCCTGGATCGCATCGCCGATAGGATCATCAGCATCTATCACCAAGTGCTGGCTAAGAGGGGGCGTACTCCGATGAGGGATAGCCGATGAAGCTACTGATAGTCTTGGGCGAGGGAGGGCACACGAAGGAGATGCTCGCCCTGGTGGACCTATTGGGCGATGAATACGAATACGCTTACGCACTCACGAAAGAGGATGCCCTTTCGGAGGGCAGGATACGCCTCTCAGGGACCTGTTACCGCGTTATCCGCCCCCGCAGCAAGAGCGATCCAGCCTGGGTTGCGGCAGGGAAATTGCTCCTGTGCTTTTGGCAATCGTTGTGGGCCATCCTGTACACGCGCCCGGACGCGATCATCAGTAGCGGGCCGGCGGTCGCCATACCGCTCTCTTTTTGGGGTAAGCTGTTTCGTAAAGCGATCATCTTTGTGGAGACCGGTTCACGTGTGCGGCGGTTATCGTTCACTGGCCGCCTCATGCGCCACCTCGCGGATCTCTTTTTCGTGCAATGGCCGCAACTGTGCGAAAAACACCCCCAGGCGCTCTACGCCGGGAGGCTTTTCTGATGATCTTCGTCACCGTCGGTTCCACCGATTTCGATGCCCTGATCCGCAAGGTGGATGCGCTTTGCCCCCAGGCTGGCGAGGAGGTGGTCATGCAGATTGGGTCGGGGGAATACCTGCCGCGACATGCCAGCCATTATTTTCGTTACGCCCCCTCCCTCGAAAGCTACTGTGAACAAGCCGCTATCGTCATCTCACACGGCGGCCTGGGCACCGTTGTCGAGGCGCTGCGCAATCAGAAAAAGCTGATCGCCGTCAGCAACCCAGACCGTTACGATACCCACCAAGATGAACTGCTGCAAGCCTTCGCAGACGCCGGATATTTGATCTGGTGCCGCGACCTAGAGCACCTAGAAGATGACTTGAAACGTGTTCGCACCACGGCCCTGACACCTTATGCAGAACCGGAGTGCCGAATTCATATCATAATCAAGGATTTTCTGTCTCGCCGCTGCGATACCAGATTGCCCCGCATATCCCGTCAGCAGGAATCTCGCTCAGAATCCTCGTGACACCCGTATCTTTTGACAAATTTTCACGTCGTTGTATAATGACCTTCGTTGCCCCATCGTCTATCAATCCGTGGAAACCGCTCCTTGCAGATGTGCAGACCTGACGGGTTTTCGAACCTCGTCAGGTCTCCCGGTAGTCATCTCGTAATCGGCGTTTTTTGGAAAACAGCCCCTTTGATGGTATAATAGGACATGGGTATTTGTCAATTGACGCCAATGCGGAAGTGGGATTCAGGGTTAACGCAAGAAGAAAAAAGCGGGTTTCTAGGCCAGATAAGCTATCTTCCTCGGTATTCGCCCCCGCCACAACCAGCCCAGGTGATAGAAGGCTTCTCAGCCAGGGCCAAGCCTGTTTCTGGCGCGCCCCTCGCCAGCTCATGGCACATCTATTTGGTCACTAGAGAGAGCGACAGATGAAAAGGTATCTCCCGCTCTTGGGATCGTTAATACTTCTGTTGACCCTTTTGGCATGGCCGCTTGTGGGAGCCGCGATGCCGACCTCGGATCAGGCAGAAACGGTG
>CAYPON010000128.1:9393-9818 GCA_964412315.1 uncultured Anaerolineae bacterium | reverse complement strand
AGATCTAGTACGGTCTCGTGGGCTCGGAGATGTGTATAAGAGACAGCACCGGCACGCACCTGGTGTGGGTTGGCGCCTTCAAGCGCCAGAGGGAGCCGCCGGTCTTTGCCGCCATACGCAGTGGGCCTGGCCCCTATACCCTCACCGTCGTCGCCGGCAGCTATGACATCCATGCGGGGATGGATGGCGATGACTCCGGCGGCGAGCCTGATCCGACCGTTGACCCCATGGGCAGTTATGCGTACAATCCGCTGACCGTCGCCGCTGGCGGCACGCTCGTCGGCGTGGACATCCTCCTCACCGACCCGGCGCCTCCTCGCACAGGGACGGGCAGCATCAGCGGGCGGGTCAGCTACAGTGGCTACATCACTGCGACCCATAATATCATCGTCGTCGCCATGCGCGAGGAGGGGACGGTGCCGACC
>CAYPON010000128.1:0-9383 GCA_964412315.1 uncultured Anaerolineae bacterium | reverse complement strand
CCAGCCTATGCCGCCGTGAGGAGCGGTGCGGGGCCTTATACCATCAGCAACGTGGCCGACGGCAACTACCTGCTCGTTGCTTTCATGGATACCGGCGACGATATGGGCCCGCCGCAGCCGGGGGAACCGCTCGGCTGGTACGACCCAGGGGGCGATGGCTCTCCCGATGTGGTGACGGTGAGCGGCGGCGCGCATCTGACGGGGATAGACATCATCCTGCGCGATACCCTGCGCTATATCTATCTGCCGTCGGTGCAGAAAGCATATCGGCCGAGGTAAAAAAAGACCTGCGAGGTTTTGACAAACCTCTGTCCTGATTGCATTTTCAGCGGCATTGACCTCTATAACAACGTGTGCTATAATCCTCGCCATCAGAGACTCTATACGATCTAGAGAGGAGGAGAAGATGACACTTTTAGAAGAGTTCTCCAGAGGGTTGGAAGGCAAGGACATCAACAAACTCATTCATGAAGCTAAGGCGGAAAGCGAAAGTAGAATCATGGGTCAAGGTATCGCCTATCTCGCTCTTTTCATCTCCGAAGCGATCATAGGAGCCATCGCCGCCTCCGACCGGGGAGAATTCCTCCATCTCTTCGCCTTGCCCACTGAGCGCCACTCTTCCCTGCCATGATCTACCTCGAGAGTACAGTTCTCATCGCTTACACCCTGACCAAACTTCTTGAGCCGGAGAGATACATTCGCACCGTCGCCCTAATGGCACGTATCAACAGAGGTGAGGTGGCCGCTGTAACCTCCTTTTACGCTCTTCATGAGGTTCTGATTTTTGCCATCAAGAATGTTCCCGATCTCGCCAGGGGCAGAAAGTTGGGTAAAGAGGCTCTCCTAGAGATCCTCCAGACCGGCATCGAAATCCTGCCAATGGCCACCCGCGAGGAAAGGATCCTTAACACCCGGACCTTCGCCGGCCTGAAAGACCCATCTGACGTGGCTCACGCCATTTCTGCTCACCTCAGTGGCTGCCAAGTTATCGTTTCTTACGATGAGCATTTCCGTGATCTCCCCCCTATCCTCGCCTGGAAAAAACCGGAAGAGGTTTAGAAACGCAAGACTTCTGCTAGGGGCGAGATCACTCCTCCCCTGCTAGCTGGGCCTTTTCGTTCAAAAGGAGGATCCTATGAAACTGTTGACTTATGTACATCCGGAGAGGGGCAGCCGCGTCGGGTTCTGCCTGGGAGAGTGGGTCTATGACCTGCAGGATGGCGCGGCCAGGTTCGGCCTGGCTTTGCCGTCGGAGATGGTGAGCTTGCTGGCGCTGGGGCGGGAGGGCCTGGAAGTGGCCCGCCAGGTGGCGGAACGGGCCGAAAAGGCCGGCCTCCCCGGCCAGCCGCTGGCGACGACGCAAATGCTAGCCCCCATCCTGCGCCCGCCCAAGATATTGGCCCTGGCGGGGAACTATGCCGAGCATGTGCGCGAGTCGGGCTGGGAGATGCCGGATAAAACCCGCGTCACGCCGCGCCTCTTTCTCAAGCCGGCCACGGCGGTCATCGGCCCCGGCGCATCCATCGTCTGCCCGCGCCTCTCCAGGGAGGTGGACTACGAACTGGAGTTAGGGGCGGTCATCAGCACACGCGGGCGGTATATCGAAGTGGGCCAGGCTTTACATCATATCGCAGGCTACACGCTCTTTAACGACGTGTCGGCCCGCTCCCTCACCATCGCCGAGGGTCGCACCCAGCGGGAGGGGGATTGGTTCTACGACTGGCTGGCGGGGAAATGGTTCGATACCTTCGCCGCCATGGGGCCATTCCTGGTGACGAGCGACGAGGTGGGCGATCCGCAAAAGCTGGCTATGCGCCTGAAGGTGAACGGCGAGACGCGCCAGGATGCCACCACCGGCCTGATGGTCTTTACCGTGGCGGAACTGGTGGCCTTCATCTCGCAGATCGTGACCCTGGAGCCGGGGGACGTCATCGCCACCGGTACCCCATCGGGAGTGGGCAAGGCGCGTGGCCTCTTTCTCAAGCCGGGGGATGTCGTCGAAGGGTATATTGAGCGTGTGGGCACGCTGAGCAATCCGGTGAAGGGGGAATAAAAGGCGTTTATGTCAACGGATACGAAAGGAGACAACAATGGCTAGGAAAGGTTGGTTCGATGAAGAGCCGAATGAATTGGAATTCTCGAAGTATGTCCAGCAGATGGAAAGCTGGCAGAAGGCCCTGGCGGATGGGGTGGTGACACTAGAGGAAGTGAACCAACAGGCGGAGCGCGTCACTAACTTGTTGCGCGCCCTGGAGCCTAAGCTAAGCGACGAACTGCACGAAGAACTCACCACCATCTTTCGCGAACTAGCAGTGCTCTATGGCATGCAATCGCTGGTCGGGATGACTCTAGAGGAAAAGGGAGGGTAGCTTCAATGGCCGATCAAAAGATCTATCATGCGCCGGGCATAGATGTCCAAAAGATGGGAAAGGATCTCGAGCAGTGGTTCCAGTCGCGGGAGTTGGAGACGCAAGTCCTTCCCGGCGTCGGCGGCGTGACGGTGCAATCCCGCATGAAGAAGCAATGGTTGCTGCGCGGGTCTTTGGCCCTCACGGTTACCATCACACCTCAGGGAGAGAACTTGCTGGTGCAGGCTGGCGCTGCCAAATGGGCGGTTCACGCCGTATCGGGTGTCGCCGCGGCCATCGTCTTCTGGCCACTATTGGCCATCCCCGCTTACGGAGCCTATAAGCAGAAAGAGCTTATTGACGAGACATGGGCATTCATAGATCGTTACATCGCCGCGGGAGGAAACATGCCTATCCCCAGCCCCGTAACGGTCTCGGCCCCGGCCGTAGCTCCCGCGCACACGGCGCGGATCACTTGCCCTTCCTGTGGGCAGTCCGTGGCCGAGGGAGCCAAGTTCTGCCCTAACTGTGGGGCAAAGCTAGCTCTGGAATGCGCAGAGTGTGGTGCCCCCGTAGCTCCTGGCGCCAAGTTCTGCTCCAACTGCGGGAAGCCGGTGGGAACCAGCGCATAGACTGCGGGCAGGGACGATGAAGGCCTTCGGCCCACTCAAAGGAGGATCCCCATGTTCACCAGTCTAAGCCCTGGGGCTATCGGCATCCGCGCCAATCTGGAGGAAAGCCTGGCTCTGGCCAGAGAAACCGGCTTCCAGGGAGTGAACCCCAACATCGGCGAGGCCGCCGATCTGGCCGACAAACATGGCCTGCAATATATCCGCGACCTGTTCGCCCGGCATGGCCTTCGCGCCGCAGACTGGGGGTTGCCGCTGGATTTCCGCCGCGACGAAGCCAGGTGGCGCGATGGGCTGAAGGCGCTGCCGCGCCTGGCGAAAGTGGCGCAGGCGTTGGGCTGGCAACGCACCGCCACCTGGATACTGCCCTTCTCCGACGAACTCCCCTTCGATGAGAACATGCGCTTTCACGTCTCCCGCCTGCGGCCCATCGCCGAAATCCTGAAGGAGCATGGCATCAGCTTCGGCCTGGAGTACGTCGGCCCGGCGACCTTGCGTGCTGGCCACAAGTACACCTTCATCCACAATATGGCAGGCTGGCAGCAACTGCGGGAGGCCATCGGCACAGAGAATATCGGGCTGCTGCTGGATTCCTTCCACTGGTATGTCTCCGGGGGCACACTGGCCGAGTTGGGCAAGCTCTGCAACGAGGACATCGTCACCGTGCACCTCAACGATGCCATCGCCGGCCTGTCGCGCGACGAGCAACTGGATCAGGTGCGCGCCCTGCCCGGCGAGACCGGTGTGATTGACCTGACCGGCTTCCTCAAGACCTTGCAGAGGATCGGCTACAATGGGCCGCTGGTCGTCGAGCCGTTCAGCAAGCGACTGAAGGAGATGGCGCCCAGGGACGCTGCCCGTGAGACCGCCGAGTCGCTACGCCGCCTGTTCGCTGCCGCGGGGATCAAATAAACATAAGCCTGCGCTTACAGAGGCTCCGATGCCCAGAATGATTCGCAAGCAAATCCACATCGCACCTGGAAGTGCGAGGAGTTGCATGAGCGGTAGTAAGGGAGGATGAGCAATGCTAGGCTTTGATCGTATCACCTTCGACCCGAACATCATGGGCGGGCGCGCGTGTATCCGTGGTATGCGCATTACCGTGGCCCTGATCTTGAACCTGGTGGCTAATGGGATGAGCAACGAGGAGATCCTTGAAGCTTACCCCTACCTGGAGCTGGAAGATATCCGCCAAGCTCTACGTTATGCCGCATGGCTGGCTGAGGAGTCAGTTCATGAGCTGGAGCGGACACCAGCATGAGATTCCTGGCCGATATGGGCATCTCGCCGCATACGGTGGCACTGCTCCGCAGTCTGGAACATGACGCAGCGCATTTGTATGAGGAGGGTCTTAACCGTTTGCCTGATCCTGCTATCCTAGAAAAGGCACGCCGGGAGGGACGGGTGCTGCTCACCAGTGACCTCGACTTCGGCGAGTTGGTCGCAGCCAGCGGGGCCAGCTTGCCCAGCATCATCACTTTTCGTCTGCGGGACATGCGCCCAGCCAATGTTAACCGGTACTTGCGGGAGATACTAGAGCACCACGCGGACGCCCTCAGCAAAGGTGTGGTGATCAGTGTGACCGAAGGGCATATACGGTTGCGTCTGTTGCCTATCGAAAGGGGCAAAGGATAGGGCATGTTTTGCGACGGAATCCGTTGGCTCTCGCGCTCACGCGGGCGAAGGTCGGGTTGACGACGTTAGCTGCCGCGTTGCTCCTGGCAACGACGGGCGTGCTCGCCGTCTGGGCAGCGGGATGGGGCCCAAAGTCGGCGCTCCCGGAATCCGCCTGTCGGATCAGATTTGCGCCATGAGCAAATCCAGGTGCCGTTTGGCCTGCGCCGCGATGGCGGCGATGGACTGCGCCCAATACTCGTCGCGGAAGACTTCCACCGAGAGGTCGCCATCGTAGCCGTTGGCGCGCACGGCGCGGATCATCTCGGCGGTGGGGATCACGCCTAGCGTCGGCCAGAGCCGATGCTTATCCGTCAGCTTTTCGCGCGGCAAATCCTCGCAACTGTTGACGTGCACCAGGTTCATCACGCCCCGTGGTATGGCGCGGATGGCCTCCAGCGACACGCCCGACTTGTAGTAGTGAAAGGTGTCCATCATTAGCATCAGGTCAGGACGATCCGCCACGGCGATGATCTCCATGGCCACCTCCGGGCCGGGCATGAAAGGATGGCGGCCCAGCGGCTCCAGGGTCAGCCGCACCCCATAAGGCGCAGCGATGTCGCAGCAGCGGCTGGCTTCGTCGGCGGCGCGGCGGACGGCTTCTTGGTGACTCATGTCCGACGGTGGGACATCCGGGCAGACAAGTAGCGTATTGCAGCTAAGAGCCTGCGCCACCTGCGCGGTCTCCTTGAGCTTTTGGTGGATCTCCTCGGTGGGGGCAAAGAACGTGAAGGTCACCGGGCAGAGGGAGGCCACGGCCAGCTTGTGGCGGGCAAGCAACGCTTGCGCCTCGCTCAGCTTGTGCGTTTTGAGATAGGTCACCAGCTTGGGGTACCAAACCTCCACCGCTTGGAATCCTGCTGCTGCGGCGGCCTTCATGTCCTCCTCAAAGGTATAGGGCATGGTTGTCGCGCCATTGATGCAGGCACGCATGGTTTTTCTCCTTTCATTCTGATCGTCGCCGTCTCCGGCGTTATTTCTGCTCCCTCCTAAAGACCACATCCATCGTCACTCGCTCCCCCGCAGGCAGCGCCATCTCCCGATAGGTGGGGCCGTAGGAGGACACGCTAACTGACCTGGGCCGCAGGGTCGTTTGCAGATACAACACCTCTCCGGGGAACTTAATCGTCACCGTCTGCGCCGTGGAGGAGAGGAGCGTCGCTTTGATCTCCTCCTTGTCCATGTTCCAGTTCATGCCGATCTCGATCCCAGCGCGGCAACGAATCCCCTCCACATTCCCTCTGCGCCACTTGGCGGGCAGGGCGGGCAGCAGCTTAACCATGCCCGGCTTGGAGAAGACGAGCATCTCCAACACGGCAGCGGCCAGGCCGAAATTGGCGTCAATCTGGAAAGGCGGGCGGCGGCCATGCCCCCAATACAGGGTCAGACCCTGGGCGCGCCAATCGTTGTGATAGGTAAAGAGGTTCGTCCCAACACAGGAGCGGGCCATGATCTCCAGGCATTCCAGGGCGCGGTTGCCATCGCCGAGCCGGGCGTAGATGTTCGCCATGTGCGCCAGCGACCAGCCGGTCTGCGAGGCCGGGCCGATGGTCAGGCGTTTCTCCACAGCCACACGCATGGCCTCGAACAAGTTCCTGTCGCCCTCCTGGGTGATTTCCAGGCCAGGGAAGAGAGGATAAATATGCGACTGGTGGCGATGGTTGTAGTTGTCATACAGCCCTGGATGGAGCCACTCCCGGATCGCGCCGGAGTTGTTGACCTCATAGGCCGGCAGCTTGGCCAAGATGACACGCCAGCGTTGCACCCCCTCTTGCTCGATGCCCAGCATCTCGCACGCTGCGCAGAGGTTGGTCAGGACTTCTTTGCAGACGGCCACATCCATCGTGGCGTTGACGGTCACCAGTGATCCGTTCTCGATATCGGGGACGTTTTCCGGCGAGAGGGAGGGGGCAAACATCAGCTTGCCATCCTTGTCCTCGACGAGGAAATCCTCGTAAAAGAGGGCGACCTCTTTCATAAAGGGCACGGCGCGCTTTTCCAGGAACTGCCGGTCGCCGGTGAACAACCAGTAGTCATAGAAGAGTTGCGCCAGCCAGCCCGCTCCCGCCGTCCAGTTGACCCACGGGCCGGGATGGATCAGGCCGTGCGTGCTTTGCGAGATGGGCGCGAGTATCCCGCGGCAACCGTAGACCGCCTTGGCGTTGGCGCGATAGTCGTCCAGAAAGGACTCGTAATAATCAAAGTAGGGGAGCGTCGCCTCGGCGAGATTGCCCGGCAACGCCTGCCAATAATTCATCTGGATGTTCTCGTCGTTATGATAGTCGGAGTCCCAGGCCGGTGCATAGTCGCCGTTCCAGACGCCTTGCAAGTTGGCGGGCAAGCCGCCCGGCACGGAACTGCAGATGAGCAGGTAGCGGCCATAGTCAAACATCCGCTCGATCAACGAGGCGGGGACATCGCCATCGTAAGCCTGCATGAGAAGCTCATCGTTGGTCAATTTGCGCTGTTTGCTGGCCTCCAGGTCCAGCCTGGCGCGGAGGAACAGCTCGCTATGCAAGGGGACGTGCCGCCCCAGCAGGTACTCATAAACGGTGGGCGTCCTGGCTAGTTCCGCCTGTATCCGTTCCTGGGCAGCCGCGCCGTTCTCGTTGGCATAGAGCTTGATGAGGATGATCGCCTCGTCTGCGCTCTTGATCTGCAGCCAGTCATCCTCTACGTTGGCCAGCCCGCCATGCGCCACGATCCGCGCCACGCCGCCGAACTCTGCCCCATTTTCATAGCGGGCGTTTATGGTCAGCTTGCCGGGCCAGGGCGTCTGATCCGATTTCACCGTGCTCTCAAAAGTGATCGGCACGCCGGGAACGGTCATGTTCTTGTAATCCATGCCCTTTTCCGCCTTCAGGCCGTGCGGCAACAGCCTCAGGCGGCAACTGACCGCGTCGTCTTGGGAGGCTTTCATGCGCATGACCACGATGTCATCGGCGCGGGAGACGAACAGTTGCCGCTCGAAAGTTGCCTCTCCCTCCTTCCAGGTCACAGAAACCTCGCCCGTCTCAAAGCTCACGCTACGGCGATAGTGGGTGAAGGGTATCTTGGCTGGCTCGAAGAAGCCTGGCTTGGCTGGCTCGATCTGCAAATCAAAGGCCGGATAATAGGGATCCACAACGCGGGCAGGATAGCCGGCCTCCCACAGTTTGCTATCGAGAAAACCGGCGGCATCCTTGTAGCGCCCCTCGGCCAGCATCGCCCGCAGTTCGGACAGGTGCTGCGAGATTGTGGGAAGAGTCGGCTTTTCCTTGCGCAGCCAGAGCGCCTCGTGGTTGAGCAGGATGATCTCGTGGCGGATGTTCCCATAAACGAGCGCGCCTATCTTCCCATTGCCGCTGGGCAGTGCATCCTCCCAGCGCGTCGCCGGTTGTCGTACCGTCATGCCGCAAGTTCTTTTCGCCATTATCTCCCCCTCCTTAAAGTTCTTGTTTTTCAAAGATAACCCATGCGCCAAAGAAGGCAACGAAGATGATCCCCATACTGATCCAGACGGCGGGCCAGGAAGGGTTCGCGCTTGCGATGGCCAGCCCGGTCCCCCAGGCGAGCAACTGCCCTGGCAGATATTCGCCCACCTTAGGGAGCGAGCCAAGGAGGCTCAGCAGGATCAGCGTACCGAAGGCCAGTCCCCCAGCCAGGGCCTG
This sequence comes from uncultured Anaerolineae bacterium, assembly GCA_964412315.1. Taxonomy (GTDB): domain Bacteria; phylum Chloroflexota; class Anaerolineae; order JAAYEA01; family JAAYEA01; genus CAYPON01. The sequence goes on along the minus strand of CAYPON010000128.1, from coordinate 1,082 downwards.
CGAGCGGGTCAGCGTGCTGCAAAAGATGGTCAGCGCGACATAGACGAACAGGAAAAGCCACATCAGCCCGTTGAGCGCAAGCCACTCAGCCAGGTCGAGCGGTTCGAACAGGAGCAGCGTGTAATAGTAACACGCCAGCCCCGCCAGGGCCGTGCTGATGAGAAAGGTTGTGGCAAAGGCGGCAAACTTGGCCCCCAGGAAGGCGCCGCGCGGCAGCGGCTTGACGAGCATCAGCGCCGCCGTGCCTTTGTCCTTCTCCTGGGCGACCGTGCCCATAGCTGTGACCAGGGCCAGGATGACCCCGAACTGGCTGATATTCTTGATATACTGCGCCACAGCGTCGGCAATGCTGGGCGGAGGCACGATCTTGGCGATCTCCTCTCCCTGTGGCAAAAGCCGGAGGATTTCGGGCGTGAGCTTGGCAAAGAGCGGCGAAAGCAATCCCATCACGATGAATAGGACCAGCGTGACGAGCATACGGTAAGATCGCCACTGTTCCAGCAACTCTTTGCGCAGGGCGACGAGGAACATCATTGTATCTGTCTCCCTTCCCCGATCAGCCGTAAGAAGATATCCTCCAGCGACGGCCTGACCATTTCGTAGCGCGTCAGGATCAGCCCTGCCTGGACTGCCGATGCCAGCAAATCGCGCTTGGCGGCCTCGGTATCGCTGACAACGACGCGGGCGGTCGCGCCAACGACGGCGACGCTATTGACCCAGCGGAGCTGACGAAGGGCACCAGCCCATGTCGCCAGATGCTCTTCCCCGCCGTGATCGCATTCTACCTCGAAGGCCGGTATGGCGTAGCGCGCGACGAGTTCCTCTTGCTTGGCCTCGGCCACCATTCGCCCGCGAGCGATGATCCCCATCGTGTCGCACACCCGCTCAACGTCGGCCAGGATGTGTGTGGACATGAAGACGGTGCATTGTCCCCGCAATCGCCCGATCATCTCCAGCACCTCTTTGCGCCCGGCAGGATCAAGGGCACTGGCTGGCTCGTCCAGGAAGAGCACTTCGGGGCGGTTGACCAAGGCCCTGTCTCTTATACACATCTGACGCTGCCGACGAATAGAGAGGTGTAG
>CAYPON010000127.1:0-9923 GCA_964412315.1 uncultured Anaerolineae bacterium | reverse complement strand
AGTCTGAGATGATTCGTCTAATCCACGTTACTATATTATACCACCAGGTACGAAAATCTCGTTATCCTTCGTCGTCCTCGTCATCGGACAAGATTTCCCGCGAGCGTCCACCTCCTGTCTGACCACCAACGATCCCACGTCTCTCCAACATGTCCATCAGGCGCGCTGCCCTGGGATATCCTATCCGTAAGCGACGCTGTAAGAAGGAGACCGACGCTTGTTGATGTTCCCGCACCAGCTTGAGCGCTTCCGGGAAAAGCTCGTCTTGCTCCTCTGCCGATTCTTCTTCCCAGGGCACCTTCTCATCCAGCAGCCAGAGATAGGCGGTGGCTTTGTCCCGCCAGAAGCTCACCAGCCGCCCTATTTCGGCGTCGGAAATGAAACAGCCTTGAGCCCGCTGCAATTTGCTCGAGTCGGGAGCCATGAATAGCATGTCTCCTCGGCCCAGCAGCTTCTCCGCGCCAGGTGTGTCCAAGACGACTCGCGAATCCACTTGCGCGGTTACAGCAAAACAGATTCGCGCTGGGAAATTCGCTTTTATCAGCCCTGTCACCACATCTACCGAAGGACGCTGCGTGGCGAGCGCCAGGTGGATGCCGGTGGCGCGGGCCAGTTGCGCGATACGGCATACGTTGCGCTCGATCTCCTCCGCTGCCGTCAGCATCAACTCCGCCAGTTCGTCTATGCAGATCACCAGGAACGGCAGGGGCGGCTCTCCCAATGACGCGGCCCTCCTGTTATACGCCTCCAAGTTGCGCGCCCCGGCGCGCGAGAAAAGATGGTAGCGGCGATCCATCTCGCTGGACACCCATTTGAGCGCGGCGACCGCTTGCTCCACATCCAGGATCACAGGGCCCAACAGGTGAGGGAGGTCATTGAAATGCACCAGCTCTACACGCTTGGGGTCTATCAGTATGAGGCGTAGCGTCTCCGGCGTATGGTTGAACACCAGACAGGATACAAGCGAGTTGATGCAAACGGACTTGCCGGACCCCGTCGCGCCGGAAATGAGCAGGTGCGGCATTCTGGCCAGATCGGTGGCAATAGGGCCACCTGCTACATCGCGCCCCAGGGCAATTTTGAGGGGTGCTTTCAAGCTCGCGAACTCGCTGCTCTCCATCACGCCGCGCAGCGAGACGCGCCAGGGGTAGCGATTGGGGATTTCGATGCCGATGATAGAGCGGCCTGGCACAGGAGCCTCGATGCGGACGGAAGAGGCGGCCAAAGCCAGGGCGAGATCATTAGCCAGGGCCGCGATCCTATTGACTCGCACCCTTTCACTTTCTACCCCATGACGCTTTATATAGCCGGGTTCTACGCCGAATTGGGTCACGGTTGGGCCATACCGACATTCTACGACCTGCGCTGGCACTCCCAGGCTCTCCAGCGTTTCTTCGATGATCCTCGCTTGCTCTTCCAATTCGGCTCTGTCTATCCCTTGAGACGTCTCAGGTTCCAGCAAGTCAAGCGGCGGCAGAGTCTTGCGACGGCGGAGGGCACGCCTCCGGGTGGGTGCGCGTGTCTCAATGAAAAGCGGCAGCGGTTCTTGGGTCACCTTAGGGGCCTGCTCGCGGGCCGGAGGGATAGGGGTGGGCGTTGGTCGCAAGGATGTGGTGCCCTCCGGCTGCTCTGGCCTGGGAAAGAACTCTGCGCGGAGAGCGGCAAGCTCCGTCAGGGCGTGCGCCCAGGCCTCACGCAAGCCTTGCACAGAGAGGTGCAAGATCAGGGCGATGCTGACCAGCGCGGCGGCTGCCAGCACCGCGAAAGCGGGGATAAAGCCAATGGCTTCGACCAGGAAATAGCTGATTGTCCAGCCGACATATCCTCCCCCGCCTCCCTTTCGCGCCAGCGACAGCCCCTCTTGGGCCGTGGCAGCCATCATGTGAGAGATAGCCAAAGCCACGACGAACAAGGCTTCCGCGCCGATGATGCGCTGCCAGGGGAGTTGCAGCTTGACTTGCAGGTTCTTCCAAAGCAGCAAGGCCCCTGCCGCCAGGAGAGTTAGCGCCACCAAATAGGCCCCCCAGCCGAAAACCTGGCGCAGCAAGTGCGCTATCCAGTCGCTCAGTACGCCGCGAGTCACGGCAAAGAGCGCCAGAAAGGAGACCCCTCCCAGAGCCGCCAGGAATAGCCCAACGATCTCGCGCTGCAAAGCCCAATCTATATTGAATGCAGATTTAGATGGGGATTTCTTTGCTTTTCTGGTAGCCACCGTTGCACCCCGCCAGCAGACAAAAAACGGCCATCACCCAGGCTAGATGCAGGGCGATAGCCGCCATCTTTTGCGAAAAGCGAAACGATATGGTAACAACAATCTCAGTTCGCTCATGGTCACTGGCCCGCTGCCCCTTGAACCGCCCGAAAGCCAAACCCAGATACCTTCTGGTTCTCATTATATGCTACTTGCCCCAGGTTGTCAACATGAGTTAACGGATTTGATCAATCGGACAAAAAGTTGTATAATATTACGATGCAGGATCAGCCTTTGGCAGGAGTTCGTGTGACATCCTCTTCGATGTCAGAGATTCCTCTGGCGGACGAACTGAATAGCATGGCGCGAAAAGAGCAGCATCCCGCCGCCTGGCGGGAGATCGTGCGGTGGCTGGAAAGCCGTTCCGTTCACGAGCTGCGCGAACTCGCTCGACATCGCGGAGCCTCCCCACACACCCACAGGAAGACGGAGCTTATCGCTGAGCTTGTCGGTCTGTTGGCGAATCCCGAGAGCGTCCATCAGGTGTTGGCAGCGCTGCACGAAGGCGAAAAAGCTACATTGGAACTGGTGTACCTCCTCGCGGGGCATGAGAGCCTGCGCCAAGATGCCATACAAAAAGCGCTCCTGGCCTGGTACGGGCCTATCCTGAGCAAAGATAGCGGGGTATATCTCGATAGCCTGGTAGCGCGCGGCCTTCTGTTCGCCGAAGGGGATGCCAAAGCCGGCGCGGGGCGTTACCGCATCCCCAAGGCGGTTTCAATTTGCCTGACCTCCCTCTCCAAGCGGATTGATACCTACCCTCCTGAACAGACGCGATCCTTCCTGCCCAAGGAGGTGCCCGCCTCTCTGCTGCTGGAGGCGGTATCTCACTTCTGGCAGTATGTCAGGGATCACCAAATGAAAGTCCATACAGCGCCTCTGCAGGACCTGGAAAACGCGGCGCAACCGACGCTGCATCAGCCGGATGTCTTGGCCGAAATTCCTGCCTGGCTCAGCGACGATGAGGAATGGCAGATTGCCAGAGCCAGCTATCTGCATTCAACTCTGACCCTTCCCCTTTCCGAGTTGCAGGAATCGGATGTGCAGGCTCTCGCGGAGATGACAGGATGCAGCCGGGATATGTTGGATTTCGTTTACCATCTCCTGCTTGATTTGGGACTGCTCACAAAGGTCGGGGACTCGGTCGAAGTCAATCAATTGGCCATCGAGCGCTATCATAAGCATGGCGAAATCCAGCGTCTTCAGGCACTGGTTTCCGCCTGGCTGGCCATGAAAGATTGGAACGAGCTGAGTCTGGTGCTCAGAAGAGCCGGGCATCTCCACTTGCGACGAATCCGCGGCACAGACTTTGACCTGCAGAATCTGTACGAGGATTTGGCCTACATCCGTCAATTCATGGCGCGGCTCCTGAGCCTGTTAAGTGACGACCATTGGCACAGCCTGGATGCTCTCCTGGAGGCTATCTGGCAACTATGCCCAGACCTGTCGTGTATCTGCCGGGCATCTAGAACCCCTACCCCCCAGTGGTGGTTGGACTCCTCGTTAGGCAAGCAACCCCCGACGCCTTATGATAAGGCGGAGTGGCTGCGAAACTATGGTCCTTTATTCGCTGGCTTTGTTGAAGGGCCTTTTAGTTGGTCTGGAAGCGTGAGCCTGGCCTATGAAGGAAGCAAACTCGTCGCTTTTCGCCTAACCAGCCTGGGCAAGTATCTACTAGGACGTTATCCGCAAATCGCAGCGGGCAAAGGGGACATGCGCCCCATGACCATAGGGGATGACCTGACTATCAATGTGCAACTGGGCCGTGTAGATACTGAGGTTCACGACTTCTTGGGCCAGTTCGCTGACTTGATGGATGCTGAATCGGACGTGTTCCGTTATCGCGTCACGCCGCAGCGGCTCAATCAAGCTTTCGAAAATGGCATGGAACTGAAGACAATCCTCTCCTTTCTGGAAACGGTGAGTGGAGCAGCGGTGCCTGTCGCTGCCTGCCGCACGCTGGAGGAGTGGTGGCAGAATTATGGTTCAGTCCGGTTATACGAGAACCCCACTGTGATCGAGTTCGCCGATGAATACACTTTGCAGGAACTGTTAAATACAACCTCCCTGGCCGAGCAGATCATCTACCAGTTGTCGCCGTGCCTGGTGGTGATCAAGCCGGAGTCCGTAGACACTTTGATGGCGGAGATGGTCAGGAAAGGCTACACGCCCAAGATGAAGGAAACCCTCTCATGAGCAGTACAATCCAGGAACTGCTTTCAGGCTATGACGTGGACGCATTGCAGACGATGGCCAAGTTTTCCGGCCTGGAAATGGACTCAAATCAGAAGGAGGCGTATGTCCACGCCTTGGCACAGACGCTCTCCAGGCCGGACACCATCGCGGCTTCTATCCCTCGCCTCGACGGCTTGGAACGCCTGGTATTGGAGGAGATCCTGCTGCAAGGTGGAGAGGCCAGGACTGACTTGCTGAAGCAGGAGCTATTGCACAGTGGCTTTGTGCTGGAATCGCCTTCCAGCACGTATCAAGGCTCGCCCTACCGCCGAGCGCCGAGATACTTCGAGGATGTCCTGGCGCGGCTCACGGCATTCGGCCTGGTATTCAGCGTCAATGGCCAGCTCACCGGCGGGTCGGAAGCGCCGATCACCGGGATGGGCCTAAGCCCCGGCCTACGTCTGGTGATCCCTGAACCGATCCGCCCTTATCTGGCCCCGGCTTTTGAATGGGCGGAGAAAGTGTCCCCTGAGCAAATCCCTGCGGTGCAGCGGGCAGCGCCAGAGGCATTTCAGCGCGACCTATTTCTCCTATGGAGCTATATCCATAACCATGACATCGCTTTGACTTCGCGTGGCGGGCTCCCCAAACGTCACTGGATGCGCATCAATGAAGAACTATGGGTCAAGGAAGATACGAGGAATGTGCACACCGAGGGAGATACCTCACGCCTCTATTTTCTACGCCTCTTGATGGAAGAAATGGGGCTTCTGGAGCGGTCTGGGCTTAGACTGACGACAGCACCCGGTTCGCGTGACTTCTTGAGCCTGAGCCTGCGGGCGCGCACGGAGAGGGTTTTCAGAGCCTGGCTGCGCACGAGTTTCTGGAATGAGCTTTTGCGCATCCGCGAGTTACACATCGACACCACCCACAATCAGGACAATCGCGCCATCCCGACTGTGAAGGGGGGGCGGCAATTCGTTGTCGGCTTGTTGAAACACACTCCCCCCGACCGCTGGGTTCTCTTGAGCGACCTGGTGAAGCGGGCCCAGGAGATTAACTATGAGTTTCTGTTCCCTCGCCATCACAACTACTACGGCCTCCATAACCCCTACCATAGTTACAACAACCCGCTCTCCTGGGAGTTTCCGGTTCATGATGAGGCTCGAGGGTGGGATATCGTGGAGGCTCGTTTCATCTCCTACATCTTGCAAGAGCCGCTTTATTGGATGGGCCTGGTCTCTGTGGGGTGGGAGGGCTCCCGGCTGGTCGCTTTTCGAGTTTCCCCTCTCGGAGCGCAAATCCTGGGCCTTGTGGCCCCTGAACCAGAGCCGGTTGTGGAGCATCGTATTATCGTCCAGCCCAATTTCGAGATATTTGCTTTGGATCCCGTCAGCGATTACACCCTTTCCATCCTGGACGAGTTCGCGGAGCGCGTGAAGAGCGAGCATGTATTCGCCTACCATCTCACCCGCGAATCGGTCTACCAGGCTCAACAGAGGGGGATGACGGTGCAGGAGATCACTGCTTTCCTGGATCGAGAAAGCAATGCACCGCTTCCCCAGAATGTGCGGCTGACGCTACAGGAATGGGGACGCTATCACGAGCGCATCGTATTCTTCCAGGGGGGCATCCTTTGTCAGGTGGCCGAACCGAGCCTGCTCGACAGTCTCCTGGCCGATAAGGATACCGCCCCTCTGCTGGGCCGTCGGGTGTCCCCCACTGCCACACTTATCAGCGCTGGTGGCGTCAAGCTACAACGGGTGCAGAGAGCGTTGCAAAGCAAGGGAGTGTTGCCCACTTTGACGCCCCCTGCCACGCAACCCCCGCCCTCCTTCACCGTGGAAGCGGACGGCCATATTCGCTTCCGCCATCGAGTCGCCGATATCTATTTGCAGCACGAGCTATCCCCTTTCACGGAGGAGCGCGAGAACGAGTTGTTTATCACCCGAGAAGCGGTGGGGAGGGCTATCTCCGCCGGCTGGACGGCGGAGCGGATTATGGCCACGCTGCGCCCACTGCACCAAGGCCGGCTGGCCCCAGAGGTAATCTCGCAGATCAAGGTGTGGGGCAGATTCTATGGGAATGCGGCCTTGAAAAAGGTGACGCTGCTCCAGCTCAAGAATGCCGATGTCTTGAAGGAACTGGCGGAAGATGCCAGCACTGGGCCGCTGATTGTGCCTTTCTCGCCTTCTGGTTCCCTGGCCATCGTCCGCGACGAGGACGTAGAGGCGCTCCGCGCAGCCCTCCGCGAAAAAGGGATGGATTTAGACGAGCAGTTCCGCCATGCCTAGTTTTACAGAGACCCGTGTTCTACGAGAAAACGGGTCTCTAAACTCAAAAGATGGATTGGAACTTGTGCGCCGTGCTCAACAGAGCCGCCTGCTCGGTCTCGCTCATGGGAATGTAACGTTCTGCTGCATCCAGGATCATCGGCAACAGGTGGACATCGCCAGAACTGGCCGCAGCGGTGATCCCCTCCTGGGAGAGCACGAAGCGCAAGCAGCGGTCCATGTTGGCCTGATCGTCGAACGGCTCGTACCAGGTGGTGTAGGTGTGCTGGCGTTCTCCCCAGGGAGCCTTGGCCCAGGCTTTGATAACCATTAGCCCGACATCCTTTTTCCTGGCCAGCGCGATCAAGTTCTCATAATCGCGCCGGTAGTCGGGATTCGCCCAGAGGACGAAATTGAGTGCATTCAGCACCGTGTCGAAGGGAAAGCGCTCAATGGCCACAGCGTGCACGCTGGGCGCGGTCAAGCCATGGCCGGTGATGCCCAGATAGCGAGTCAGCCCCTTCTCCTTCGCCTCCAGGAAAGCCTCGATTGCTCCACCTGGCCCCAAGACAACCTCCAACTCTTCCAACTTGCTCAGGGCATGCACCTGGTAGAGATCGAAAGAGTCAACCTGGAGCCTCTCCAACGACCGCTGCAACTCCTCCCACGCCTCTTTCCGGGTGCGCTTGGTGGTCTTGCAGGCCAAAAAGACATTCTTGCGGTGTTCCTTCATCCAAGGCCCCAGCCGCAGTTCAGCCTCACCATAGGTGGGAGCAACATCTATGTGGTTCACGCCATGTTTGAAGGCCAACTCAATCGCTTGGTCCGCCTCCTTTTGCGTGACTCTGCCAAACGCTGCCGTGCCCAGGATGATCACCGTGCTCATATGCCCTGTTCGTCCCAGTCTTCTCTTTTCCATAGTTGCCTCCTCTCAATCTGCTAATTTCTGCACGTGGCGAACTCGCGCCCAGCACTGAATCTAGCGGCTCACTGATAGATAGGACGGACACGATAGAACGAAAACACCAAGAGAACCCACTCCCGCAAACAGGTAGTGGGCAACATCGTCTTCCACAATGCACCTATTCCCCGCCATGTAGGATCCCGAAGGACTGACCAGAGATTGCCCAATTTTTACACCATACCTATGGTTCAGGCTGCGACGTACTGTCGGATGTCCACCTGTGTACCAGCCTGTACTATCTGCTCGGCTGTCTCCAGTAGACGTGCTGTCACCTGTTCATCCACGTAAGCTTCACCACAGTTGGGACATACCTGCGCAGGCACGCCTTTGACCACCAGAGTCAACTCCTCACGCTCCAAAGTCACGGTCGTCACGCCTGCTTTTGTCTCAGCTTGCCTGCAGATAACACATTTCATGACCTTCTCCTTCTATATGTCATATCCCACTGTCCAGGATCTGGCTCATAAACAGTGTTGTCTCTTTCAATAATATCTGAATCTGCATATACGTCAAAACTACCGAGGGCCAGCATTTTCGACATGCCAATCGCCTTAAGGCTCCTTTGCCAGCTTTGGGGTGTTGCTGGTCGTTGTTTGCGCGAAGCCGGTTTCTTTAGGAGAGGCTTTGACAAAAAACCGATAGTATGCTATTTATGGTTACTCACAGGACGCTGGCATCTATCCAGACCGTTCGGAAGGAGCATGGCCGTGCAACGAAGAATGATCCGCCTGGCGATGTTCGACATGGCCGGCACCACGGTAAACGATGTCGTGGAGGGATACCCCCTCGTCATCGGCGCGACGAAACGTGCCTTCGCCCGGCACGGCATCGTGCTCCCTGTCGAGTGGATCAATGCGCAGCGGGGCAGGGAAAAGAAAGAGATGATCGCGGGGCTGCTGCGCGAGTCTGGAGGGCCAGCGACATTATTGGAGAGGATCTATGCCACCTTTCTGGCTGAGCTGGAGCGGGGGCTGGCTGCTGTTACGGAGATAGAAGGCGCAGGAGAGGTCTTCCAGAAGCTCCGCCGCCGTGGGATCAAAGTCGGGCTGGGGAGCGGATTCCCCACCGATGTCGTGGACAAGATCCTCTCGCACCTGGGCTGGCGCGCGCAGGGGCTAGTGGATTACTATGCCAGCGCAGAACAGGTGGGGGAGGGCCGCCCATCGCCCAAGATGATCCAGATGGCGATGGCCGAGATAGGCATCGCCGATCCGCGAGAGGTGGTGAAGATCGGCGATACCGTCATGGACATCCAGGAGGGCAAAAACGCTGGAGTCTGGACAGTCGCCGTCCTCACCGGCTCGCAGGCGCGGCGGCAACTCGCCGCTGCGGGGCCCGATTACATCCTGCCGAGCATCCGAGAACTCCCCCCTTTGCTCGCAGGCCCCCCTCATCAACTCGAAGCCGAGGAGGAGCAGAGATGAGAGAAAGTGGTATCGCAACCTCGCCGTCGCGCGCATCATCGTCGAGACGTTGGAGGGGTTCGACATGCGCTATCCTGCGCCGGAGCCGGGGATCGAGCAGGCGATCGTCCCCGATTGACGCCTGGCCTGCGCTACTCGCGCGGCGCGATTACGTATAGGTAGACAGGAAAGGGGATAGCTGCGAAAGGGGTCATTCTGAGGCGCGTTTCTGCGCCGAAGAATCTCCTCCCGACGGGGCGGGATTCTCGTTTCGCTCAGAATGACCGGCTTTGCGGACTACTGAACATGGGTAATCATGGCAGGATGGAGGCCGGTGGATGGCAGATCTCATAGATGGCTTGAAAGACAAGGTGGAGCAGGTCATTTCCAGCGTGGACAAGGAGGGCCGGGTTCGCTCCGCCATCGAAGGGCTGCGCAAGCAAATCGCCGAGGCCGACCGGAAACGGCAGATCAAGAGGGTGGAATCCGACCTGGCCAGGTTGAGGCTCCAGGTGGAGCAGGCCACGATGACTTTGGGGCTGCAAACCCTCGCCTTCCACGAGGCGGGCAAGCTCAATCATGCCGAGCTGGCCTCTCTCTGCCAGCATATCGTGGAGATGAAAGCGGAGACCCCCAAACTGGAGCAGGAATTGGCCCAGTTGCAGCCTGCCCCGCCGGCAGCGGAGGCGGGCACTCCCTGCCCCTCCTGTGGCAAGACGCTCCCCCCAATAGGCGATTTTTGCCCCTACTGCGGTGCCAGACGGCAGCCTGCCGCGCCCGAGGCCAGGTTTTGCCTCCATTGTGGTGCCGCCTTGCGGCCAGCGGCCAAGTTTTGCCCCGCCTGCGGCCAGAGCGTC
>CAYPON010000126.1:0-9938 GCA_964412315.1 uncultured Anaerolineae bacterium | reverse complement strand
GCAATGGCCTCGACCGGGTTCTCGCCAGCGCGGTGGATGTGCGAGGGATCCATGTTAACGCCGAAATTCGGTGAGGTGATAGCCGTCATCAACCGCAATGTGGTTGGGGTGTCATGGACAGTCTGGCCGACGTGCGCCTTAACGCACAGGGTCACACCGTATTTCTCCGCCATCAGTGAGAGCTCGCCCAGGGAGTCTATAGATTGCTGGAAGGAGGCCTCGTCGCCGGCCTTACCGCCCGGGCCGCAGCAGATGATCGGGATGCCGATCTCCGCCGCCGCCTGAAAGGCTGCCTCCGTCTTGGCTAGGTCTCTGGAGATCTGCTCCGTAGCTAGGGAGGAATGTTCCATGGCCAGCAGTTGCAGGCCGCATTCACTGGCCAGCCGCTTCACCTCCGGCGCGATCTCCCGCCAGCGCGCAAGCACCAGGTGCTCGCTCATGCCGTCATTGGCCGAGACCTCGATGCCGTCATAGCCGGCCATAGCGATGTACTTGAAGGCGGCCTCCATGCTATACCCGCCAAATAGCACCGAATTTGCTCCGAGTTTCATGGCTCCTCCTTATCTCACCTGTACAACCGTCCCGCTTTCCAGCGACTCAATGGCGGCAGCTAGCACCTTTTGGGCAGCAAGGCCCTCCGCGCCGGAACCGTCAATCTCCTCGGGTTTAGCTCCTTCCATGATCTGCTCCAAGAAACGATGGATGCGGTTCTTGAAGGTGTCGTTAAAGCTGCCCATCCCGCCAAAGATCGGGTTGGTGTAAACCGTCTTTTCGAGGTTCCCCGCCGGATAGAGCGTCAATTCGCGGAACATATCTTCCAGGACGAAGCGTCCCCCCGTGCCCGCTACCTCGCATCGTTCCATGGGATGGCCTCGCTCGATGTCGTAACTACCAGTGAGGGTGCCGACGACACCATTCTTGAATTTCATGTTGAAAGTGGCCGTGGACCAGATGACGCGCCCTGGGGCTTTGGTGGCGAAGCATTGCACCGCGACGATATCCCCGCAGAAATAGCGCATGACATCCACCGTGTGCGGGTGGAGCGCCTTAATCTGAAAGTAAGGCGAGCTTTCGCGGGGATTTTTGATCCACATGCTCATGACAATAAAGAGCAGGTGGCCCAATCGCCCCTCCTCCACCCACTTCTTGGCCAGGCGGGCGGCAGGAGTGAAACGGTGGTTCAGGTTGACGCCGTAGCAGACTCCTTTCTCCCTGGCTTTGGCTACCATCTCCTCTGCCTCGCGGATACAGTTGGAGATCGGCTTTTCGCCGAGGACATGACAGCCAAACTCCAGAGCCTGCATCGTCGGCAAGTAGTGCTCGCTACCGTACTCGTAGCCGCCAGTAGCCACGCTGCAAACATCGGGATGGAGGGCCTCCAGCATCTCTTGCACGTCATAGAAGGCCGGCACTCCCAAGCGGGCCGCAGCGGCATCGGCGCGATCCTTGCGCATGTCGCAGACCCCCACTAATTGGGCGAGCGGGTCGGCGCGATACATATCGGCATGGAGGTTGCCAATCGGCCCCAGGCCGATCACACAAACTCGCAACATGCCTACACTCCTTAATCAACACAATGAGTTGTCAGGCGCAAACACTATGCATGACGAGATGCTCTAAATGACGATCAGCGCACTCGAAAGCGTGCACGGAGCGCGTTCGGGTCAAGCGAATGTGAACCGACGATCACTTCGTATTCGATGGCCTCGATGATCCATCCCCGCGCCTCGTCGTAATAGACGAGGCTGGCGGCAGGTACCTCCAGCTCGACTACCCGGCTCTCGCCGGGAGCCAGAGATATGCGGGAGAACGCCTTGAGATCCTTCGGCGCACGCTCCACCTGTGAGCCGTGCGCGGCTACATAGAGCTGCACCACTTCATCCCCAGCGCGGTCGCCGGTGTTTGTGACCGTAACCATCGCGCGCAATGTGTCGGACGGCGAGATTTCGGCGCGCTCAAGCTGCAGGCCGTGGTAGGCGAAGCTGGTGTAGCTCAGCCCGAATCCAAACGGGAACGCTGGAGCAACGCCGTCGCGCTCTAGCTTACGATAGCCGTGCCAGAGATCATAGGTGATCGCGGTGGCTTCGCGGTCGAAGAAGGGCAGGTCTTCCGCACGCTTGGGAAAGACGCAAGGCAATTTGCCACTGGGGTTGACCCGGCCGAGCAACATGTCGGCGAGCGCGTGGCCACCTTCCATCCCTGGGTACCAGAGCATCAAAATCGCGGGGACGCGCATGCGCCAGGCTTCCGTGACTACAGCGCTTCCTGCCATGATTGCTACGATAGTGCGCGGGTTGGCTGCGACGATCGCCTCGATCAGCGCCTCGTCCTGCGAGCTGAGCGTGAGCCGTTGGCGATCACCGCCCTGCGAAAAGGCCCCGACTTGCTGCCCAGACGCACGTTGTGCCTGCCTCAGCCGCTGCACGATTGGCAATTCCTTCAGCGTGGGCCGAGGGAAGAGTTTGGCAAAGCGAGAGAAGAGATCGGGCGGGATGAATTCGCCCTCGTCGGCATGGGTATAGCCAACCACCACCAGGACAACATCCGCCGCTTGTGCCTCGGCCACCGCACGCGCCAGGTCGCTCCCGTCAGCGTATGTCACTGCACCATCCCCAAGCGCTGCCCTAAGCCCTTGCAGCGGCGTGACGACGTAAGCAGGATGCGTGTTGCTTGAACCGCCATCACCGGTGTTGGGCGTATCAGCACGCTGCCCAATGACAGCGAGGCGCCGCCCTTGCGTGATGGGCAAGAGCGGACCTTCATTCTTGAGCAGGACGATACTCTTCTGGGCGACCTCGCGCGCCAGGCGACGGTGCGCCTCGCACCCAACCACACTGCGGTCATACAAGCTGGGGTCACGACCTTGCGCAAAGCGCACTTGTTGGCGGAGGAGGCGTAGCGCAGCGTCGTTGATACGTTCCATCGGCACCTCGCCGCGCTCGACGAGCCTCTTGAGGTCACGGTGAAAGTGCATCATGAAGGGCATTTCCAGATCCTGCCCGGCGAGCACCGCCGCTTTAGCGTCTCGGATGCCGAAAATGAAGTCGGTCAGCACAAAACCTCTAAAGCCCCATTCTCGCTTGAGGATGTCGGTCAAGAGAACTTTGTTCTGCCCGCACCAGGCACCGTTCACGCTGTTGTAGGCGCTCATGATGCTCGCCACGCCCTCGTCAACAACGCGCTTAAAGTGTGGTAGGTAGACCTCGTATAGTGCGCGCTGGCTCACCGTTACGTCCACCTTGAAACGCGCGTTTTCGATCGAGTTGAGCGCATAATGTTTGGCGCAGGCCATCACGTGTCGCTGCACGCCGCGCGTCAGCGCTGCTCCCATCTCGCCGAGATGCCGGGGATCCTCGCCATACGTCTCCTGGGCACGTCCCCAGGCGGGATGGCGGAGCAGGTTGATGCACACGCCGCCGAAGAGGTTGCCGCCCAGCGCCCGCAGTTCTCGCCCTATCACATCGCCCACCCGTTCTTCGAGCGACGGATCCCAGGTTGCGCCGCGCGCCATGGGGACGGGAAAGGTGGTCGCGCCACTCATCACAATGCCGCGCGGCCCATCGCAAAAGCGGATGCCGGGGATGCCAAGACGTGGCACCTCGCCTGCGTTCCATGTGCGATTGCTGTACGCGCCGCTTAGCATGTCAGCGAGTCCCTGCCAGAAAGGAATATCACCATACAGCAGCTTGATCTTTTCTGCGAGGCCAAGCTGCGCCAGAAGCGCCTGGGCTTTGGCTTCGATCTGCGCATCGGTGAGCCGTCCGGCTGTTTCAAGCGCGCCGAATGCGCTTCGCGCATTGCTCTTGGCGTCGGCCATTACGTGATTTCTCCTTTCTGCTGAGCTGTCATCGCGAGCGTCCTATGCGAAGCGATCTCGGTCCCGGCCTGAGACTGCTTCGCAAACCGCGCTCGCAGTGACAGCGGGCTCCTGCTGATAGAATGTTCCAACGTTCTAACGTTACAGCGTAACGACCTTGCCCGTCTCCCAGGACTCGATGATGGCCTCGATCACCAACTGCACTTTGAGCGCGTCCTCGCCGGAGGCGTCAATCTCTTCCGGCTTGACCTTTTGCAGGTTCTGCTCGACCCATTTGTTGATGCGGCTGCCGAAGGTCTCGGAGAAGTTCATCATACCGCCGATATAGTCATAGGTTTCTGTCTCGCGGGAGAACCGCGGGTAAAAGTACAGGTGCTCACAGGCGTCCAGCAGGACAAAACGGGCGTCCGACCCGACGACTTCCAGCCTCTCCAGTCCATAGCTGCCGCCGGCATCGTAAGAGCCGGTGAGATGGCCAATGATGCCGTTCTTGAAGAGCATGTTGACCTGCACGTTCGACCAGCAGACGCGCCGCCCGTTTGGGCCATCCTTGCGTGGGCCGCGCTTGAAGAACGCCTGCACCTTTTCCACATCGCCGCCGAAATAGCGCATCACGTCCAGCGAATGCGGATGGAGGGCACGGATATGGAACCAGGGGGAGCTTTCGTTGGGGTTGTTGATCCACATGGTCATGTTGATGATGTTGATCTCTCCCAGCCGACCGGCTTCTACCCACTGTTTCGCGCGTAAGGCGGCGGGAGTGAAGCGGTGATTGAGGTTGATGCCGTAGCGCAGGTTCTTTTGCTTGGCCAGGGCGACCATTTCCCTAGCCTTGGCGATTTCGTTAGAGATCGGCTTCTCGCCGAGCACGGGAATCCCCGCGCCCAGCAGTTCCATCGTCGGCTTGTAGTGATCGCCGCCGTTCTCCACGCCGGCGGTGCACATGCTGGCCGCGTCTATCTGGATACCGCTTTTGAGCATGTCTTGCACCGAATAGAAGGCCGGGCAACCGTAGCGCTCAGCAGCTTTGTCGGCTCTCTCCTTGATAATATCGCAGACGGCCACGATCTTGCAGTTCGGATTCTTCTGATAAACGCCGGCGTGAGTGTTGCCGATATTTCCCATCCCCACAATCGCTACGTTCAAGGGCATTGCGGTTGCTCCTTTCTGAATGCCAGACCCGACAGGTCTCCAAGACCTGTCAAGTCTGGGGTAACTACATGTATCCGAGAGCTTTCAGCCGCCTCTCGGCGGAGGGCGTTTTGTCCTCTCTGGACTCAGCCTGCAATTTGGCGGCCTGCTTGGGATCGCCGATATGCAGCGTGTCATAAGCTTGCTGCGAGGTTTTGAACGGGCCAACGCCCTCATGGCCATGCCAGTCACCCTGGGTCAGCATCGGGTTGATCATGCCTGTTTCTGCCTCGCGTTTAGCGATCCATTGTTCCATACGTTTCCTGAGCGCCGCGACCATCTCTGGCTCTCTGTCCACCAGGTTGTTATCTTCGTGAGGATCAGCGATCAGGTTATACAGCTCTAGCGGCGGCTTGAAATGAAAGTCGGGCTCCAGGGCGACGATGAGCTTCCATTCGGGCGTGCGCCAGCCATGCTTACGCATCCAGGTGCATTCGCTAATGTACATCTCACCCTCATGGGAAGGCACCTCGCCGCGCATCATCGGCAGGAGGCTGCGGCCATCGAAGGAGATCCCAGAGTCTATGCCGGCCAGTTCCAACAGGGTCGGCATCAAATCCTTGTGCTGGGTGTAGCCGCGGATGCGCCTGCCCGCGGGAACCTTGCTAGGGTAACGAATGGTGAGCGGCACGTGCAGCGTGACATCGTAAAGGCCGTGGTGGTCGAACCAGCATTCATGGTCGTAGAGGGTCTCGCCGTGATCGGAGTTGATGACGACAATGGTGTCATCCAGAATCCCCCGCGCCTCCAATGCGGTAAAGATCGTCTGCATACAGGCATCCATGTAGGCGATGGCCCCATCATATTGGGCGATGACGTAATCTTTGTCCGTGATGCCAGGGGGCATCCAGGTGGCGAAAAAGTCGCGGAAAGACTTGAAGGTCATCACCGGCTCCATGGACTTGTTCTTGGGGTCGCACTCGTTGCCGTGATAGAACATGCGCTCAAAGGGAGCGGGCGGCAGATAAGGGGCATGAGGATCCATGTGCCGCAGGAACAGGAAGAAAGGCTGCCTGGCCTTGATTAGCCTTTCCAGTTCGGGGATAGCCACATCGTTCAGGTTCTGCGCCTTGGGGCTGCGCCCTTCGTTCCAGCTTCCCCAGCCCGGAAAGTTCAGATAGGTATCGAAGCCGCGCGAAGCCGGGTTACCCGAAAAGCCCACGCAGGTGGTGTTGTACTCTTCCCCCTTGAGCAACTCTGCCAGCGTGACCACCTCGGCGCGGAGCGGCCCTTTGTGCCGCAGGGCGACAACCTGCGTGGTGAAGGGATCCATGCCGGTCAGCATGGCAGCGTAGGCGCTGGTCGTGGGGATGTTGGGACTATAACATCGCTCGAAGAGCGTGCCCCCCTGAGCGAAGCGATCCATGTGCGGCGTCGTCAGGCGGTGGTAACCGTAGCAGCTCATGTGATCGGCGCGCAGGGAGTCAATCCCAATAAGCAAGATATGAGGCTTGCGTCTGGTAGAACGTCTCGGCATGTATCCTCCTGGGATTTTTGGTGACAACGCGGTATATTTTACTCTCAATGCCCGCAAAGGCCAAACGTTTCTTTTGTATTGAGATCAGAAGCCCGTTTTCTACTAGAAAACGGGCTTCTGATGCCTGTGATGTCACGACGACAGCAACTCGCGCCTGGCCTTTTCCACGACCTGGCGCATCTCTGCCAGCTTGCCGGGATCCAGCTCTGGCTTTTGGTATTGGGAAATGAGGTCTTTGACCTTCTGCCTGGCCCGCTCCAGCAAAACCTCCTCGTCGGTGCAGCCTTTCCAGCCGGAGCGATCCAATAGCTCCGGCAGCCAGAGAGAGTGGCGATAGTGGTGTAGCGTATGCTCGGTTCCCAGGTAGCACTTCTCCAGGCCAAGCCCGACTTCGAGAATGGTATCCAGGGCCATGGTCTCAGATGTGATCTCGAAGTCACTTCCCAGTATCTGGACGCCCTTCCCTAGTTCACGATCCAGGAGCAGTTGCACCGGGCTGATCGTCTTGCCGTTTTCCAGCATACCCTCCCCGACCGGAGGGTGCTGTCCGGTGAAAGCGGCGATGGTCATGGCTTTGTAGGCCTTCTCCAGAGCAGTGTACAGGCCGGGCGTCTTGGCGTCGCAATACTCACCACCTCCGACCGCCACGTCCTGCCTGCACCATCGGTGGAGAAACTCGCTGATGGCAAAGGCGCGCAGCATCGCATCCGGGCTACAGTAGCTCACTGCGCCCGTCTTCATGTCCATCGTTCCACCCCACATCGAACCTGTCAGGGGAACCTGCGGGTTGAGGGCACGGGCGGCGATCCAGGTGGCGATGAACTCCGCCGCACTCACCACGATGTATCCAGCCACCGTCACAGGCGTGGTCGCGCCGCTGACCTGCATGCCGGTAAGGCCGGTAGGAACCCCGGATTTGACGCGGCGCACGAACCTGTCGGCCACATCCCTATCGAAACGGAGGGGATGGGCGAAACAGATCGCGCCCCAGGTGAACCAGTCGGGGATGCCCAGGATCTCGCCCATCTCCATCAGATAGTCCACCTGCCGCACGTTCCAGGCGAAGGCAGGGCCGGGCCTGTGCACATACTCGGCCAGCAGCATGGCCGCCTCCAGCGGCTCCAGCAAAGGTGGCACATCCCTGAGGAGGAGGCTGTGGCCGACGCCGTCCTCGCGGTGCAGCACATCGCCCAGCTTGATCAGGGTGATGAAATCCGCCCTGTTGCCAGGACGACTCTCCTTGCGCCAGTCATCGTAAAAGAACTGGGCCACCTGGGTGCTCAGGACGGGCAAAGCGGGGGCTTTGAAGCTCATCACATCACCCCATGGCGGCTCGCCCGTTGGCCCCAGGACGCCATAATCGTGAGCGGCGGTCTTGAGTTGCTGCGGCCCGGTCTCTTGCCGTCCACTGGCCTCCCGCCTCAGCTTGGCCACGAACTCCTCGATCAACCCATGGGGAAACCAGGCTCTGCCGTGCGTCTCATCAACCGACGCGCCCCATTCCGCCAGCGCCCCCAGAATCTCGCCGTTCTGGCAGAGGATGCCGACCCGCTCCAAGACGGTCATGACGCCATCAGCCAGTCGCTCCACCTCCGGCCCGCTCAACAGGCCCCTGTGAAACATTGCCCCTCCTTGTTCTTTAGAACCAGAATACACCACAGAGATTTCATATTGTTCAAGCGGCCTCCCGATAGACATCCTGCACCGCATTCCCCTGGAAACGGTTTCCCTCCAATGTGATATTCCCCGACTTTGCGCCTACATAGACGCCGATGCGCTGACGTTTTTCCCTCGCAGGACGAGTATCGCCGATGATGTTGTCGCGAATGAGGAGATCGTGCGTCTCCCCGCTGATCTTGATACCGTATCCTTCTTTCTCGTTGCCATTGTCCTGGATGGTGTTGTTCAGTACGCGGTTGCGATGCGCCCCTTGCGGCTCCAGTTCGTCGCGGAAAAGGATGCCGACCACGCCATTGCCGGAGATAACATTGCCTTCGATCAGGTTGTCCGTATCCTTGTGGCCGATGGAAAGCCCGGCATGGCCGTTGCGCAGCAACTCATTGTCCAGAGCCATGCCATGTTTGACCCGCCAACAAAAGAAGAGGCCGATCTCGCCATTGTCCAGGCTGCGGCAACGGCCGATCACAGGGCGCTGGCTGCCGCTCCCCGGATGGATACCCAGCTTGCTGTTCCCCTGGCAGAGGCATTCTACCACCTGCACATCCTCGCTCTGCTGAAAGCTGATGCCATCGCCGTTGTAATCGCGCACTGTGCAGGCGATGATCTCCACCTTCCTGGCGCGATGGAAGTAGATGCCCGCGCCCCGGCAGCCCGTGAGGAGCATGTTCTCCGTCTTGTTGCCTTCAATGGTTAGATTCTTCAGCCGGATGTTCTCCACGTATCGCCCGCTGACGATGGGGAAGACATTCGCGGCGTAGGCATGGCCGGACATGACGTAATCGGCCTGGAAGGTGCCGTTGATCTGGAAAACGTTCCCTTCGCTGGCGACGATGGTGGCGACCGTCACATGAAAGCCGTGCGCATGGTCATCGGCGACCGCTACGCCCATGCCCACCTGGAAGCCGGAGGGGTCAGCCAGGGTGAGTTGATCGTCGCCATAGTCGCCATCGGCGGCCAGGAGCGACATACGCCCCGGAGATTTGCGCAGCACGCTCTTATCCCCTTCGCCGCGAATGGTCACGTGGCTGCACAGATGCAACGCATCCTCCATGAGGTAGACGCCGGGGCCGATAAGGACAGTGCCGCCACCGAGGTTGCCGACGTAATCCACCGCTGCCTGTAGCGCACGGTTATCCTGGCCGATGATGTCGGCGTCCCGCATCCCGACTCGTATACAAGGTGCATCTTTCATATCTTCTCCTCCCGAAACCTCATCAGATTACGAATCTGCGCGTTGTGGCACGCGCACGAGGAGGTAAAAGGCCGCGCACATGACGACTAGAAGGGCGGCGACAATGCCGAAAGCTCCCGCATAGCCCAGCGCGGCGACGAGCAGCCCGGTGATCATCGGGCCGGTGGAATGGCCGATATCCATCACGCTAGAGAGCATCCCCAGCGACGCGCCATAGGCGGTGGCACGGCTCAGGTCGGAGACGAGGGCCGAGGTCGAGGCGGTGACCGCGGCCACGCTCAGGCCGAACAGGCTCATCAGCAGGGCCATGGCCCACCAGTTCGTGATCCAGGGCATCAACCCGGTGGCGATGGCCCCCGTCAGCAGGCCGGTGATGATAAAGAGCTTGCGGCCCAGGCGGTCGGAGAGGCGGCCCGTCAGCGGCTTGGTGAGAGCGGTGGTGATGATTTGCGCGGTGAACAGGGGGCCGATCACGCGCGGCTGCCAACCCAGGCCCCGCAAATAGAGCGGCAGGAAGGTCTCCACCGCGCCGAAGGAGAAATACTGCGCTGCCTCCATCAAACTGGTCAGCAGGATGTCCT
>CAYPON010000125.1:0-9944 GCA_964412315.1 uncultured Anaerolineae bacterium | reverse complement strand
GGTCGTGCGTGAGGACTTGAAGCTTGGCATTCCCGCCAAGGAATGACAGGTCTTAATTGAGGTAGCTTGATGACCAACGAGGTCTCTATCCAGGATTTGCAGCCATATGAGCTTTTCCGCGGCCTGACCGCCGAGGAAAGAAAGGCCCTCGTGCAGTTCTGCCGTTGGGAAAGCTATGACGCTGAAGAGACCATTCTCGCCGAGGGAACAAAGGCCAACACCTTTTATGTTATTGCTGAGGGGCGCGTTGCTTTGGAGATGAAAGTGCAGTTCGGTGCTCAAGCCATCAGCCGCCAGGCGACGACCGAAATTCTGCGGGCAGGGCAATACCTCGGCTGGTCCACGTTAGTCCCCCCCTATATCTACACCTCGTCGGCCGTTTGCGTCGAGCCTGCCCGGCTGATTGCCATTGATGGCGAGAAGCTGCGGCAGATGATAGACGAGAACTATCATCTCGGCTACCGTTTCCTGAGAGTCATCACCAGTATTGTCGCCACGCGACTGATACGTACCCGCAACACACTTGTTCACGCTCTTTCGATCCTTTCCCATGACCTCAAGGCACCTTTGGTAGCGGTGCAGAGCTACCTGGAGGTCATCGCAGGAGGCTTCGCGGGCGATGTCAACGATGAACAGCGCGAGATGTTGCAGCGCAGTGGCCAACGTATCGAAGAGCTTCTCAACCTGATCAGTGATATCCTCGATGTGTCCCGCATCGAGACCGGCAGGCTGGAACAGGAATTCAAGCCGGTATCATTGGTCGCCGTTGCCGAAAAGTCCCTGGCCGATGTGCAAGGGGCTGCCCAGGCCAAGTCCATAAGCCTGGTCTTCGAGGCTCCACAGGGAGAGGCAGGTATGGTTGGCGCTCCAGGCCGGCTGCAGCAGGTGCTGAACAATCTGCTGAGCAATGCCATCAAATTCACCCCGGCGGGAGGCAGCGTTACCCTCTGCATCCAAGACGGAGGACCTAGCTGGCAAGTAGAGGTAAGCGATACCGGGATCGGGATACCCCCCGAAGATCTTCCCTTTATCTTTCATGATTTCTTCCGGGGCCGGAACATAGAAGAAAAAGGTGCAGGATTGGGCCTGGCAATCGCCAGGAAAATCGTCGCGGCCCATAACGGGAAGATTTGGGTAGAAAGCCCTTGTAAAGAGAGTGGGAGGGGGACCAGGTTCACTTGCACCTTACCCAAAGACCTGAAACCCTATACTCCCAAGGCGAAGGAGGAAGCTAAAGCATGAAATCTGGAAGCAATCTGGAAAGCGTCCTCGAAAACGGGCACTTTGCCGTCACTGCCGAGCTAGGTCCCCCCAAAGGCACGAGCCGCCGCGCGGTGGAAAGAAAGGCCGAAACTCTGAAAAACGTTGTGGATGCGGTCAACATTACCGATAACCAGACAGCGATCACCCGCATGAGCAGCCTGGCGGCGTGCATCATGGCGAAACAACTGGGCTTGGATCCGGTGATGCAGATCACCTGTCGCGACCGCAACCGACTCGCTATCCAGGCGGATGTATTGGGCGCTTCTGCCTTCGGCATCAAGAATATCCTGGCCCTGTCCGGGGATCATCAGCGTTTCGGCAACCATCCTACTGCCAAAAATGTCTATGACCTGGATTCTATGCACCTGCTCCAGACATTGAAAAAAATGCGAGATGAGCACCAATTTCAAAGCGGGGACACTTTCCAGGGTGAGTTACCTCTCTTCATCGGTGCGGCAGCGAATCCTTTTGGAGACCCCTTCGAGTTCCGCGTCATCCGCTTAGGTAAGAAAGTGAAGGCCGGGGCGGATTTCATCCAGACGCAAGGGGTTTTTAACGTTCCCAAGTTCGAGAAATTCATGCAAATGGTGCGGGACATGGAGCTGGATAAACAGGTCCATATCCTGGCAGGCGTCATTCCCGTAAAGTCGGTCGGTATGGCCCGTTACATGCGGGATTACGTCGCTGGATTGGATGTGCCGGATGAGCTAGTGACGCGGATGGAAAATGCCAAGGACGCCAAAGAGGAGGGGGTAAAAATCTGCCTGGAAATCATCTCTCAGCTCATCGAAATGCCTGGTGTACATGGCATTCACATCATGGCCGTCGGCTGGGAGGAGATCGTTCCAACGGTTGTGAAGGAGGCGCACCTTCTGCCGAGGCCGTCGCTATAGGTACCTAGCCGAGAACTGGTAGCCGCACCCTTCATGGGTGCGTTTCCGTAGGCATGAAGCCTACGGCTACAAGCTTGTTGGACAGGTTCCAAATGGGAGGGAAAGATGGAGAGAAAAGCCAAAATCTTGCTCGTGGACGACGATCCGGATATCATCAAGGCCACCTCAAGAGTTCTACAAACCCGCTATGATGTCCAAGTTGCCATGAACGGCGAGGAGTGTTTGGACAAAATCCGTGAGGACAAGCCAGACCTCTTGATCCTAGACCTTTTGATGCCCAAGATGGATGGATTCGCCGTTTGCCGCACCCTCAAAGAGAATGTAAAATATGCGAGATATGCGGACATCCCCGTCCTGATCGTGACCGCCGTCCGTGAGGATGCCAGCCGCCGGCGCTATGAATTGGAAACAGGCTTGAGCCTGGATGTGGATGACTATGTGGAAAAGCCGATCAAACCTGTGGAATTGCTGCATCGTGTGGAAAAGATACTGCAGAAGAAGGGAATCCAGACATAAAGCAGCCTCTGCCAGAAAGGAGCAGCAGCAAAATGAGTGGCGAACGCGCCAAGATCCTGCTCATAGATGACGACATAGATTTTGTGCGGGCAACAGTCAAGGTGCTGGAGAGCCGGCCGGATTATCAGGTCATTGTGGCTTATAACGGCCAAGAGGGCCTGGAGAAAGCATGCCAGGAGAAGCCTGACGTCATCCTTCTGGATATCATCATGCCCCTTGGCGACGGTTTCAGCGTGTGCGAAAAGCTGCGCCAAGATTCTGCTTTTGACGATACGCCGATCCTGATGATTACCAGCTTCTCCGAAAGGTATGGCGAGACCTCTCTGGCCGTCAGCCAGGGCCGTACCCTGGAAGCTGAGGACTATATTGACAAGCCGGTTCGCCCTGCTGAGCTTTTCCGCCGCATTGACAAGCAACTGGCCAAGAAACGGCGAAAGGAAGCCTAGCCTGGAACACCACTGTGAAACAGAATAGGAAGTTTGAATCCATCCGCATCGCACTTAAGGCTCTTGATCTGTTAGACGCTCTGGCAGACAGACCTGTCAGATCAGCCGCAAATAGCGGAAGCCCCATTTTGCCCCTGGAGATAGGAGAACCGGGACTGCCGCTTTTTGCTTCTTTAGAGCCTATCCGACTGTCATGTAGCTCAGGGCCTTGCGCCCGGTGAGGGAGATGACCTATGGCCAAGATGACGCAAGAGTATCCTGTCGTATGGCTTCAGTGTGCGGCATGTAGTGGCTGCGCCGTCTCTGTGTTGAACTCGGCCAGCCCTTCCATCAAGAATGTTTTGGTAGATGAATTGCTTCCAGGCAAGCACGTTAACTTGCGATTCCACCCCACGGTGATGGCTGCCTCCGGCGAGATGGCTATCCAGGTGATGGAGGATATGGCGCGAGACCTGGCAGGTGGCTACCTGTTGGTTGTGGAGGGAGCTATACCGACAGCAATGGATGGCGTTTATGGCTCCGTAGGCGAAAGAAATGGCCAGCCGGTCTCGATGGTCGAGTGTGTGCGCTCGCTGGGCCAGCGGGCGTTGGCCACCATCGCCTTGGGAACATGCGCGGCTTTTGGCGGCATCCCTGCTGCCAAGCCGAATCCCACCGGTTGCATCAGCGTTCGGGATGCCTTCGCCGCCCATGGGATCACTACGCCCCTTATTAACGTGCCGGGATGCCCCCCTCATCCCGATTGGTTCACAGGAACAATAGCCCATATTTTGCTGCAAGGACTGCCAAGCCCCGACGATCTTGACGAGCATTTGCGACCCAGGATATTCTATGGGCAGCTTATCCACGAGAATTGTCCCCGCCGAGCCTACTTTGACGAGGGCAAGTTCGCCAAAAAGCTCGGCGATGAGGGTTGTCTCTACGAACTGGGATGCAAAGGGCCTATCACGCACGCCGATTGCCCTCTCAGGCATTGGAATAATGGCGTGAATTGGGTCATCGGCAACCACGCTCCCTGCAACGGTTGCGTCGAACCCGGCTTCCCCGATATCACGTCGCCTTTTTATCAGAAGCTCCAGGATGTTAACATCCCCCGTATTGGGGAATACTGGCAAAAGTAGCTATCGCCAACCGGCTAAACCCAGTGCAGGGCAAATCGCTTTCGTCGAGGGAAGAGGAGTAGACAGATGACACATATCGTGATTGATCCTATCACACGCATTGAGGGGCACCTGAAAATCGAGGTGGTCGTAGAGGACGGCCAGGTCAAGGATGCGCGGAGTTCTGGGACTCTTTTTCGAGGCATCGAGCTGATTCTGCGCGGGCGAGATCCCCGCGATGCCCAGCTTATCACCCAGCGGATTTGTGGCGTCTGCCCTATCGCCCACGCCATGGCCTCCACCCTTTGCCTCGATAGCGCCTTTGGCACCGTCGCCAAAATCCCCGATAACGGTCGTATCATCCGCAACCTGATCTTTGGTTCCAACTTTATCCAGTCCCACATCCTTCATTTTTACCATTTGACCGCTCTGGACTATGTGGACATCGCCCAACTGGTCAACTACGAAGGCGGCGAGGCGATGCTAGAATCTATCAAAGCATTCATTGGCCGGGGTCAGCCGGGGCCTTTCCTGCCGCGCTACGAGGGAGATTACCGGCTGCCTCCGAAGGTAAATCAACAAGCGGTCGCGCACTATGTGGAAGCGCTGGCCGCACGTCGCAAGGCACACGAGATGTTGGCCATCTTTGGTGGGAAAATGCCTCATCAAGTGGGCATTGTGCCAGGCGGCGTGACGCAGGGGCCGACCATAGACAAGATCGCTGCCTTCCTATGGCGTTTGAACGAGTTGCGCGACTTTATCAGCCATATTTATATCCCCGATGTCCTGGCGGTAGCGCAGGTCTATAGCGATTACTTTGAGATAGGCGCAGGGTGCGGGAATTTCCTGAGCTACGGGGTGTTTGACCTCGATGGCAGCGAAGCTGACCTGACAAAACGTGATCGCTTGCTCAAAGGAGGCCTTTGCAGCACCGACCTTGTGGCCCACCCGCTGCATCCGTCTAAAATCCGCGAAGAGGTTCGGCATTCCTGGTATGCCGATTCTTCCAGTGGAAGACATCCTTCGCAAGGCGCGACAGAACCGCAGCCCGGCAAGCCCGGCGGCTATTCCTGGCTGAAATCGCCGCGCTATGAGGGCCAGGCTTGCGAAGTTGGTCCGCTGGCCCGCATGTTGGTGAATTACGCTGCGGGGAATGCTGCCGTACGCGAACTGGTGGATAGCGCGCTGTCTACATTGGGAGCACCCCCGACGGCACTGGCCTCCGTGTTGGGCCGTCATGCGGCGCGAGCACTGGAATGCAAGCTGGTCGCCGACGCTATGGCCGACTGGGTGCTGCAACTCAAACCCGACGCCCCAGCATACGTGGAGTACGAATTGCCTGTGGAAGCCGAAGGCATGGGCCTGACAGATGCACCTCGCGGCGCGATAGGCCACTGGATCAGCATCAAAAATGGCGTGATCGCCAATTACCAGGCCGTGGTGCCAACAACCTGGAACTGTTCCCCGCGCGATGACCGTGACCAGCCTGGGCCTGTGGAGCAGGCTCTCATCGGCACGCGGGTCAAAGACAAGGAGAACCCCTTCGAGATCGTTCGCATTGTCCGTTCCTTCGATCCATGTCTGGCTTGCGCGATTCACTGAGGGGAGGAGGAAGAAAATGCTCGTCTCACAACAGAAACCCTTCGAGGAGATCCTCGGCTATCTAGAGGGCGAGGGCAAGGTCTTCCTGGTCGGATGCAACGGTTGCGCAGAAGCCTGTCACACCGGCGGCAGGGCACAGGTGCTGGAAATGAAAGCCAAACTAGAAGCAGCCGGGAAGCAGATAACTGGTCTGACCGTCCTTGATTTCCTCTGCGATAAGGCACTGGTCAAGGTCGGCTTGATGCCTTACGAGAGGCAAATCAGAGAAGCGGATTCGATGCTGGTTATGACCTGCGGCGTGGGCGTGCAGGCGGTGGCAGCGTCTGTGAACAAAGCAACTCATCCCGCCTGTAACACGATTTCCATGGGTGGCGCGCGAGGAGAATGGCGCGGCGCCGAGAGATGCGCCGAGTGTGGGGATTGCCTTCTGCATTACACAGGCGGTATCTGTCCACTCACAGCCTGCAGCAAAGGGCTGATCAATGGGCAGTGCGGTGGCTCCAAGAACAGGAAGTGCGAGGTCGAGCCGACGGTACGCGACTGCGGCTGGGTCCTCATCTATGAACGATTAAAGGCCATTGGCCGCCTGGATAAGATGCGCCAGACCATCCCGCCCAAAGCTTATGGGAAAATGCAACCCCCTCCAGCCTATCGCAGCACGACATTCTGGGCATTGGAGCAGGAGGAGACGAAGAAGGAGGGAAGCGCATGAGCCTCAGGGACAAGTTCGCGGCGGGTAAATTCGTGGTCACCTCGGAACTTGGGCCTCCAAAGGGCGTGGATGTCGCGGCCATGCTCGAAGAAGGCGAGAGGCTCAAAAGCAGGGTTGACGCCCTGAACGTCACCGATCAGCAAAGCGCGGTGATGCGCCTCGGCTCGCTGGCGGTTTGTCGCTTGCTGGTGGAAAGAGGGATCGAGCCGATTTTCCAACTCACCTGTCGAGACCGAAACCGCATCGCCCTCCAATCGGATCTGCTCAGCGCGTATGCTTTGGGCATCGAAAACGTGCTTTGCCTCACCGGCGACCACGTGGTCATGGGCGACCATCTGGATGCAAAACCCGTGTTCGACCTGGATTCGGTCTCCCTCCTGCAAGCGGCGATGTTGCTGCAAAACGGCCACGATCTCGCTGGCAAAGAACTGAGTGGCGTGCCCAAGTTCTTCCTGGGTGCGGTGGTAACGCCGGGGGCAGAGCCGTTGGAGCCTCAGATCATCAAGCTGGAGAAGAAGGTGAAGGCGGGCGCGCAGTTCATCCAAACCCAGGCCGTCTACGAGCCACAAAAGCTCGAAGAGTTCATGAAGATGGTAGCTCATCTTCACGTGCCGATCATGGTAGGGATCGTGCTCCTGAAATCCGCTGGTATGGCGCGCTTTATGAATCGCAACGTTGCCGGCGTCCATGTGCCGGAGCATCTGATCGAAGAGATGGACAATGCGCCCAACCGCGTGAAAAAGAGCATCGAGATCGCCGCGCGCCTCATTCGGGAGATGAAAGATATGTGCCAGGGCGTGCATATCATGCCCATCGGCTGGGAAAAGCATGTACCCGCCGTCTTGGATTCCGCTGGGCTGTAGATTACCAACAGTGAGGTGGGTCTTGGCCCACCCTACTGCCGCATTATTGTAATAACCCTGACATCTTCAGCACACGTTTTGACCAGTGATACGCTTGTTCGGCGACTTGCTTCCTTTGCATAGCATCTGCCCAAATGCTGGCCCAATTGCGCTGCCATCGCGCCAATTGCACCTGTAACTCCACCAACTCTGCTGCCGTGCTCACTTCCGCATCAGCGGCGGTCCACTCGATGAAGAATTTGCTTTCCTCTATCAAGCCCTCGACCACTGCACGGTGATCAGGATGGTCAGAGAACGATCTGATTCGGGCCAAGTTGGCTGCCAACCCACCTAACCGAGTCGGGAGCTTATCCCGCAAGTACCGGTTGCGGATAGTCATCCAGTCTCTCATACGCCTCCCAGTAGACGTTGCACTATTTCCGCAATCCGGTCACGAATGGACGGATCCAGGATCTCCATCGCAGGATTATTCTGGCGTGGCCGGATGTTGATCAGTGCCTCATAGCGTATATGCTGAGTTGATGGAATCCAATCCGCCCCCCAGATGTCTTCCTGGTAGCTGCCATCGTCGAGCAAAACCGTCTCGCAGTCTGCATGAAGCACTCCACCACCGGCCAGGACACCCCGTCGGATGTCTACAGCCAACTTGATATAGAAGACCAGTGCTTCCAGCATCTCATTGAGTTGTTGTCTGGTGGCGCGAGACCGCAGAAGATGGATCATATTCCTTTTAGATGCGGAGATTATACCGTACTACCTCATTATGCTCACGTCGCGTTTGCTGTCAAACCAAGCAGAAGCACCGATCTGGGGCCATAGGCGGTTTGTAGGTCTGACAGGGAACCAGTTTGGGTTCCGCAGAATTTGACTTGCGCGCAATAGGCGATATACTTTCGTTTTACTACGGCTGGCGCACGGGCCGCGGTATACATGGAACGCGGGCACTGCTCACAGAGGTCGGCGGAAGTGTTTTAACGGCGGTTGTTCAATCGTGGCAAGAAAGGAATTCGATGCATCCGATCATCGGCATCACTTGTGGACGGTATCAATTGGATGGGGGGTGGGAGCGTTGCGGACAAAACATGAGCTATATCAACGCTGTCGCCTTGGCGGGCGGCGCCCCTCTCCTGATCCCCTTGTTGACCGATGAGATCGCCTTGCGCGCTATCTACCGGATGCTGGATGGCCTGCTCCTCAGCGGTGGCGTGGATATAGACCCAAGCCGCTACGGCCAGACGCCGCATGAGAAGTTAGGAGCAGTGGATGCGCTGCGCGATGAAGTGGAACTGACATTGACCCGTTGGGCTGTGGAGGAGGACAAGCCCGTCTTCGCCATCTGCCGGGGGATTCAGGTGCTCAATGTTGCCCTCGGCGGCACGCTGTATCAGGATATCCCCTCGCAGATAGAAGGTGTGCTTCAGCACCCCTATCAGCCTGGCAAGGCGCGGGATTTCCTGGCACATTCGGTGGAGCTTGTTCCGCACACATTGCTTGCCGACATGTTTTCCCCTTCAGAAAACAGTGTCGCCGTCAATAGTATGCACCATCAAGCGGTATGGGCGGTAGCTCCGGGCTGCATCGTCACGGCGCGCGCTCCTGACGGGGTGATCGAGGGGATTGAGTGTCCACGCTCGCAGCATCGCTTTGTGGTCGGTGTGCAGTGGCATCCGGAGGAGATGGTGGATAACTACCCGATCATGCGCGGGCTGTTCAGGAGCTTTGTAGGGGCGGCGAGGGTTTGCTCTATCTTGACGAGAAAATAGAACCGATATAGAATAAAGTAGGAAGCTGTGATTTCGGTAGCTCCACACTTAATCGTGGTGCTCGCGTGTTTGGCTTGGAAGGTTCTGAGTCCAGGTCGCTCATAGGAGCAAACATGACAAGAGTACAGGAAATTCAGGCTGCAATAGAGTCTCTCTCTCGGGAAGAATATGTTCACTTGAGACAGTGGTTCTCAGAGAGAGACTGGGAACAATGGGATAAGCAGATTGAGGCCGATTCAGAGGCGGGCAAGTTGGATTTTCTAATCAAAGAAGCCTTTGGTGAAAAAGCTAAGGGGCACTTGAAAGAACTCTAAATGCATCGGACAACACGCCGTTTCTGGAAACGCTTTGACGATCTCCCAGAAGCTGTCCAAAGGATAGCGAAAGAGAGCTTTGAATTGCTGAAAGAGAACCCTTCCCATCCCTCTCTTCATTTCAAGAAAGTTGGGAAGCTTTGGTCAGTTCGAGTTGGAATCAATCACAGGGCACTTGCAGTAGAGGATGGTGAAGACTTCATTTGGGTTTGGATTGGTACCCATGACGAATACGAACGGATGATCAGAGAAATGGCCTAACAAGCGGTTGGAGCGGACGCAAACACCGCGCCGCTCAACCGCAAGCCGTTGGGCGGCAAGCATCTCTCTCTGGCACTTCTGGTAGATAGGTATAGTCTGTCATGAGAGTTGTGCGATGAAACGCCTTGCTCTTCTGCTCGTCACATTTGTTCTCGCTGCCTCAGCCTGCAACCCGGTCACGCAACTTCCCCCTCCAACAACTGCCCTGTTG
>CAYPON010000124.1:0-10041 GCA_964412315.1 uncultured Anaerolineae bacterium | reverse complement strand
GGGCTTTGCCTCAGACATCGAGCTGATGTTTATCTACGCCGGGAATGGCAGGACTTCGGGGCCTGAGGTGATCACCGCCGCCGAATTCCACGAAAAGCTAGTGCAGATGTTCATGAGCGCCATCCAAGCCAAACGGGAAGGCATCTTTGAGATAGACCTGCAATTGCGTCCCTACGGCAAGGCTGGCAGCCTGGCAGTGTCGCTGGAAGCCTTCTGTCGTTACTTTGCCCCGGACGGCCCAGCCTGGCCTTATGAGAGGCAGGCTCTGGTGAAGTTGCGTCCTATTGCAGGGGGTGCTGAGTTGGGGAGGCAGGTGGCGAGGCTGCGCGATGAATTCGTCTACAATGGCGAGCCGTTTGATGTGACCGCCATGCGCGCCATGCGCGAGCGACAGGT
The DNA here is from genome assembly GCA_964412315.1 of uncultured Anaerolineae bacterium. GTDB lineage: Bacteria > Chloroflexota > Anaerolineae > JAAYEA01 > JAAYEA01 > CAYPON01. The sequence goes on along the minus strand of CAYPON010000124.1, from coordinate 9,645 downwards.
CAGGCATCTGGTGACGGGCGGCACACTGAACGCCAAGTTCAGCCCTGGTGGCCTGGTGGATCTCGAGTATCTGGTGCAGGGCCTGCAGATCGTCCATGGATATCGCAATCCCAGTCTCCGTTTGACCAACATCCGTGAGGCCATGGCGGTGTTAGCCGCTGCTGGGATTCTGTCGTCGGAGGACTATACGCGGCTGCGCAAGGCTCATACCTTTTTGCGCTGGCTGATTGACGCCCTGCGTATGGTGCGCGGCAATGCCAAAGACTTGACCGTTCCCTCTGCTGATAGCGAAGAGTTCGCATTCCTGGCGCGGCGTCTGCGCTATAGTAGCGATGTGGCGCAGTTGCGTGAGGATCTGGCGCGATATACGGCGTGCGTGCAGGAACTGGGCGCCCGCTTGCTGGGTGCCTTTCCGTTAGGTGGGGGCTAGTAGGCAAATGATTTGGCCTAACGGTGGAAGTCATGTTCTTGCTTTCTCGCTAAATGTCAGGACTTTGTCAAAGTTCATTGATCGTCGGGTATCCTACAGGCCGTAGGGGGAGGTAACCTCCCCCTACGGCGGTGAAAAGCCTAGACGTCGAAATACAGCGCGAACTCGTAGGGGTGCGGACGTATCCGTACCGGGTCTACTTCCACCTCGCGCTTGTAGGCAATATATGCCTCCAGCAAGTCCGGCGTGAACACATCCCCCCGCAGCAAGAACTCGTCATCTGCCTCCAGTGCGGCAAGCACCTCCCCAAGCGCACCCGGCACCTGTTTGACAAGCTTGGCCTCCTCCGGCGGCAGGTCGTACAGGTCCTTGTCCATCGGCTCGCCGGGGTCAATCTGGCTCTGAATCCCATCCAGGCCGGCCATCAACTGCGCGGCAAAGCAAAGATACGGGTTGCAGGAGGGATCTGGGGCACGGAACTCGATGCGCTTGGCGCGCTGGCTCTTGGAATAGACCGGGATGCGGCAGATCGCCGACCGGTTGCGCTGCGAGTAGGCCAGATTGACAGGGGCCTCGAAGCCGGGCACCAGGCGGCGATAGGAGTTCGTCGTCGGCGCCACTATCGCCAGTAACGCCGCTGCATGTCTCAGCAGGCCACCGATGTAATGCTTCGCCGTTTCCGAAATCCCGGCATAGCCCGCTTCATCGAAGAAGATGTTCGTCACACCCTTCCACAAGCTCTGGTGGACGTGCATCCCGCTGCCATTGTCCCCGAAGAGAGGCTTGGGCATGAAAGTAGCGGTCAGCCCGTTCTGGCGAGCGATGTTCTTGGCCGTGTATTTGTAGATCATCACGTTATCCGCCATACGCACCAGGCTGTCGAAGCGCATGTCAATCTCTGTCTGCCCGGCGGTGGCCACCTCGTGGTGGTGCACCTCCACCGGCACGCCTGCCGCTTCTAGAGCCAGCACGATCTTGCTGCGCACATCCTGGAGAGTATCCGTCGGCGGCACGGGGAAATAGCCCCGCTTGGGAGGGATTTGACCTCCCTTGCCATTCTCCTGGCCGCTGTTCCACCATCCCTCCGCGCTGTCTATGTAATAAAAGGATGAGTTGACCGCTTCGCCATAGCGCACGCTATTGAATAGGAAGAACTCAGCCTCCGGGCCCCAGTAGCTCACATCAGCGATGCCTGTCTGCTTCAGGTAGGCTTCCGCCTTTTTCGCGACGTAGCGAGGATCACGGGTGTAGGGCTGCCGGGTTACAGGGTCGTAGACATCGCAGATGATCACCAGAGTCGGAACGCCAAGCACCTGATCCATGAAGGCGGTATGCGGGTCGAGCATCAAGAGCATATCGGACTCATGAATCTCTTGAAAGCCGCGAATGGACGATCCATCGAAGCCGATGCCCTCCTCGAATAACTCTTCAGTGAGTTCCCTGGCAGGGATGCTAAAGTGCTGCCATGTGCCGGGCAGGTCGGTGAACCGCAGGTCCACCATCTGCACCTCTTTCCCCATTTTAATCACATCTGCTATTGTTTTTGACATAATAAGTACCCTCCTTTGTCCCAATAGTTAGCCATTGACACAAACGATAGCCCATTATAGCCGTGTCAGCCCCCGTTGTCTCGTCCTAGATAGGGTTGCTTCTTGTCATTTTGAGCAGAGCGAAAAATCCCCGCCTTGCGGTAACAGTTATATCCTCCCGCAGGTTTGCGAAACGCCGATGCTCGCCCTGAATAAAGAGCGCCTGTAGGAAAACTAAACTTGCGGGAGAGACGCTCCCTCACCCTAACCAAGGGGCGGGGTGAGGGCTAATATGCATACAGGCGACCGTATGGCCGCAGAAAACGGGGATAGATCCTGGTGAAGGGATGCGGCAGAACCATCTCTGCGTCGTAGCCAAAGTGCGCGCAGAATTCTCGAATCAGGCTGGCTATACCCTCCTTTTCCGGGTCGTCCACTGGGACGGCGGCCACCTCCTTGCCCAGATGCCACTTTTCGACCTGGCCGCGTATGTAGATCACCCCGCCATGCATCCCAGTGCCGATGAAACCCTGGGAGCAACGGTGGCTCTCTTTCCTGGAGGTCAGCCTCAGAAGGATCACCGTGCCTCCGGCCATATACTCTCCCAGGAAAGGTTGCGCCGTCCCTCCAATGACGATGACTGGCCTTTTCTCCTTGTACTCTTTCATGTGGATCGCTGCCCGGTAGCCCACGCTGCCGCGGATAAAGATCTTACCGCCGCGCATGGCGTAGCCAACGATATCGCCAGCGTGGCCATAGATGACCAGTTCACCGCCATCCAGAGTGTTGCCACAGCCATCTTGAGCGTTGCCATGCACGTGCAGACGAAGCCCTCCCATGAAGCTCCCCAGATCGTTACCAGGCGTCCCGTAAATGTCCACGCGCGCCTTCTCTTGGATTCCGGCGCCGATATAACGCTGGCCGCAAACATTGTATAGCTCAACCTGTTCTGCGCCCCCTTTGAGCACCTCTTTCAACCGGGTGCCCAAGGCGCGATAATCTAACCCTGTTGCATCTATCCGCACACTACTCCCTTCCATTTGCTCATCCCTCCTTGTGTATCCGCAGATTGCGCCAATAAACGCAAATGCTATATTATGTGTGTCATCTGCGGATTCACTCCCCTGCCGGGCGCACGCCGAGGATTTGCATCTCACGGTCGGTGAGGCCCACCGCCCGTAGATGCAGCCGATTGCCCCGCAGGCTTTCCAGAGCGTTGATGCCCATACCTCCCAACATCTCTTTGATCTCGATGGCCCAACTGCGGAGCAGATTTTTGAGCCGCTCCGCGCCGATTTCCCAATTGATTCGTTTGGTCAGATACGGATCCTGGGTCGCGATCCCCCATGAGCAGCGGCCAGTGTAGCACATCTGGCAAACGCGGCAGCCGAGAGCCACCAATGCTGCTGTAGCGATGTAGACGGCGTCGGCTCCCAGCGCGATTGCTTTGAGCACGTCCGCGCTGCTCCTGATCCCGCCCGCAGCGATGAGGGAGACGCAGTTGCGAATCCCCTCCTGGCGCAGGCGGGTATCCACCGCCGCCAGGGCCAACTCGATGGGGATGCCGACATTGTCGCGGATCGTTTTGGGCGCGGCACCTGTCGCTCCTCGCACGCCGTCCAGGGCGATGATATCCGCGCCGGCGCGGGCCATGCCACTGGCGATGGCCGCGGAGTTGTGCACCGCCGCGATCTTGACCGCGACCGGCTTGGTGTAATTGGTCGCCTCTTTCAAGGCGTAGATCAACTGCCGGAGATCCTCAATCGAGTAAATATCGTGGTGGGGCGCAGGCGAAAGCGCATCCGTGCCCACCGGGATCATGCGCGTGACCGCGACCTCTTCGGACACTTTCTCCCCAGGCAGATGCCCGCCGATGCCCGGCTTGGCCCCCTGGCCGATCTTGATCTCGATGACGCGGCCCGCCTCCAAATAAGAGGGATGCACACCGAACCGTCCTGATGCCACCTGCACGATGGCATGATTGCCGTAGGGGTAAAGATCCGCGTGCAGGCCACCTTCGCCGGTGTTGAAGAGCGTGCCTGATTCAGCAGCAGCCCGCGCCAATGACTTTTGCACGTTGAGGCTGATGGAGCCAAAAGACATGGCGGAAAAGAGAACCGGCACTTCCAAAGGAACTTGCGGGGGCATTCTGGTCGTCGGCACACCCGTCTGCGGGTCTAGCTCCACCCGGTCCGGCTTGGCTCCCAAGTAAGTGCACAGTTCCATCGGCTCGCGCAGGGGGTCAATGGAGGGATTGGTGACCTGGCTCGCGTTTAGCAAAAGATGATCCCAGTAGATCGGATGTGGCTTGTCGCTTCCCATGCCGGTTAGCAGCATTCCGCCGGTCTCGGCTTGCTTGATGATGTCTTGAATGACCTCGGGGCGCCAATTGGCGTTTTGCCGGTAGGCCAGTGGAATCTCGGTCACGGTCAAGGCCCCTGTCGGGCAGAAGATCACGCAACGGTGGCAACCGACGCAATCTGCTTCCCGGCTGTAGAGTCCTTCTTCAGTGGGATCGTAGGAGTGCACGCTGAAACCGCATTGCCGGACGCAAACCTGACATTGGATGCAGCGCGAGGCATCCCTTTCGACTCTAAAGCGGGGCACGGCATAGCTTTTCATTGCGGGCTTACCTCTAGAAGCGTGGGTGCCCACTCGGTTTCAACACAGGACGGAAAGCTTGCGCCAGGCGTTACCCTGCCCACAACCGGCTCACCGCCCAGGGGAATCCAGGTGTTTTCGACCTCGGGACAGACAAGGTGGATGGCCGCTTCCTCCGACGAGAGATAAAGCATCGGCCCGTGGGTAGCAGCGGTCATCGGGCGGAGGCGAATACGATCCGTCAGCCCCATCATTTCGCCGCTGCGCCCAACGATGATGGCGAAGGGGCCGTTCATGAGCAGGCTGGGGTAGACCTGGCGGAGCAAGGTGTGCAGCCTTTTAGCCTCCGGCTCCTCCATTTCGATCTCTGACCAGAGGGGAGATGCCAGCACAGTCGCTGCCAACTCCAAGCTCAGGCCATGCCGCCGCACAAGCAGGTCAATGGCATAGGCGAGCACTTCGGTGTCGGTCTCCATGGTGCATCCGTAGCCGAACATCTCCAGGTAACGCCGGTTGATCCCGTAAGAGGAAAGTTCGCCATTGTGCACTACCGTGCAGTCCAGGATGTTGAAGGGGTGTGCACCGCCCCACCAGCCCGGGGTATTGGTGGGGAAGCGAGCGTGTGCTGTCCAGAGGTAGCCCTGATACTCTTCAAGGCGAAAATAGTCCGCGATCTGCTCTGGGAAACCAACCCCTTTGAAGACGCCCATGTTCCTGCCGCTGGAAATGACAAAGGCCCCCTCCTGGTAGCGATTGATCCACATCACCTGGGATACGATGTAATCCTCTTCGGTGAACCCAGAAGGCGGGTCACCAGCGAGGGTCAGGAAGTAGCGCCAGAGCAGCGGGGGATTGTAGATACCTTTGGCGGGCCGGGTGGGGATCTCCTCAGCGAGCAACAGGCGAAAGCGGCGTCGGAGGAACTCCTCCAGGGACGGTCGGGCGTCAGGATTCATGAACAGCACATGGAAAGCATAACAGGATTCGTAACCCGGATATAGCCCATAGATAGCGAAACCGCCTCCCAGGCCATTGCCCCGTTCGTGCATGTTGATGATAGCTGTAATGACGTCAGTGCCAGGGAATCTCCGTCCGGTTCGGTCTATCGCCCCAAAGAGCGCGCAGGCGGCGGACACTTTGTCATCATGATAAGGATTGCTATAGTCACTGATTCTGTACGGCATTTTGCCTTGCTCCGATGAGATTGAATATCGGGGAGACGTAGCGTGTCCCCAACAGTTCATGTCTCAGCTCTTGTGGCAGCGACATAAAGCCAAAGCTGTCGCTCAATAGCTTGTGGGCATAAGCTCTAACATCCACCCTGTTTTTCATCAGGCCGTAGATGACGCCCGCTCGCTCAATGTCGCCCGCGAAGAGGAACCCCACCACTTGTCCTTCCCGAAGGACGATCTTCTTATAAGAGTAGTGGGGAGACATCCCAGGAACGGCCTCCTCTGCCCCAACAGCACTCTCAGGCAAGGGATGGCTCGCAGAAGGGTGCTTGTCTGAAGGTGTCTCATTCCTGGTATGCGTCAATATCTGGTAGCCCTCCGCTGGATCGGCCGATACGATGCCTGCGGAGAGGATAGGGAAATCGAAAAAGTGCAATGCGTTCATCGTCGTTCCGCCACCATAAGTGATCTCATTGCCGGCCATGTTGAACCCGGCGATGCGCCCGCCCAGGTAGGCATTGGGCCATATCGGTGTCAGGCGAGGCCCACCAGCGATGAAATCGTAGGCCTCAGCGGCATCGCCGCAGGCATAGATGTCCGGCTGCGAGGTACGCATATGACTATCCACAACGATGCCTCGGTTGATGGACAGGCCCGCGCGTGCCGCCAGTTCCAGGCGCGGTTTGACGCCAACGGCCATGATCAGGGTGTCCGCCTCCAAAGAGAGGCCATTGTTGAGCAGTGCGAGGAAGCCGCTTGGCCCTATGCTGCGCACTTCAGCCAACGAGCAACTGGTCAAAATGTGCACGCCGTGGTTTTCCATGATGCGCTGCACCGTCGCCGCCGCTAAGACATCCAGAGCGCGCCCCAAGATTTGCGGAGCCAACTCGACAACCGTGGTCTTGACGCCGAGCTTGCAGAGCGCTTCGGTCGCGCTCAGCCCGATCAGGCCGCCACCAACGATCAGGGCATGGCGCATACGCGGCAGCCTCTCGCGCAGCCGTTGCGCATCCTCGAGGGTCATGAAAGTAAGGTAGCCGATCTGTTCCAATCCTTTGACCGGCGGGATGATGGGCGTGCCACCTGTCGCCAATAGTAGCTTGTCCCAGGGAAGCTCTCGTCCGTCGTTCAGAAGGACGACATGGCGTTCCAGATTGATCTCCACTACTGCGCGGCCCAGGAGAAGCTCCACACGCCGGGTGGGGTAGAAGCTCCGCGGGCGGAAAAGCGTTTTCTCGATGTCCACCTCGCCGGTCAGGTAGCGGGCGATTTGCGGGCGCGAGTAGGCCGGATACGGCTCTTCGGAGATGACCACCAAAGGGCCTTCGCGATCTACCTGCCTGATAGCCTCGATGCCGCCGATGCTTCCGGCGGAGTTGCCAATGATCAGATAGCGGGTCATGCGCTCTCCTCCACCTGTAGCGCCCGGTTGGGGCAGTGCTCGACGCAGGCCGGAACTTTGCGGTCCGGGCAGAGGTCGCATTTCACAATGATATTGCGCACCAGATCGCGCACCGGCGCACCATAGGGGCAGACCATAATGCAGGTCCAACAGCCTATGCACCGCTCTGGATCGGAGGAGACGATGCCGGTCTCAGGGTCTTTGTGCATCGCGCCAGTGAGACAGGCGCTAACGCAGGCAGGATCCTCGCAGTGGAAGCAACGCACGGCCATGGAATGGGGGCCGTCTTCCTCCACATGCACGCGCGATAAAGGGCGTGGCGATTCCTTCTTGAAAGCCTTCAATATGTTTTGAGAGCGAGAGTGAGCCACCAGGCAATGAACCTCGCACAGATGACAACCGATGCAAACCTCGTCGCTAACCACGATACGTCTCGATTTCATAGAACCTCAACTTGTACGGGTGTCAGGTTCGCAGGCAGGTTCGCCTGCTGCCGGATGCCTGATACCTACTAGAAAAACAGACCTCGCCCCGCGACTTCCAGAGCGTCCTGGAGAGCCTCGGCGACGAGATACACGTTGGTCATCACCCACCGGCAGCAGACGACATGGGTTCGTAGTGACGGCTTCAGCCGTTCGCGCGGCTGGACAGCGACTGAAATCGCCATTGCGAACCGTTGGTTATTCGGCCAGGATTCTTTCCGCCTCCTCTCGATAGGCCTCCATCACATACGGGATGCCGGAGACCTTGGCCGCTTCTTCGGTGAGAGCCATCAGGTCATTGCGGGAGATAGTGGAGAGCCGGAAGTTCCTGCTGCCAGCCATCAATTGTTGCAGTCCCACCTTCATCTTTTGGCAGTAGGTGTAGATGCCGATAGCGCCCAGCGAAATGTCATCTATGTCCGTCCCATATCTCTCCCTGAGTTCCTCGTAGCAGACAAAGATCTCTTCGACGCTGTTCCCGTACCTGGAGACCGTGTTGGGCAGCTTGCCCTCTCTTAGCCAGATGCCAATGTTCTTGCCGACCATGCCAGGGATCATCAGGGCACGGCCCAGGCAGACCGCTTTGAAGTGGGGGCTGCCCATAGCCAGCGCCTTGAAGATGCCATCCTCCGTGGAAAACCCTCCAGCGATGGCGAGATCAGGAACCCGGATGCCACGCTTGCTGAGTTGGTTGGCAAACTGATAGGCGAGCGATTGCAGGTAAAAAGTGGGGATTCCCCATTCATTCATCATCGGCCAGGGGCTCATCCCTGTGCCGCCCGATGCGCCATCCAGCGTAATCAGATCCAGTTCCGCCTCTGCACCGTAACGCAAGGCCATAGCGATCTCGACGGCGGAATAGGCGCCGGTCTTGAGCGTGATCCGCTTGAAGCCAAGCTCCCGCAGGCGATCTATCTCCTCCCGGAATGCCTCACGGCTAATGAAACCGAGGCGCGAATGCCGCTCGAATTCTTTGAGCGCGCCATCCCTGTACGCCCTTTGCACCTCAGGGAGCATTGGGTCGGGGAGGACGACGTAGCCCCTTTTCTTAAGGGAAATAGCCCTGTCGAGATCGTTGACCTTGATCTCACCGCCGATGCATTTCGCGCCCTGGCCCCACTTGAGTTCGATGGTGCTCAGGTTGTGCTTGCGAAAGACATATTCGGCCACGCCGAAGCGCGTGTCCTCTACGTTCATCTGTACGAGAAGCTCACCGTAGCCATTCTGGAAGCGGTTGTAGATAGCGATGCGGCGATCCATGTCGGGACAATTGGCGATCTTGCCCTGGCTGTCCAGCTCGAGATCGGGGTCTATACCACAGACGTTCTCGCCACAGACGAGAGTGATGCCGGAGATCGCCGCGCCCACGGCAAAATGCTCCCAGTTCCTGCGGGCGACTTCAGTAGAGCCTAAGGCTCCGGTAAAGATGGGCAACTTCGTCCTGACCTTTGTGTCCCAGCCGTACTCGATCTCGGTGTTCACGTTGGTGAAAAGCGCGCTGTCTGGGCCAATGCGGACACCTTCTGGCAGCCCCTTCGCGCCTACGGCGTATCCCTGGATGTTCAGGTGAGAATAGTCCACCGGGTAGTTTTTGTCTGCACCAGCCGTTACTTCACCGAACGGCCTGGGGTAGAGAACCTCGCGGCCTCTAAAAGAGGCTAGCCAGGTCTCACATCCACCTCTACAGCCATCCACACAGACAGTGCAAATCCCGGAACTGGGCACAACGGATTTGGAACGGTTGAACGTTCCTGTAGCTTCGTTAGCATTGGGTTGTCTGAGAGTCATAGTAAGATCTCCCTCTAGCATTGAGTCAGAGTATTGTGCAGATAAATGGGCGGCACTGCCATCAGAAGAGAGTGCTGTGGGGTGCGGGGAACTACAAGGGGTCTAAAAACACGCAGACCCCACGCCGCGTTTTCCAGGTCGCACTGGATAACCCAGCAGTGGGGTCCAATCGCCGGTAATCATCCACCGACTGTTTTAGTTTGGCGGATTGTAGCACACATCGTTTTTTTTGTCAAAATCG
>CAYPON010000123.1:0-10081 GCA_964412315.1 uncultured Anaerolineae bacterium | reverse complement strand
GCCAAAAGCAAGAGGCAAGTTGCAGGTTGCAGGTTGCAGGTTACAGGTTGCAGGTCGCAGGTCGCCTTTTGCCTCTTGCCTCCTGCCTCTTGTCTTTTGTCTCCTGCCTCTTGCCTCCTGCCTCTTGACTCCTGCATCATGCCTCCCACCCGTGTTGAATGTGGCTCCCCTAACCCGGCAAGAACCCTGGGCTGAACGCACGCAGGCGAGCAATGAGGTTCCGCAGGTCTGGCTCTTCCAGGACGATGCTGGCGGCAGCGCGCACCCGCTCGGAGGTGGGCGCTACGGCAACACTCACCGCGGCGCGCTCGAACAGCTCGATGTCGGAATTAGTATCGCCCATCGCCAGGCATTCGTGGCTGGCGGCTCCCGTTTGCGCCAGCAGTTTGTCAGCCACCGGCCCTTTGTGCCCGTCCATGATGCCGAAACGTACTTCGCCAGTGGCACGGCCCCCATGGAAACATAATTCGTTGGCGACCGTATACGCGATGCCCAGTTCCTGGCTGACCTGGCGGACGTGGATGTCAAATCCGCTGCTGATCAGAGCGACTTGGACGCCAGCGGAATGCAAGACTTGCACGAACTCCCGCGCACCGGGCAGGTAGGGATCTCGGCGAAATGCCTCAGCGATCCGTTTCTCTGGAACGCCGACCCATAACGAAGCATCTAACCGTGTCCATTCCTCATAACTCAATTCGCCACGCAGGCCACGCTCGGTGAACGGCTTGGCAGCCTCCAGGGTCCCTAGGCATCGGTGAAGATAAACATAAGGGTCACGCTCTTGCTTCAGCGTCCCATCCAGATCGAGAAAAACCAGCTTGAGGCGTGTCGGTTGGATCATCGCTCTCGGTTTCCTTCGCTGATGAGCTTTCAAGCCTGCCCATTATATCATAAAGACACCTCGGGACAGAAACAAACTGAAGCACCTTTCACGAAGGGGCAATTCGCCAATGTAACGAGATACAACCTTCTCGAGAGTTGGGAGCTTCGGGAGGTGTGCAGGGCTTTCCCAAACTACTGTCATTGCGAGCGGAGCGAAGCAATCTCATGCCCCTCGCTGCCTGAGATTGCTTCGTCGCACACTACGCTCCTCGCAATGACAGGCCACCGGAGAGGGCTCGCGACTTTGGGAAAGCCCTGGGGAGGTGTGGACTTGGATTGATGGGATTGCCAATCAGTGGTATACTGAGATTGCTTGTCATTAGCTTGCCGTGAGAGGGCGGCGGCGGGCCGATGTGAAACGGGACGATCTGCGGGAGGGTAAAACCGAGGCACGCGATGAAAACCTGTCCTTTCTGTGGTGAAGAGATCAAAGACGAGGCCATCAAGTGTCGCTATTGCGGCGAGTTCCTGGACGGACGCCTGCGGCCCGGCGGGCCGCTTATCTTTGGCTACCCCGGCCTCTATTGGTGGGGATACGAGTACCGCTCCAAAGCCGAACTCTTCGGGTGGCCCCTGCTGCATATCGCCCAGGGCATTGATCCGAAGACGGGCCTGCCGCGCGTGGCCAGGGGCGTTATCGCCATTGGCAACCTGGCCATCGGAGCCTTGGCCATCGGTGGTATAGCGATAGGAGGCATCACGCTCGGCGGGATGGCTTTGGGAGTGCTCGCCCTGGGCGGCATTGCCATGGGAGGGGTGGCGCTGGGCGGACTGGCCCTGGCGATTTACTTTGCCGCTGGGGGACTGGCCATTTCCGCCTTGTACGCCATCGGAGGGCTGGCCCTGGCTCCTCATGCGTTAGGAGCGACAGGCGCTGACCCAGAGTTCCTGCGACTGCTGGAGAAATGGTGGCCGGGAATCCGCGAGATATTCTCGGGCAGGTAGACTGGCGGGATGAACTTCACCTTCCCGAAAGCTCGCAGTTTTCGGGAAGGTGGCATGCTCAAAAGGAGGAAGGGAAAATGATCAAGGCAGAGGATCTCATCAGCGCCTTCGCGCGCAACCTGGACATTATCAAAAGACAAACCAAAGGTTTGTCGCACAAGGATAGCCTGCTGCAACCACCTGTCCGTGGCAACTGCCTGAACTGGGTATTGGGGCACATCGTCGGCAACCGCAACCAGGTGCTGCAAATATTGGATGAGAAAGTGGTGCTCAGCGAAACTCAGGCAGCGCGCTATGGCTATGGCTCGCAGCCGGTGTGTGCGGATGGGCCGGACATCGTCAAGTTCGAAGAATTGCTGGCTGCGCTGGAACGTAGCCAGGAGGGGATCACGGCGGGTTTGAGGCGCGCCACGCCGGAGGACCTGGCCAAGGAGGTCAAAAGCCACTTGGGGATCACCACCGTGGGGCAGCGCCTCTTCTTCATGTACTTCCACGAGACCTATCACACCGGCCAGACGGAACTGCTGCGCCAACTGGCTGGCACGAATGATAAGGTGATCTAGCGCACCTCTGCAACCTTTGCCAAGCTTCCAGTGATGAACGCGGATTCTGTTCGAGAGAAGATCCAGAGAAAGCTGGACCAGGTCAGCAGAAGATGGTGGCTCTACCCCTTGCTGCTACTGCTACTATTCGTGCCTTCATACGCAGCGAAGGGCTGTGATCCAAAGGACAGAATGGATCTTGTCCTCCAGGTGCTTTCACACCCGTTGATATATACACTCCCGGTCCTCATGCCCATAGCGAAGGTGATACCCATTGTCCTGATTGTCGGCGTGATGGCCTGTGGGAATAAGCTGAGGCGCGCCTTCAACGGATATGTGGCACTGTTGCATCTGGCTTTCGCCTTTTTCCAGAACATGGCCGTAACCGACAAGTATGGGCTGGCTATCGCCTCTGGCAATCTGGCGCTGATCCTGGTTGTCGCCCTGGCCTGGATTTGGGAGGTCTTTGCCGAGAGGAACGACCTGACGCCACGCCAGCGACCGCTTTGGGCTTGGTGGGTCGCCCCTTTGGCAGCCCTGGCGCTACTGGCTCCCATAGATGCGAAAACCAACGCACCCGATTTCAGCCCGCTGGTCCTGCTGGCCAATGAATCCGGCCTGACCTACTGTATGATGACGCCGGTTATCCTGTCCGTGCTTAACCTGTTCTACCCCACTGTCAACCTGGCGGTGCTTAGGGTTTCCAGCTTTGTGGGGATCATTTTTGCGCTCATCAATGTGACGATGTGGTTTGTGGTGATGCCCTCCGGGTGGTGGATGGGCGTGCTCCACATCCCGCTGCTGGTCATCTCAGTTTGCGCCTTTGTTATCGCACAACACAAGCTATGTGATGGAGGTGCGGATGCACAACTCACCTGATCTTCCCCTCAGAATAATGGTTTGCGTTGGCACTGTGGTTCTACGAGGGAACAAAGTTCTTTTTGGTAGACAAACATATGGCGACAAATTGAACCGGAACCAATGAACCCCTGTCACCCGGATTTGGCATTCCTGTGAGGATGCGGGTCGAGCTATCAGTGCGGAGGGCACTCAGTGAGCGGGCGAAAGCGCATCTCTTCGGCTTTCAGGCAGATCATCTCACATTCCCCCTCGCTTCAGACGGCGGCTATCTTGCCTCTTTTGCTGTGTGGTGGGCTTAGTGGTGCATTGTACCTGGCTCTGACACTGGTTTTCCCCCTTCCTAAGTACGCAGCGCATCGCCAATTGTATGATCTGACAAGCCTGACCCACTATAGTGCATGGGGAGCTATCCTTTATGCTCTGCTCGTTGTCGCGCTTTTCGGGTTGTATTGGCAGGCCTGGCGCTCTCTTTGCCGCGCTGTGAACGGTAGCCATATCGGTTCTCAGTTGTCCTTGGGCATCGTCGCAGTTTACACTGTTCTTTTCGCCTTTGTGCTGGTGTGGCTGTACCCCATCAACGCCGTGGACCTATTTCAGTATTTCTTTCGGAGTCGGATATTTGTCTTCTACCATAACAACCCGTTTGTTGTGACGCCTGACCAGTTTCCTGCCGATCCATACCTGTATGTTGTCGGGGAATGGGCGCACATTAGCTCGGTGTATGGGCCAGCGTGGGAACTGCTGGCCGCTGGCGCAGCATGGTTAACGAGGGGGATTTTGACCCCTAACCTGCTGGTCCTCAAGGGGATTTCGGCGCTTTTCTACATCGGCAGCGTCCTGTTAGTCTACCTGATTTTGGAGCGGATTGCGCCCCAGCAACGGATAAGCGGCACGCTGCTTTTCGCATGGAACCCGTTGATTCTGTTAGAGTGGATCGGCAACGGGCACAACGACGCGGTGATGATGTTGCTCATTTTGTTGGGCATCTGGCTGTGGACGCGAAAGCTGCATATGTGGGTTTTGCCAGCCTTAGGCATGGCCGCCTTGATCAAGGCAATTGCGGCAATCACGCTTCCCTTTTTCGCGCTTGCCATCTGGCTCAGCGAACCGCGCTTGTCAGCGCGCCTGCGCTGGCTCCTGTTCTCTCTGATTCTTTCAGTGCTCGTCTCTATGGCACTCTATGCACCGTTCGGCCTTCCCTGGCGAAATATCAACGGGATGTTGGAGGATACAGCCCCTTACGGATTCTCGATCTCAGCGACGCTGGTCCTGATTCTATATAAATGTATTGACGTGTCCAGGGCCCGTTTCTCCCCCTTGCCGATGGAAACGCTGCGGATGTTGCGCCATTACGCCTATGTCGTTCCTCGCTGGCTGGCGTTGGCTGGCCTGACCATTCTGTATGTGTGGCAACTCGTTCTGGTATGGAAGAGAAGGCAGGACCCGATTATCGCCAGCCTGGAAGTCTTTTTTGCCTGTGTGGTGCTGACACCTGGTTACAGGGTGTGGTATCCGTCCTGGGCGATGGCCTTGATCGCGCTACGTCCCAGGTGGGATCCGTTCTTGCGCGTAGGCACGGCGTGTCTGGCCGCAGAGCTTTCAGGGTTGATTTATGGTAATTGGAATACCTTGAGCGTCTTATCTCGTCACCTACTGGGCACGGTATTTGTAATCCTGCTGCCCGTCCTATCTCCCAAGTTATGGCGACGGATAGGGCTTCGGCTATAGCGGTGTGTTTTAGGGATGGGCTGTGCGGGAGATGATGTCGTCCTGAAGCTCTCGGCTGAGCGTCACAAAATATGCGCTAAAGCCCCCCACGCGCACGACGAGATCGGCGTATGCTTCGGGATGCCGCTGTGCCTCCAGAAGAACCCGGCGATCCACGACGTTGACCTGGACTTGCAGGCCCCCTGCCCGGAAATAGGTCTGGAACAGGGCGGCCATTTTGGCGACCCCCTCCGCGGTGGCGAAGAAATCAGGCGTGAATTTCATGTTGAGGACAATGGAGGTCGTGCCCAGGCGATGAGGTAGCTTGGCCACCGATTGCATCAGGGCAGTGGGGCCGTGACGATCCTGGCCTTGCGAGGCGCCTGCAGAGTCGGCGAGGACGGTATAGGCCGAACGTCCGTCGGGCGTCGCGCCGGTTTGATGGCCGCAGCTTTCATGGTAGGTGAAGACGACCTCGCCGGGGATGTAGACGCCGCCTCCCTCCGCTGGTTGCTTCTGCAACTGCCGATAGAGGAAATCGGTGAAGCGCGCCCGGATTTCATCCACGCGGTCATCGTTGTTGCCGAACTTGGGCGCCTGGTTCAGCGCAGCGCGAAGTGAGTCGTAGCCCGCAAAGTTGTGATCCAATGCCTTTACCAGTTCCGGCAGGCTCACCAGACGCTTTTCAAAGACGGCCTGGCGGATCGCGGCCAGGCTATCGGCCAGATTGGTCAGGCCGGCGATCTCCAACTCGATGCCGTTGTAACGCGCGCCGCCATGCCAGATATCGCGCCCCCTTTCCACACAATCCCGCGTGAAAAGGCTGCGCAGGGCATAGCCATGGTGCCTGGCAAATTGCCGGTAATTCAGGTTATTGACGTGGGCCTCCATCTCGGCGAAATAGGCGATCTGGCGATACAACGCCTCCTCTACGGCCTCGTAGCTATCTAACTCTTCCGGTTTGCCGGTGTGCGGCCCGACCTGCTTTTGCAGGCGGGGATCGTAGCCGTCATGGAGGGTCAATTCAAGGATCTTGGCGGCATTGACCAGCCCGGCATCGTTCATAAAATGGGAGCGGCCCGGGATAACCATCTGGCTGCACCCCGCCAGGCAATAATCGCGGGCCTCTTCCTCCGCAATGCCGAGGTTCATAATGCCAGCGATAGCCGAGGCATCGTTATACAAGGCCGGCGTGCCTGTGCCTCCGGATATAGCGCGTACCCCCTCTTCCCAAAGGCGTTGCTGGCTCTTCTCGTGCAGGCGCAGGCAGAGATTGGGATGCGGGCGATGGCAGAGGCGCGTGGCCTCCAAAGCTAGGTAGGTGATCTCGTTGGCGGCGTCTTCGCCGGACGCGGTCTGCCCGCCGATGGTCAGGTTCTGGATATGCCCCGATTGAGCGATCTTTAGCCAAAATTCGACGATCCATTCCAGCGCTTCCTCGCGCGTCAGGCGGCCGGCGGCCATACCCTGCTCGTAATATGGCCCCAGATACTGATCGAAACGCCCGACGGAATCCGCCCCCGACAGGGAGTGGAGGAACCAGACCTGCTGTATGGCGTCGCGGAAATCGCGGGCCGGGCCACGCGCCAGATACCAGCAGCGTTCGGCCATCTCGGCCAATTCCTTGCGCCGCTCGGCGTCCTGGCAATGCAGCATTTCCGCATCACACAATTCAGCGTAGCGCAGCATCAGATTTGAGGCCGCGCGAATGGTTACGCGCAGCGCCTCGTAAAAGTCCGCAGTCTCCGGTTCGAGGGCGGTGCGCTGGGCGGCGCACTCCGCGACCCAGGCGGCGATCCCACCCCAGCCGCGTTGCAAGAGCAGCCTATAATCCAAGACGAGATGGCCGCCCCAGTGTTGCGCTGGCGCTGCCCCGGATTCGTAGGCGAGCCGTTCCGCTTCCGTGGCCTCGGTGCCGGGCCAGCCCTGGTAGGAATGGGCCAACACCTGAGTGATCTTTTCCTCGATGTCCGGCGAGATGCGGCCGGCCTGCCGACAGGCGGCCAGGCGCGCTTGGTTGATGATCGTGCCGCGGGAGTAGTAAAAGTAGGCCAGTTCGCTGCTGAATTCGTCGTGGCAAAGCTCCCCGACCATGCGCTCGTCGGGGCCGATGGTGAGCGCCATGTGCTCCCAGGTCGCCGCCCGCGCGCGAGCTTCGCGCAGCACAGGAGCAACGTGCAGATTCTCGACGAACTTATCCAGGTAGTAGGTGGTGAAGCGCGTCAAATCCCGATTGAGGCCGCGCCTCGCATCGGCCCGCTTCGACAATCGTTGCCTACGGTCAAGCACCCCGCATCCCTCCGGCGCAGCTTCTTGTTCAGGCTCCATTATACCTTTCTTCGCGGCTCGGTCAACCCGGCTTGTCGCTCTATTAGACCTGCCAGGTCTGAAGGACGAGTTTGACAGCAAAAAGAATGTGTGGTATTATTCCCGCCAATTGAATAACGGTGTTTGCGGCCCTCTTATCTAGAGAGGTGAAGGGACCGGCCCTGTGAAGCCTCGGCAACCAGGGAATTCCCAGGCGCTATTCGCCTGCGGGGTACCATGGTGCCAATTCCGGCAGGCTCTTCCTGACCGTGAAGAGCCTGGAAGATGAGAGAAAGGTCATAGCGACGAAGCGGCCTCTTCTCACATTCACTGGGAGAAGAGGCTTTTTGTTACCAAAGAGGACCTTCCCGAAAGCTCCCAGCTTTCGGGAAGGTGGACGTCCCCTTTCGCATCCACCCGGTCGAACAATCCTAAATCCAGAAAGGAGACTTAACCCATGATACCCGAACCCACCCCTCTTCCGGCACAGTCACGGGACTCGACCCGCTCCGTCCATGCCGGGGAAACGAAGGTCAAGCCGTATGGCTCTTTGACCACTCCGATTGTGCAAACGTCCACCTATGCCTTCGAGGATACGGCGGCGGTGATCGCCCACATGCAGCGCAAGAAGGCCGATCTGCCCCCCTTGCGTGGGGAGTATGGGCGGTACGACAATCCGACGCAGGCCACCGTCGAGCGCAAACTTGCAGCGCTGGATGGCGGCGACAGCGCGTTGCTCTTCGCCAGCGGCATGGCCGCGGCCACCACGGTCCTGCTCGCGCTCCTCTCCCCAGGCGATAATATCGTCGTGACGGACGATCTCTATCGCCTCACGCGCGAATTCTGTCTCGTTTTCCTGGGCCGTTTCGGCATCGTGACGACGCTCATCAAGTCGGGCGATTACGCCGCGCTGGAGGCGGCGATCCAGCCGCGGACGCGCCTCATCTTTTCCGAAGCGCCCTCCAACCCCTATCTGCGGGTGATGGATATCCCGCGCATGGCCGAGGTCGCGCACCGACATGGCGTCCTGCTGTTCATGGACAGCACCTTTGCCAGCCCGATCAACCTCAAGCCGCTGGCCTTGGGCGCGGATCTGGTGATCCACAGCGCGACCAAATATCTGGGGGGACATAACGACCTGCTGGCCGGAGTCATCGTCGGCCCCAAGGAGACGATGCTGACGCTGAGGACTGCACGGAACATCCTGGGTGGAGTGGCCGATCCGCACAACGCCTATCTCCTGCTGCGCGGGCTGAAAACGCTGGCGATTCGCATACAAAAGCAGAACGAGAATGGCCTGCGCGTGGCGCAGTTCCTGGAAAGCCAGCCGAAAGTGAGACAGGTGTATTATCCGGGCCTGCCGAGCCATCCCGATCACGAGATAGCCCGTCGCCTCATGACCGGCTTCGGCGGCGTGGTGACCTTTGAGATAGACGGCGACCTGGAGAGGACAGGGCGATTTGTGGACGCCTTGCGCCTGCCATACATCGGGCCAAGCCTGGGCGGGGTGGAAAGCATCGTCGAGCAGCCCGCGCTGATGTCCCATTTCACCAAAGACAAAGCGGAGCGGGAGGCAATCGGCATCAAGGATGAACTGGTGCGCCTGGCCCTGGGCATCGAGGATGCGGAAGACCTGATCGCCGACCTGGAACAAGCACTGGCTAAGATATGAGGAGGTGTACGATGCGTGTGATGAAGTTTGGAGGCACTTCGGTAGGAGACGCGCAGCGGATCGCTGCCGTCGCCGATATTATCGCTGGGAGCCAGGACAAAAAGCTGGTCGTCGTTGTCTCGGCCATGAGCGGCGTGACCAACAGCCTGATCGAAGGTGCACGCATGGCGGCAGAAGGGCAAGACAACGCCTATCGTGCCATTAAGGCGAAACTGCTGGATCGCCACCTTCGTGTCATCAACGAGCTGCTAGCGAACAGCCCGGAAAAGTTGGAGGTGACCGGCTATGTCGAAGACCGTTTACACGATTTCGAGCGGCTCTGTCGGAGCATCGCCGTGCTGGGGGAACTAACTGCGCGTGGATTGGATGCGGTCGCGGCCATCGGCGAGCATCTCTCCAGCCCCATCCTGGCGGCGCTGCTGAGGGCGCGGGGAACGCGTGCGGAGTATGTCAGTGCTACTACACTCATTGTCACTAACGACAAGTTCGGCGCAGCCGACCCCTTGATGGACAAAACGTGCAGCCACGTGCAGGAGCGCCTGCTGCCGCTGCTGGAGCGGGGGATCATCCCCGTGGTCACGGGCTATGTTGGCGCGACTGCCGACGGCGTGACGACAACCTTCGGGCGAGGCACGAGCGATTACACCGCAACCATCCTGGGAGCCTGCGTCCTCGCCGATGAAGTCTGGATTTGGACCGATGTGGATGGCATCCTCACCGCCGACCCCAAGATCGTGCCGCAGGCGCGCGTCTTGAGCGAGCTATCCTACGTCGAGGCGGCGGAGCTGGCCTATTTCGGCGCGTATGTGCTCCACCCCAAGACGATCAAACCGGTCGCAGAGAAGAGCATCCCCCTGCGCATCGTCAACAGTTTTAACCCGACGCATCCTGGCACACTGATCGTGGAAAAGCCGAGCGCAGCGCGGCGGGATATGGCGGCGATCATCTCCACCAAGGGCTTGAGCCTGGTTGTGGTGGCCGGTGGCGGTGGCAACTGGACGCCGCAGGTGGCCGCCCGTGCGCTGCAACGGCTGGCCGACGCTGGCGTCGAGGTGCTCATGTTCTCGCAATCCTTCTCCGAGCGCAACTTGAACCTGGTGGTGCAGCGGGAGGATCAGGAACATTGCCTGCGCGTCCTGGGGCGCGAGCTCGAGTCTGATCTCCG
>CAYPON010000122.1:2076-10171 GCA_964412315.1 uncultured Anaerolineae bacterium | reverse complement strand
AATGTCAGTGGGCAGGCCGTCCAGCATCGCGGCATACTCTTGCGGCTCGGTGACAAGGCCGGAGCGGGCATAGTATTCCAGTGGGTCACCAGATGTTTTAGATATCATAGATGATCTCCTTGTTTTCGCCACAAAGGACACGAGTGAACTCACACTGTCTTCGTGTTCTTCATGACCTTCGTGATGCACCTTTTCATCACACAGTGGAAAACTCGACAGTTCGGTGAGATTTTACTATGTAGACGGAGGTCTGGCAAAAGTAACAACTCCCTCCTAACTATGGGTTTTTGACTGAACGTGACAGTCAAGAAACGGCGGCCTGGAAGAGCCGTCGCTAGGAACTGCAGCGTAGCGTCAACCCTTCGGCTGACGCCCATCAAAACCACACTGTCTTGCCTTTGCAATCTCTGGCATCCAGTGTATAATATCGGCTGATAATCCGGAAAGTACGCATATAGGTAGTTTGCAACATTCTTGCTCAAGGGGATTAACCGCTATGAAACAGTCTCTTACGGCAGTAGTTTGGCAAGAAGATGAGTGGTTCGTGGCGCAATGTCTGGAGGTGGACATTGCCAGCCAAGGCACGACTGAAAGCGAGGCTCTGGCGAACTTGCAGGAAGCGCTGGAGTTGTATTTTGAACCGCCTAGAGCAACCATAGTCCCTCAGGTACGCAAATTTTGGCACATACACGGTTATCGTTCCTCACCACCGTGAAGTCGCTGTAGGAACGTTGCGCAGCATTCTTCGCCAAGCGGGATTAAGTGTGGAGGAATTCGAAACCCTGTAGTTTGCTACGAAGTGACTGAATGTATCACTTGGCGCTGACTTCTTCATGACCGCAGAATCTCAGACCCTCATTGGCAAGCTCCACAAGGCCCTGGCCCAGGTCCCTTATTTGCCTCGCGCGCTGGGCCTGGTTTGGTCTGCTGCCCGCTGTTGGACATTGGCCTGGGGCGCCTTGCTCGTCGTACAGGGCTTGCTGCCCGTGGCGACCGTGTACTTGACCCGCCAACTGGTGGACAGCCTGGCGCGGGCGGTGAGCAGCGGCGGCGATGCGCAAAGCCTGCGCGCCACTCTGCTCCCTTTGCTGCTCATGATCGGGGTCATGCTCGTGGCCCGCGTGCTGGGCAGCGTCAGCGGCTGGGTGCGCACCGCCCAGGCGGAACTGGTGCGCGACCGGGTCGCCGAACTGATACAGAACAAGTGCCTCGAGCTAGATCTCGCCTTTTATGAGTCGCCCGAATACTATGACCGGCTGCACCGCGCACGCAGCGATGCCAGCTACCGACCATTGGCCCTCCTGGACAGCAGCGGCAGCCTGATTCAGAATGGGATTACCCTGCTCGCTATGGCCGCTGTGCTCCTTCGTTTCGGCCTCGTGCTGCCCATCGCCCTCTTGGCCAGCGCCCTGCCCGCCTTCTACGCCCTCTTGCACCAAAGCCAGCGCGAACGCCGGTGGGTGCTGCGCACTACAGAGGATCAACGCCGCGCCTGGTACTATGACTGGCTGCTCACCAGCGGTGGCTCCGCCGCCGAGCTGCGGCTCTTCCGCCTGGGTTCCTATTTCCAGGCCGCTTTCCGCGAGCTGCGCCGCCGCTTACGGCTTGAGCGCCTGCAACTGGCCAGACATCAAGTACTCGTCGGACTGGGCGCAGGGGTAGCTGCCCTGTTGATACCCGGCATGGCCCTGGCCTGGATGGTTTGGCGAGCGTTGCAGGGGCAGGTGACGCTGGGGGATCTGGCCCTCCTCTACCAGGCCTTTAACCAGGGACAGGGCCTGATGCGCTCCCTTTTGGAAAACCTGGGGCAGATTTACAGCAACAGCCTCTTTCTGGGAGACCTCTTTGACTTTCTCGCCCTCCAGGCGCGGGTCGTGGATCCAGCCCATCCGTCCCCTTGCCCGACCACTTTGCGCGAGGGGATTCATTTCCGCGGGATCACTTTCCGCTATCCGGGCAGCGAACGGCCCGCCTTGCGTGACCTCACCCTTTTCATCCCCGCCGGGCAGATAGCGGCCATCGTCGGGGCCAACGGTGCAGGGAAGAGCACCCTCATCAAGCTCCTGTGCCGCCTGTACGACCCCGACGCCGGCCGCATCGAAATAGATGAGAAGGATCTGCGGGACTTGACCCTCGCGGAGTTGCGAGAACTGTTTGTCGTGCTTTTGCAGGAGCCAACGCATTTCTATACCTCGGTCGCCGAGAACATTCGCTTGGGGAATCTGGGGGTTGCTGTTGAGCTTTCCGAGATCAAGGCGGCGGCTCAGGCGGCGGGGGCGGATGAGGTCGTCGCGCGGCTGCCGCAGGGCTATGATACGCCATTGGGCAAATGGTTTTCCGGAGGCACCGACTTGAGTGTTGGGGAGTGGCAGCGGATCGCCCTGGCGCGAGCCTTTTTGCGGCGTGCGTCAATCATCATCCTCGACGAGCCGACCAGTGCCATGGATTCCTGGGCGGAGATCGAGTGGTTGCGCCGCTTCAGCCGGTTGGCCGCTGGCCGCACCGTGATCATCATCACCCATCGTTTCACCACCGCCATGCGGGCCGACGTGATCCACGTCATGGAGGAGGGCCGCATCGTGGAATCGGGCAGCCACCAGGAGCTACTGGCGCGCGGGGGCCGCTATGCGCAGTCGTGGAAAGCGCAAATGAGCCAATAGGCCATCAGCCATCTGTACATGATAACTCATAAAGGAGATACGCGGATCGCGCTGCCGGGGATAGGGCAGGCGTATTCGCACCGCCCGCAGCCGATGCAGCGCGTGGGATCCACGACGATGCGGCCATTGTGCACCCGCGCCGCCCCTGTGACGCAGGCCTCCACACAGACCAGACATTTCGTGCCCTGATCCCAGGCCAGGCAGAGGGAACGATTCACTTTCGCCAGGCCGATTTTCATCGCTGCTGGCTCGATAGGCTTGATGGCAGCCGCTGGGCAGACCTTGGCGCAGAGGTGGGGACAACTGGGGTTGAGCGAGCAGGCTCCATGCAGGGGGACCAGGTGCGGCGTGCCAACCCCGGAAAGCCCCGCCGCCAAAAGTGTGGGCTTGAGGCCACCGGTGGGGCAGACGCGCACGCATTCCTGGCAGGTGATGCAGGTATGGATGAACTCCTCTTCCGGTAGCGCCCCAGGAGGACGGATCACTGCTCTCTGGTTGGTCGGGCGCAGGGTAGAGGGGAAGATCAAGCCGATGACGCCGACAGCCACGCCGCTGATGAATTCGCGCCGCGACAGTAGGGGCAATTCATGAATCGTTCCTGCACCGCGGCCTTTGTCCTTCTGGGCCGGGCCCGAAGGATCCTGTGCCGAGGCATGAGGTGCTTCGCTTGGAGATGCTTCGCTTCGCTCAGCATGAGGCAGCCGTGCCAATAGCTGATGGCTGAAAGCTGATAGCCGAAAGCGGAAAGCTGATGGCTGATGGCTGGTAGCTGACGGCGTCGCCAAACCGAAAGAGATGGCCTTCTGCGGGCAAATGCCCTCGCATTCCAGACAAAGGCGGCAGTCCACGTAATAGGGCTGGCCGATCCTGGCCTTGAGTAGAGCAGCTCCCCACTCACAGCCGGTGCACACGCTACAGTTGCCATGGCAGACTTTGACCAACTCTTTAGGGATGGCCCTCATGGCGCAGTGACGGCGGCAATCGCCACAGTTGTTGCAGCCCTCGCTCACCCGCCGGTGGATGACGCTCCCCCTGGCAAAGAGGCTGAGCAGCGCTCCCGATGGGCAGAGGTGCCGACACCAAAAGCGCGGCTGCCAGAATTCCAGGGCCAGGATGCTCAGGAAAAGCAAGGGCACGGCGAAGGAGATGCGAAAAGTCTGTAACCGCAGGACAAAGGTGTCGGAAAGGATTGCTGCCAGCGTGCGTTCAAAAACGACCAGAGGGTCGAGGAGTCCTAAAGCTTTCAGGGAGAAAACGCTGCTTGCCAGCACCCCAACCAACAGGTAATATCGGAAAGGGCTATTGCTGTGCAGTGGGAACCACTTGACCGTATCTTTCGCCCAGCCTTGCCTTCGCTGCCAGATGGCGAGCGGCCGGATTAGATCCAATACGGTGCCTAGCGGGCAGACCCAGCCGCAGAAAAAGCGTCCGAAAACCCAGGTGCCAGCCAGGAGGAGTAACGGCGCACCAATGACCAGGTTGCTCCAATCCCGGTTGAGGACCTGGCCGAAAAAGAGCAGGGGATCCCAGGGCAAAAGCCAGGAGCTAAGGATGGGCACCGGCTTGAATGTCACCCGGTTGTAGATGATGGGCAGGAACGGGTAGAGGAACAGCAACAAAAAGCCGACCTGCGCCAACTTGCGTGCTATCTTGTCGGCGCGACTGTCCCGCCGCTGGCTAGTGCTCACTGTCATCTTGCGCATCCTTGTCTTTCGGGTTGGCGCGACGGCGCAGGATAATGCCCAGGCCGGTGAGAATGGCCGCAGCAGGTATGAGCGCGGTGCTCAGGAAAGCATTGGGGTTCACGACACCCCCTGTAGTGCTCTTGGGTGCTTCCTCCGCAAAGAGTGATTTCTGGACGCTCGAAGGCTGCGCTTCAGCCACCAGGATCGGCGTAGCGGTGGGCAGTGGCGTCTCAGTCGGAGGCAGCGTTGGGCTTGCGGTCGGTCCTGCCGGCGTGGGCATCACCCTGGAGACTTGAATGGTCGGCGTCGGCTTGGGTGTGGAGGTAGAGGTGGCCGTCGGCGTGGCAGTGGGCTGTCCGGCGACCAGGATGCGCATCCGTCCGCTGGCTATGGCCTTGTCCACGTCAATCTCCCCCAGGCCCATTTCATGGGCCAGTTTGACGTGCCCCAGTTCCTGCGGCTTGCGGGAGAAATACTTGAGCAGAGCGTAAGCATCCATCAGTACAGGATCGCTTCCGACAACCATCTGATTCGGGCGCTTGACCCGCAACGGGTCGTTGATCTCGTTGCCCCAGCCACCGGCTTGCTGCCGATCGGGGAGAGGGAGGCGGATGCGGATCGCCTCCAGGATGTGCAGTTGGCACTGGATCTTGGAAGGGGAGGAGAGGTCAGCGATCCCCTGCTCCAGGTCGGCGTGGTAAGCGGTGGGCCATTGCAGAAAGCCCATCATGTGCTTGAGACAGATCGTGAACTTGGTGACCCAATGGCTCTTGGCCAGGGCCATATTGATGTGCACATCCGCTTCAGCAGCGGCCTTGAATACGCTCGCCTTTTTGAAGACCATGGCTTTCGGAAACTCGATGTCGGCGAAGAAGCTCTTAGGGGACTGGAAGCGATCCCCAAAGACCTTCTCGACGTCCTTGAATTCGTCCAGCATCTTGCCGATGCCGTTGACGCGCAGGCATTCCGCCGCGCCTGGGTCGAGCGTGCAGTGATCAACGACGACGATGCGGCTGGCGCCCGCCTCGCGCACCATGTGGATTAAAGTACGCAACAGGTCGGGATCGGTGGAAGAGCAGGTGTCGGGCGGATAGGCCCAGGTAGCGTTCGGCTTGATGCACACCGATTGCCCCGCTTTGATAAAGCGACCGATGCCGCCGAGGTTATCGAGGGCAAGCTTCAGGAGCGACGATGCAGAGTCGGCATTAGTGCCCTGGGCCACGACCACCTCCGGCAGGAGAGCGGCGGCAGCGACAGGCGTGGAGGGCACGAACCAGGGCAGATGGCGGCTCATCTCGTAAAAGGCAGCAGCTCTGGCCATTTGCAGCAGAAACTCTCTCCTCGTCAACTTGGGCATAAAGGCGTCTCCAGCAGGTATTGATTCGTCCCCAGGGGGAGTATACTGAAAGAGGGGAGGCTTGTCAAATTGACCTTCGTTGTTGACTGCCTATAATCGCTATTGGAAAAATGGACCAACAAGATGCAAGCTGCAATACCTTGAGGAGGGGACATGGAACGGCTGAAGATAGGCTATGTCGGCTGCGGGTTCATGGCGCAAAAGGTGCACATCCCTAATCTGGTGAACATGCCAGAGTGCGAACTCATCGCCCTGGCCGAGCTACGCGCCCAGCTTGGCCGCAAGGTGCAGGAACGCTTCCGCATCCCCAAGCTGTACAGGGATCACCTGGAACTGGCCGCCGACCCGCAGATCGAGGCGGTGGCCGTCTCCGCTGCTTTCGATGTGCAAGGGAATATAGCCCGCGATCTGCTCCTGGCGGGTAAGCATGTCTTTATGGAGAAACCGATGGCGGTGAGCGTGGCCCAGGCGGAGAGCATCCTCGAGGCCAGCAGGAAAAGCGGCGCGCGCCTCATGGTGGGCTATATGAAGCGCTATGACGCGGGGAACGAATTGGCCAAGGAAACAGTGGATCGCTTTCGCGCCAGCGGTGAGTTGGGGGCCATCACCTATGCGCGGAATCACGGCTTTTGCGGCGATTGGATCTCCGGCCTGGATACGCCTATGGACAAAACCGATGAGCCGATGCCGCGCAGCACGCCTCGTCCCCCCGATTGGTTGCCTGCCGAATACTTCAAGCCGTATGTGAGCTATTTGCAGCAATACACGCACAATATCAACCTGCTGCGCTGGTTCCTCGATGCCGGTGATAAAGTCACTGTGCGCCATGTGGACCTGGACGCCGACGGCTACACCGGCATCACTATCCTGGACATGAACGGCATCCGTGCCGTTCTCGAATCGGGCGCGGTCAGCCATTACCGCTGGGATGAGCATACCCAGATTTACTTCCGACACGGTTGGGTCAAGGCCTGGGCCCCTCCGCTCCTGTTGCGGAATACGCCTGCCGAGGTGGAAATCTATCGCGCTGGCGACGTGCAAACCTTCACCCGGCCACTGCCCAAGGATCGCTGGAGCTGGTCTTATCGCCGCGAACTGGAACACTTTGTAGCCCAGGTGCGCAGCGGGCAGCCCTTCCGCTCCTCCGGCGAGGACACCCTGACCGACGTGCGCCTGTTCGAGGAGATCTATCGTCTGTATTTGCGCCAGCGGGGAGTTCTCTGAACTATTGCCCCCAGCACTGTTCCCGATCTGCCTGATATTGCTTCGCAAGCTGTAGGTCGTCCGCATTGCCCGTTTGCCGGCCGCGCATCTCATAGAACTGGGCAAGCCTGCGGCAGAGAGCCTCACATTGCGTGGGCACCGCCGAGAGTTTGCCGTGCCTCTCCCGCAGCGTGCTCTTTACCCCCTCCAGCTCAGCGATGGCTTGTTTAGCGAAATTGGACTTGCTTTTGTCGTTCGTTGACGCCAGCGCCTGTGCGACGACCAGATGCTCATCCATGCCTTTCGTGTCACCTCGCTCCAGAGCCAGAGCTCCTCGTGAGACGCGGTAGGTCCAGTCCTGTGGCCGCAGACTGATCGCCTCATCCATATCATCGGGGTCTCGTTGACTGCGCCCCTCCGCCATAAGCTCGTCGGCCTTTTTAATGGTCTCAGTCTCGTTCCCACTCTTCAGGATGGCCCCAGTAATAGGGTCAAAGCGGTCTGCAATCATCGGCCACAGGTTTTCCAAGAACCATTTCCAGACAAGGTCCCATAGTTTCGCCTCGTCAGCCGCGGTGCAGCCGCCAAGGCCCGTGAGAAGCACCACGGCCAGAAGGACCAGGCAGACTCTCCGCCAGCTAGATACCTCCATTTTAGCACCTCCTTGGACAATGCTGCTACATCTACTCTACCCTTAACCGCATGGACCAGCTCCTCGTCGCTTATCTTGCCCTCCGCATAGCGCTTGATGTCCTCCGTGGGCGCGGTAAGGATCACCACAGACTTGCCGTCTTGGCCGCGATAGTCTGCCGCCAGGCGCTCGACGTCATGTTCCTCCAGCGTTTTGCCCGTGACCAGTTTCTTCAACCGGTCAACGACCAGATCCCGCTCGCCGACGCGCATGAAATCGAAGCCCCGGGAACTGTCCAGTACGGCAATGCCCACGCTCCCCTCCTCCCCTTCGAGGGGCAAGACGTAGAGCGCGATCCCTTGGAGATTGAGGCCCCCCTTCCGTAGCTCCTCCTGGATAGCCGCCGCCGCCTCGCGGTCGGGAGTGCCGGAAAAGACCTGCTGTGCCTGGGCTTTGCGCAGGCCCAGACGTTGCGGGACGCGGTAATAGAAGGCAGCCACCACTCCAACCAGTAACAACAGGACGACGATCATCGCCCAACAGCCGCAGCCGAAACAGC
>CAYPON010000122.1:0-1976 GCA_964412315.1 uncultured Anaerolineae bacterium | reverse complement strand
TCCTCATCATTTCCGCTTTCCGGCACACAGCAGCGGCAGCCACATCGTCTTCCCCCTCCCACGTTGCGGCAGGGGCGAGGGAGAGGGCGTGGCCGTGGGGGATCGGGTGTAGGTCGCCGTCGGCGTTCGCGTCATCGCCTCCTTGGCGGGATGGGTCGCGCTACTAGAGGGTGATGGCGCGGGGGATGACGTTTGCAGGTATGCCGTTGCCGGGCGCGATGTGGCCGTGGCTTCTGCCCGCGCTGCACTGGTCGGCTTGCCCGGCGCAGAGGGGAACAGCACGGGTGCCGCTACTAGGGCCACGACGGCAGCGACGGCCAGCACCCCCACGCCAACGAGGCCCCACTTCCAGGGCAGTCCCTTGCCCGCCGTCGGGGTCACCAGGATCGCCGCCGCGAGGGAGACGGAGGGCGGATCCCGCTGCACCCACTGCTGGCCATCATACCAGTACCACTTCCCGGTGTCGGCGCGGATTGTCCACCAGCCCCCCTCGTCGTCGCGGATCATCAGCTTCTGCAGTTCCGCGACATAGGCGGCCTGATCCAGTTCCCCTGCCTGGTAACGCGCTTGTACCACAGCAAGCTGCTGCTCGGCCTCCGCGAAACGCGGCGGCAACCCGCTGAGCGGCGCGCCGCACTCGCCACAGAATCTCTCCCCAGGGCGGACTTGCCTCCCGCATTGCGGGCACTTAAACCCACGAACCACGGGGGCAACAGGCGCCCTGGCCTCGGCACGGCGGAGTTTGCCCGCTCGCCAGAGAACGAAGGTGATGGCCGTCCCTGCGGCGACGATGCCGATCGTGGCGAGGGCGGGCCAGGGTATGCCGACAGCCCCCTTTGTCACCCGGAAGAGGCCGTTGACGGCCCTCGTCGGGAGCGCGGCGGGAGGCTGGCTCGCCGCGTCGGACGCCCGCAGGTTCTGCAAGAGCAACACGCCAGCCGCTCCCTCCCCGCCTTGCACCTGGAACTGAACCAGCGCCACCGACCCATCGCCGCGGAAGCCGTTGGCGTCAACGAGGGCCATGACAACACGGCCTGGCTCATCCATGTTGGCTTGCAGGAGGCTGTGCCTGGTCAACTTGCCCTTCTTGACCCCCGTGGCCTTGAGCACCCTGGTCTCGTATAGCAACTCGATATACATGCTGCCCACGCCGTCCGCGCCCTTGACCATGATGGGCACTTCCACGGCGCGGCCCGGCGCGCCGGAGACCTCATCCACGCTCACGGTTAAGGGGCCCTGGGCAACGATGATAGCAAAGCAAGATAAAGCCAGGACAACCGTTGCCGCCAGCCGGAGAAATCGCATAGGCTTCTTCTCCTCTACCTTGCAGATCCGCCGCACTCGCCGCCCGTCACAACCCACTTCAGGATTTGCAGCGCATCGCGATGGATGACCTGGAAAGTCAGGTCAGTGGTCACACAAGCCAAGCTCAGAGGGACAGCGACGAGGAGCACTATCCAGCGCCTCATAACGCACTTCATAGGCTACCCTCCTTGGGCTGGGAAAGCCCGTCGGCTACAAGTTCCTGGCAGAGCTGTTAGCATTGGGAGCAAGGATGAAGGGGAATGGTCAAAACCCAGGGGCGATGATGCTACAGTGATGGTCTCCGGCTGTTTCAATTATATTATATGGCAAGGCCACATGGTTGTCAAAATATTCTGTATTTCCCGTATTTGTGCGCGGCCTCGAAATAGGCGCGTACATTCTCGTAAGGCGTCCCTTCACGAATCGAATCGCTGGTGCCGAGGATAAAGCCGCCGCCGGGGGCAGCAACCTCCATGGCCTCGCGCACGGTGCGTTCGACCAGTTCCGCTGTGCCCATTTTGATCACATACAGCAGGTCTACATAACCTTTGAGACAGACGCGGTCGCCATACAGCCGCTTCGCCTCCGCCAGATCCACATCCCCCACCGGCGGCGGGGTCAGCGTCTCGATCACATCCACGCCGGCCTCCACATAGTCTCCCAGGGTGCGC
>CAYPON010000121.1:0-10179 GCA_964412315.1 uncultured Anaerolineae bacterium | reverse complement strand
GGGGACTCCTCTCCCGGTAGCGAGCAAGATCGTGGGGACGCCGGAGCCTACGCCGACCTGGACGCCGACACCGACAGAGACACCCATCCCGCCAACCCCAACGCCCATGCCTCCGACGGCGACGCCAACCAGGACCTTTACCCCTACGCCCACCACGCCCACGCCAACACCCACTTGCGCGGCTACGCCACAATGGGGCCTGGGCGACGTGTGGAGGAATGCGGAGGTTCACGAACGGCTCGGCTGCCCCAAAGGAGAGCAAATCGGGGTAACCGGCGAGGAGCTTTACTTCGTGGGTGGGCACATGCTTTGGCGACCCGACGCGCGACTCGTCTATGTCCTCTTCTCTCCCTTTATGCCGAATGGCTGGGGGGCTTTCCCAGACACTTATCTGGCGGGAACTCCGGACACAAGTCCAACGCCCATCCCTCCGACCCCGCGCGTCGGTGGCCCCAAATTGTATCCGCCTCCCGGGCGGTTTGGCAAGGTGTGGCGCGACAACCCCTGGTTGAAGGAAAAGCTCGGCTGGGCCGTGCCCATGAGCGGGACGAGCGGAGAGCAGGGCCTGATACACCCCTTTGGAGGAGCGGTGCAGGATTTCGAGCGCGGGGTGCTGTTCTGGAACGGTAACGTGTGCTTCGTCCTGCGCCTGGATGATATGTCTTGGACGATGTATTGACAGAGCACCCTCCCGCAGCTTTCAGAAAGTTGTGGGAGGGTTATCACAAAGCAGTGGACAAGATTAGACGTGCAGGGCCAGCGATCTGTGGCTTGGGGCTGGGGCTTTACCTCAGCCGCTTCCTGGCCGAGAGCATCCCCGCTGCGAGGCCGCTCGTCCAGTTATTGCCACTTGTCATAATCTGCGGGATACTGGGTGTCGCCCTGGTCGTCTGGGGGCGGCGATATATCCCGCACTACGCGCCGCTCGCGTTGTTGTACCTCTATATCGTATATCCATTTGTCTCCTTTCACCTGGCAGCGAGGCTTGCTTTCCTCGTCCTGTGCGCTCTGCTTATACTTAATACACAGGGAAAACGAGGCCTTCCTTCTTGGGCGCTCGACCTGGGGGTCTTTGGCGGCGCGCTGGCTCTCTACTGGCGCACCCTCGCGCCGACGGTCCTTCCGGCAGATAGCGGCGAGTTTCAGTTTGTATCCTACGTGCTGGGCATCGCCCATCCCCCTGGCTATCCATTGTACACGCTCTTGGGAAAACTGTTCACCCTGATACCTCTAGGGGATGTTGCCTATCGCGTCAACCTCCTTTCCGCTGTGATCGCTGCCCTGACGCTTGCGGGCCTGTACCGGCTTGCCCGGCAGATGACCGGTTCTACCTGGCTGGGCTTGGTCCCCGCCCTGGCCCTGGGAGCCTCGCCGACCTTTTGGGCGCAGGGCACGACGGCAAACATCCGCAGCCTGACCGCTCTTTTTACCTCCTGGCAGCTCTGTTTTCTCTTCCGCTACAGCCAGCGGCGAGATAGAGACTCCCTCCTGGGTTTTGCCCTCTCCTTTGGCCTGGGGATGGCCCACCATGGCTCGCTGGGGCTATTGGCGATCCCCTACCTTCTCTATTTGTGGGTCGTTGATCCCTCACTCCTACGCCGCTGGCGCGATTGGCTTGGCCCGCTGGCCATTTTTCTGGCCTCTTTCCTCGTGTTTCTATACCTTCCCCTGCGCAGCTTGATGGGCGCGCCTTTCGATCCTGTTCCTATCCGCAGTCTGGACACCTTTCTGGATCATGTGCTGGCGCGAGGATTTCGCGGCGATATGTTCGCTTTCGCGCGCCCCGACCTGCTCTTGAACAGGCTGCCGGTGCTTATAAATATCCTGGTTTTCCAGTTCGGGTATCCGCTGCTGGCCGTGGCCTGCCTGGGGGTTCTGGGATCCTTGATCTGGGAGCGGCGGCTGTTTCTGCTGTTCGCGGGCGCGTTCGGGGTGAATGCCTTTGTCGCCATCACTTACCGCGCTCCGCAGACGGTGGAATATCTCCTGCCCGCTTATGTGGCGCTGGCCGCGCTCATCGGCTATGGGGCTGGGGTGCTCCGGCGCTGGCGAGGGAAGGTCGTTAAGGCGATCCTGGCTGCCGCGCTCCTCTGGCTGGGAGGCGAGAACCTGAGCCGCCATTATCCCAGTTACCTCGCTTTGAGCCGCGACACCTCGACGCGGGAGTATGCGGAGGCCCTCCTGCGCGAAGCCCCTCCCCAAGCCGTGATCCTGGCCAACTGGCATTATGCGACACCGCTCTGGTATCTGCAATATGCGGAGGGCTTGCGCCCTGATGTAGGGGTCGAATATCTTAACCCGGAGGGGGCCACGCCAATGAGCGAAATCTGGCAGGAACGGATCACCAGGCGGTTGCGCGTTCGACCGGTCATCGTCACGAACCACTACGCGGAGTTCGACCGGCTGCCCTATCGTTTCCTCCCCTTCCATCGTGCCGAGCGGGTCATCGCCGACCGCCTGTTTGAGATGCCCGCGGAGATGACGCCGCTGGACATCACCTTTGAAGGCAAGATCCGCTTCGCCGGATACCAGTTGCCCTCCGCTTCGGTCACATCGGGCGATGATCTGATCTTGCGCCTCTGCTGGCAGCCCATGCAGCCGTTAGATCGTGACTATTCCTTCTTCGTGCACCTGGTCGCTCCGGCAGGGGGCCCCCCGCTCGGCCAGGGGGACAAAACACACCCCGCCGCCCGCTACCAGGTGGGCGAGGTGCTGGTGGATGAATATCGCATCCCGTTGTTGCCGACGACGGCGGCGGGGAGATACGCGCTGATGGCAGGAGTCTATATCACCTTGCCCCAGGGGGGATGGCAACGATTGCGCACGAGCGAGGGCCAAGATGCGCTGCCCCTGGCCGAGGTGACGGTGCGACCGCTGGCTCAGCCTCCTGTCACCACGCATCCATTGCAGATGCCTTTTGCTAATGGGCTGCAATGTGTAGGGGTGGATTACGATACCAGCTTGCCCGGCGTGCTGCGGGTTTATCTCCACTGGCATCGTCCGCGAGGGGTCAATGGCCTGTGCGATGCCCTGTTGTATCGCGGGACGCAGTTGATAGCTCGCGGCAGCATGCCCCTGGCGCAAGAGTACACCACGATAGCCCTTGATGTGCCCCTGGCCGGGGGGGATTTGCGGCTGGAGGTTCGCTCGGCAGCGGAAGATGCCCGGATCGCGCCCTTGGGACTCTGGCATCGCGTCACAGGCCAGAAGGTGCGCCTGCCTGCACCGTGTCAGGGGGAGCGACACATCGTCCTCGGCGGTGAAATGTCGCTGGAGCGTGCCACTTGGAACCAGGAGTGGACGCCTGGCGGAGAGGGGCGCATTTCGCTCCGTTTCCAGGGCCGTCGCCCCATCACCCAGGACTATAGCGTGTCTGTGAGCCTGGTAGGCGCCGACGGCTGTCTCATCGGGCAACATGATACTACGCCGGCCATGGGGGCTATTCCCACCTTCAAATGGATCGGCGGCAGCCTCGTGGACGATTTACATCTGATTCCCCTCCCAGCCCAGATGGGAAACGGAGAGGCGAGGCTGCGCCTCACGGTTTACGACGCTTTCACTCTGCGCCCGCTGGCCATAGGGGATGAACGGCTCTCCCGCCTGGGGCAGGGCACACAGATAGAGTTGGGCCGCGTCGTTATTCGCCCTTGAGGGCGAACGTCGTCAACGAGTCGAAGGCGGGCTTCAAGGCGGCATACAGGCCGTGATAGGTACGATAGAGGCTATCGTAGGAGCGAGCGTGCGCCGAATCCGGCTGGACGTGATCGGTGATGCGGACAATGGCCTCGCAGGCGGCGTCCACATGCGGCCAGATGCCAGCGCCGACGCCCGCCAGCAGCGCGGCGCCATAGGCGGCTCCCTCGGTCACATTGACCGTGACCAATTCGCAGTTCAAGGTATCGGCCAGGATTTGCCGCCAAAGAGGGCTACGCGCTCCACCTCCTGAAGCACGGACCTGGTTGATGCTGCCCAGCCCCGCGCCGCGCAACAGTTCCAGGCTGTCCCGCAGGCCGCAAGCCACTCCCTCCAGCACGGCACGGGTCATGTGCGCCAGGGTGTGGCGGACAGTCAGTCCCACGAACGCGCCGCGCGCATTAGGATCCGGATAGGGGGTGCGCTCGCCAGTGAGATATGGCAGGAAAAGCAACCCCTCGCAGCCAGGAGAGACAGCAGCCGCCGGCTTGAGGAACTCGTCATAGGACTGCTCAGAGGCCAACAGGTCAT
The DNA here is from genome assembly GCA_964412315.1 of uncultured Anaerolineae bacterium. Classification (GTDB taxonomy): domain Bacteria; phylum Chloroflexota; class Anaerolineae; order JAAYEA01; family JAAYEA01; genus CAYPON01. Next base: position 5,955 of record CAYPON010000121.1, on the reverse strand, counting down.
GATACCAGCGCAGCGCACCAGCAGCGGAGAGCATTACGCCCATCAGATGCCAGCGGCCCGGCACGGAGTGGCAGAAAGCGTGCAGCCGCCCCTCCGGCTCGATGAAAGGTTCGCCCGTGGGAGCAAAGACCACGCCGGAAGTGCCAAGCGTCAGAGCCACGATGCCCGGTTTTACCGCGCCCACGCCAACGGCCTGAGCTGCCTGGTCGCCGCCGCCACCCACTACGGGAGTGCCCGCTTTCAGACCTGTGGCCTCCGCTGCCGCCTCGCTGATCGTGCCGGTCACAGCGGGACCTTCGTAAAGGGAGGGGAGCCATTCGGCATGTATATCCAGGGCGTGCAGCATCTCCTGCGACCAATCCCTCCTCTTCACATCGAGAAGCAACATGCCAGAGCCATCGGCCATGTCTGTGGCATAGTTTCCGGTCAGCTTGTAGCGAACGTAGTCTTTCGGCAGCAAAATGTGAGCGACCTGGGCGTAGATTTGTGGCTCATGTTCGCGCACCCAGATGATCTTGGGGGCGGTGAATCCTGGAAGCACCGGGTTGCCGGTCCAGGAGAGCAGTTGGCGGAAGCCGATTCGCTTGGTGATCCTCTCGCATTGTGGGCCGGTGCGCTGATCGTTCCACAGGATGGCCGGGCGCAATACCTGGCCCTTTTCATCCAGAAGCACCAACCCATGCATTTGGCCCGTCAGCCCTACGCCAACGATCTCCTTTCCGGCTATGCCTCCCTCTGACAGAGCGCGGCGGATGCTCTGCTGAGCACCGCACCACCAATCGGCGGGATCTTGCTCGGACCAAAGTGGCCGCGGCGTAGAAAGCGGGTATTCCGTCGTGGCGCTGGCGGCGACCTTGCCGCTTTCATCCACGATCAGGGCTTTGGCCCCTGTCGTGCTGACGTCAATTCCCAGAACGTAGCTCATCGCAAGCCTCCTCCCTCCTTGGCATCTTGGGCTTATCATAGCGAGACGGGGCAATTTGTCAAAGTAGGGGTTGGAGTTGACAGGCAGGAAAAACGCATTATCATAGCGGGCCATGAACCAGACCACCGTGACCCGTCGCGCCAAACTGCTCCACGGAAAAGATCGCGTTGCCCTCTGCTTTGTTGTCGTCTCGGTTCTGATCCTGATTTCTGCCACCTGGGTGCAGGCTGAAGAAGGGTTGCACCTGCCCCTGAGCGCCCTCACCTGCGGGGACTGTGATACCTTCTCTTGGGGCGAAAGAAGCTATCAAGCGGCCCCACTGCCCGCAAGCGCGAAACTCTCTTCTTTCGAGACCGAGCTTGTGGATCTGGTCAATCAGGAGCGGATGATGAATGGCCTGGCTCCGCTGGCCATTCATCCTGCACTGCGGAATGCCGCCCTCGCCCATAGCCAGGACATGTCCACTAACGATTTCGTCGGCCATGTTGGCTCCGATGGCTCGACCTTTGTGGAACGGTTGGTACGGGCTGGTTACGCGAATATCACCGCCGCTGGCGAAAATATCGCCGCAGGGTATGGCTCTCCCGGGGCGGTGTTCGATGCCTGGATGAGCAGCGCGTCCCACCGCGCCATCATCATGAATCCCAGCTTTTGCGATATCGGCGTGGGCTACGTATACGAGGCCGATGACACGTATCCCGATGGTTGGGGGTATCACCACTATTGGACGCAAGATTTCGGTGCGCAGGCTTCCACGACGCCATCGCCAACGCCATGGCCCACAGCAATGCGAACCCCAACACCCACGTCTGGACCTGCTTCTACAACGACTTACACACCGTCGTGCACCGCCACCAAGACTAGAACGTTCTCGCCCCAACCTTCTCGCACGGCGACTCATACACCACTGCGCACTGCAACCTGGACCCTGACGCCGACATCTCTCCCTTCTTCTACGCCAACCCGACCGCCAACAGCCACGCACATCCCAACCTGGACGCGAACGCCCACGCCGATCCAGTCGCCGGAGGGGCCTGGTGACCCGGCGACCGTCGTTGGAACCGTTGGCTTGCAAGCACGTGCCGACAAGCCCAATCCGTGCTGGCGTATCTCGTTATCGGTGAGTCTGTACCGAGATGGCCAGCTCGCCGCTGAGCCGACGGTGGTATATACAGACGAGAACGGCGAGTTTACTTTGCCGGCGGTCCTCTGTGGTGTCTACGACATTCGCGTCAAGAACCTCCACACGTTAGCCAACATCAAACACACTGTCCAACTCGTGGCGGGCTTGAACCGTATAGGACTTGGCACGCTCCTAGAAGGGGATGCAAGCGACGACAACGTCATAGACATCTTGGATTTCAGTTTTTTGCGCACCTCCTTCGGCACAAATTCGGTGCGTTCCGATTTCAACCAAGATGGGATTGTGGATGTGGTTGATTTCTCCCTCTTACGCGCCCACTTTGGCCTGGCGGGTGACATTACTGTGCCGTAACGTAACCTGTGGCATTTTGAAGCATTATTTCCCGTTGCACGTATATCTCTTAGAAGGCGAACGCCGCTCACGGAGCCGGTTTCATGTCAGATGTAGATCTGGTGAAGAGATGCCGTCTGGGCGATTCGGAGGCCCTGGCCGAGCTATTCGTTCGCTACCAGGATCGGCTTTTCAAACTGGCCTACTTGGTGGCGCGCAGCCACCAGGATGCGCAGGATGTTCTCCAGGAGACTTTCATTCGCGTGATAAGGGCGATCCATACCTATGATGAAACCAAGGGGACGTTCGAGACGTGGCTGTATGCCATCGCTGTCAATCTGGCACGGGATCACCTTCGGCGGCAAAAGCGGCCTTTCCTGCCGTGGCACCTGTTGGATGAAAACAAACACATGGCAGGGCGCGCCGCCCAGCCGGAAAGCCTATCTTTGGAAAGGGAGTGGCAGCAGACCATTTGGGAGGCGGTGAACAGCCTGGAGGAGAAACAGCGGATCACGGTGATCCTGCGCTATTATCTGGATCTTTCCTGTGCGGAGATCGCTAAGGTGCTTTCCTGCCCGGAAGGGACGATTCACTCCCGCCTTTACTATGCGCGACTGATTTTGGAGCAGAAATTGGGCGAGGAAAGCGTCCAACTAGCCTGGTTTATGGCCCAAGCATCCTTCCCGAAAGCTAGGGGTAAGCTTTCGGGAGGATGATCTAGAGAAGTTTGGGTGGAAGAAGCAATGGATTGCACATGGGTACGTAAACAGCTATCCAGATACCTAGCGTTGGAGCTTGATGCCGGGCAGCGCTTGGCCGTAGCCAGACATCTGCAAAGCTGCGCCGCCTGTCGTGCGGAAGAGGAGAAAGTGCTCCGTTTGGAGAGAGGATTGCGGCGCACCCTGTACGCTCTGGCCGAGCGAGAAGCCCTGCGCCCAGAGGAACGCACCGCCATCCTCTCCCGCCTGAAGATGGAGATAGGACGCTGGGGGTGTGCCAGCCGCTCGTTCCGCCCGGCTTGGTTGTGGCTAGGGGCGGCTGCTGCCTTTGTATTTTTGCTTTTCTCCCTGGTATCTCCCCTGATGAATGCTCCTGGAGGCGTGCCGGTCACTCAGGCCACGCCGGTCGCCAGGATCGCTACTCACCTCGAGGCGCGACGCTCCACCCTGCCCACGGTCACCCTCTCCACCACCCCCGTGCAGCCTACAGCTTGGCCGGCGATGGATCTCACCTTGAGCAGGGCCAGAGAAACAGTCCTCCCCAAGGGGACGACGGAGACAGGGGAAAGGAACTGATTCCCCGCCTTGCTCATTTGTCCCAACGTCTATCGGGCTGCCAGAAACCAAGCTTGGGCGTGTTCCATTCCTCCGTCGGCTCGAAAAGGCCGGGGAAGCGCAGGTTCGCCTTGATCGCCTCTAGGTTGAGGTCAACACCCAGCCCCGGCTTCCCCGGCACGCGCACATAACCTTCCTCGATCAGAGGATCTGGTAGCCCGGTCCCCAGGTCTTTCCAGAAGGGCAGGTCTAACCCATGATGCTCCAGGGCGATAAAGCTGGGAATCGCCGCGGCGCAATGCACATTGGCCATAAAGGCGATGGGCGAGCCAGCAAAGTGGAGCACGGTGGGCAAACCGTAACGCTCGGCGTAGTCGGCAATCCTCTTCGTCTCCATCATGCCGCCCGCCGTGAGCAGGTCGGGTTGGATGATGTCAATGGCGCGCCTCTCGATCATTTCGCGCCAGCCGTCCCACAGGTAAATATCCTCGCCGTTCAGGGTGGGCGTCTGGATGGCGCAGGTGACCTGCAGATTGCCCTCCACGTCCCACCAGGGGAGGATATCCTCCATCCAGGCCAGGCAGAACGGTTCCAGCGCGTGGCCGAGCCGGATGCCATCGTTGACTGTGAGTGGACCAAAGTGGTCAACGGCTAGCGGGGTTTCCCAACCCACCGCCTCACGCACCGCTGTCACGATCTCCACAAGGCGAGCAATCCCCTTGTCGGTTAGTTGCGTGCCGGTCGCTGTACCTCGCGCCGTCCATCTCCGCCCTAGTTCATATTCGTACTTGGTCGGTGTGCCCACTACGCCGCCCTGCACATATCCTTCGAGGACGTGCATCCCCACGTCGAATTTGATGAAGGTCAAGCCCATCTTTTTGCGGCCCAGCACACGCTCCGCGTAGGCCTGGGGCGTCGGGTCCGCTGGCCGGGGCGTATCGGCGTAGAGGCGAACTCTGTCCCTATACTTGCCGCCCAGGAACTGATAGCAGGGCACGCCATAGACCTTGCCCACCAAATCCCATAGGGCGATCTCGATGCCGGAAACGCCACCCCCTTCCCGCCCCCAGTTGCCGAAATGCTTAATGGCGCGAAAGATCATATCCACGTTGCAAGGGTTTTGCCCCAGCAACATGCTCTTGAACTGTAGCGCGTTCTCCCTGTGCCCGGCATCTCGCACCTCGCCAATGCCATAGACCCCCTGGTTCGTGTCAATGCGGATGATGGGATAGTCATAGTTGCTGCGCACGACCGCCGTGCGCAAATCAGTGATTTTGAGGTCAGAGGGGCGAGAGTAGGTATTGATGGCATTCTCGATCCTCCCCAGCGCTTCCTGGTCTTGTTTGGACGTGTTTGACATAACCTGTATTTCCTCCTCCTAGTGGTCTCCCCGTCAAGTGTTGCCCAAGTGTCCCGGCCAGTTTTCACCGCCGGCCCCTGTCAACGAATTAGACAACGAATTAACGAATCAAATTGCAGCAGGCGATTCGTTAATTCGTTTCCGAATTCGTTGGCAGGGCCGCTGCGTGTGTACTGCCGTAAAACCGGGGGGCAGCAACACGTAAAAGGGAGATTATCCTCCTCCTACCTGTGCCAGATAAGATAGGGTTGAATCCGCGCCCAGATGCGGTCAATCTCACGCATGTCCTCCGCGTCCAGCGGATGTGCCTGCGCGCGCATATGGTGGTTCTTGAACACGCCGCGCCGTACCATGATCTCCTTAGCGAAGGCCATGCCCATTAAGCCTTCGCAGACTAACCCTGGCAAGACGTGTTCAAACAGATCTCCGGCCTCATCCTCTTTGTCTGCATCCAGAAGGTCCCAAATCCTCTGGATGATGTCGCAGAACTGGCAGGCATGGACGACACCTACGGCGCCGCGCGCCCGCTCGGTGATCATGTAACGCCCCCCTGCACCGCCCATCACGCCTTTGAGAGCGGGGCAATTCCTGGACAGCAACGCGCTGATGCTGTGCGTGCTGGGCATGACCTCCTCTTTGACCCAGCTCACATGCTCGATCTCGGTGCACAGCCTGATGATCTGATCCGGAGACAGGGCAGCAACACCGGCGTTCTGGACCCACACTGGGATCGTCACGGCATCGGAGATTGCCTTGTAGTAGGCAAAGATGGTCTCAAAATCGGGCTTGATGATGTACGGCGGCATGGCAATCACCGCGTCAGCTCCCACTTTTTGAGCGTAGATGGCGTAGCTCACCGCCAGAGGCGTGTTAACCGCCGCGCAGTTAGCCACGACGGGCACTCGACCAGCCGCTACGTCCA
>CAYPON010000120.1:0-10220 GCA_964412315.1 uncultured Anaerolineae bacterium | reverse complement strand
GCGCCCGTACTTGTCAGGCCATTGACGGCGGATGCGATGTGCGTATAATAAAACCTGTAAGGAGGTGAGTAGAGCGATGAGAGAAGCTATGCTATATAACAAGATGGATGATCAGAAGGTGGCCTGTTACGTGTGCGCACACCGCTGTAGCATCTCTGACGGGAAGCGAGGGGTCTGCCAGGTGCGCGAGAATCGCGGGGGAACGCTTTTCTCGCTGGTCTATGGCCAGGCGATTTCCCAGGCCGTGGATCCTGTGGAAAAGAAGCCTCTCTTCCACTTTTATCCGGGGACGACCGCTTACTCGGTGGCAACGGTTGGCTGCAATTTCCACTGCTCCTTCTGCCAGAATGCCGAGATTTCGCAAATGCCTCGCGACCAGGGGCGTATCTTAGGGCGGGAAACGACGCCGGAGCAATTGGTAGCCGGGGCGAGGCGCTATGGCTCCAAGAGCATTGCCTACACCTACACCGAACCGACGATAGCCTTCGAGTACACTTATGATACAGCCCAACTGGCCCACAAAAGCGGCATTAAGAACGTCTACGTCACCAATGGCTACATGACCCCGGAAATGTTGCGACAGTTCCACCCCTACATGGACGCAGCGAATGTGGACCTGAAAGCCTTCACCGAAGACTTTTATCACAAGATCTGCGGCGCGCACTTGCAGCCTGTCCTGGATAGCCTCAAGCTGATGAAAGAGCTAGGTATCTGGGTGGAGGTGACGACTCTGGTCATCCCCACCCTGAATGACTCGGCTGAAGAGTTACGCAATATCGCCACTTTTATCGCCCAAGAGCTTGGCGTGGAAACGCCCTGGCATGTGAGCCGTTTTTATCCTACGTACAGGATGTTGGACAAGCCCGCGACTCCGGCCTCCACCCTCCACCGGGCGCGTCAGATCGGCCTGGAAGCGGGCCTCAGGTACGTGTACGAGGGGAACATCCCAGGGCAAGGCGACGAGGATACCTATTGCTACCACTGTGGGCAGCCGGTAATCAAGCGATTCAGCTTCAGCATTCTGGAAAAACACACCCGCGACGGCCAGTGTGCCTACTGCGGCACGAAACTGGATGGCGTTGGCCTGTGAACGGGTTGGTCATGGGCCGCATCGGCGCGGGCAAGACGACGGTATGCCAACGGGCCGTGGAATGGGCGCGCGGGCACGGCTATCTGGTGCGTGGCGTGTTGACTCCTGCCATTTTGGAGAACGGCACGAAAACAGGGATCGCCATCTTGGACATCGAAACAGGCGTGCGCAGAACCCTGGCGCGCATTGGACAGGAGCCTGGGGGGCTAGTGGTGGGGAAATACTCCTTTGATGCGGATGCTTTGCAGTGGGGATGCGAGATCCTCGCACGAGCCTCAGACCAGGGAGGTGACCTGTTCGTCGTGGATGAGATCGGCTACCTGGAATTGGAGCGTAATGGTGGGTTTGTCCGCGCCCTGAGCATCCTGGAGGCCGGTATCTTTCCCCGTACCTTGACCGTTGTTCGGGAGCCTCTGCTCGGTGCGTTCCAGCGACGCCTCCCTCTCGTGCGGTTTATCGAGTTCCGAGTTACTGAGGCGAACCGGCAAGGGGTGGCCGGGGACATTGCTGAGCGTTTGTTTGGCGTGCCATCTCTCACTGGCCAAGTGGGTGAAGGAGTCAACCGATGAGAAAGCTTTGGATGGTATTGATCCTGCTCTGCCTCGCTTTGCTCCACGTTGGCCTTGCCCTGGGCCAGGGCGAGACCGTGCTCGCCTCTACCTCCTGGGTGGCTGCCTTTGCGCGAGGCGCCGGTGCAAAAAAAGTGGAAAGCTTGGCGCCTGCCAATCTTCGAGATCCCTCCAGGTACGAACTGACAGCCAGTGACCTCGCGCGGATTCGCAAGGCCAGATGGGTTATCTATTCGGGCGATGAGCTTTTTGCTGACCAGTTGGTGCAGGCTGTTGGAGACCCTGGCAAGTTGCTCAAAATCCGCACCGAAAACACGCCAGAGAATATTGCCAGAGAAACGGAGGCTATTGCCGCTGCATTAGGCAGCCGGGCGGCTCAGACAGCCTGGATACAAGAGTTCCAGGGGATCGCAAGCAGGGTCAAGGCGGAGATCAATGCTTCCTTTCCCGAAGGAACCCGCGTGGTCGCTCATCCTTCTCAAGCGGCTTTCGCCCGCTGGCTGGGATTCGACCTCATCGCCGAGGTGGAACCCTCTGACCTCTCGCCAACGAAGATTGACGAGCTAGGTGCCAAAAGGCCGGTGCTCGTCCTCGACAGTTATCACGATCCGGTCGGGCCGCTCCTTGCGGAGAAAGGGGGAGCCATCTACATCCAGCTTGTTAACTATCCTGGCCCGAAGGGCACCAAGACGTTGGAGGATGTTTTCCGCCACAATCAAGAGCGAATCGCGGCCCGCCCACCTCAAAGAGGCGAACTGTCCCCAGCAGAAAAGGCGATTCCACTTATGGCGATAGGAGCGGCCGGATTTCTCGTCATTGCCATTGTCTCTTTCATCCTTCTCCGCCGCTTGGGGAAAAGCTGATCTGAGGTGTTCGCGGGGGCGATCCATTGGACCGCCCTACGAAGCCTATTTGAATATCCGCTCCAGGTTGCCTACGAGGATGTCCTTGGCCAATTCCAGCGCGGCCTCCACGCTCAACGGGGCCATGTTGGGGTGCAACTGACTGCGCTCAATCCTCTCTGCCAGCGCCAAAGCCAACTCGAACTTGAACATACGGAATTTGGGGAGAACGAACTCCAGATAATAAGCATCCGAATAGTAGCCGATAAGCTTACCTTTGGGAACAGCGTTCAAGCGACGCCGCAACTCGCGGGCGATATCGGTCGGCTGGTTGGAATACCACCAATGGCCAGAAGGGAACACATTGTGACGAATCCAGGCGGCAGCGGTCAACTCCAGACCGGAGGTATCCGCCAGCACCGACACTGGGAAACAAACGTCCGCATAGACATTGAAGAGATGATCATATCCCCGTAGCGAATTGACCGAGTCCAGGAGATCCAGCCCGCTGGGTACGCCATGCGCGTACACCGCCCTGTTCACGCCAATCATCAGATGGAACGGCAACCGGTATTGGCGGCAACGTTCGGCCACCTGATTGATGCCATAGGCTTCCCAAAGGGCTTTTTCCTCTTCCGCCAGGGCGGCCCCTGCCACGGCCTTTTGCAGGACGCGCGCCGCCTCCTCCGCCGCGACAGGTCTTGTCACCAGGTTAGGCCGCGTGCTGAGCGCGGCATAGGCCATCCCCAGGCGCGAGAACTTGCGGAAAGCCGTGTCCAGCGCCTGCCCAAAGCCGGAGAGGGAACGAACATCCGCGCCGGCAAAAGCGCTGAGGCGATCCCACTCAGCCGAGCGGAAGGCATACTCCACAAAGGGGTCTACGCGCAGGCAGGGCGTATAGAAGGATGTGTCCACGCCGGTCATGTCATCGTCGTAGGAGTTGGTCAAAAAGACTCGCCGGATGTTCGACTTGGCAATCACCTGCCCATGGTAATCCGGAGCATCCATCACTTTCTGAGCGCGCTCCCAGATGCCCTCCCAGTTACCGGGCCGCCAAGCCTGGCGGGGGATGTCGAGGAAGGTCTCCGAGATGGACATCAACCAGTCGTATTGGACTGTATTGGAGATCAGGGGCAATTTCTCTAGCACGGATTGTGTGAACCGGCGCGGGTCATCCAGCGGAAAGCCGGCAGGCTGATACTCGGCAGAGTTGATCAACTCCGTGTAATAGTGGTAGGAGAGCAACTCGGCGATATTCCGCGCTGTGCTGTGTTGGGGCCTGATGTGAGTGTGGGGATCATAGATAGGTATGCGCTCTATTTCGGCCCAAAGCCGTTTGACCAGCAGAGAGTCTATGCTAACCTCCGATCAACTCACTGTAACCTGTTTCGGCGGCGAGAGCGGTAACCAGACGGTGAACGTGCGCCCCTCCTCCACCCCGCTTTCCACAGAGATCCTGCCGCCATGGGCCTCCACTGCCAATTTACAGAAATACAACCCCAAGCCGGAGTTGTCCCCTACAGGCTGCACATGGGAGAACTTGTCGAATACGCTGGCGTCCTGCTCCTCTGGCGCACGAGCGCCTGTATCTCTGATAGAGATGGCCACTCCATTGTCCTCAGCCCTAGCGGCGATGGTGACAACGCCCAAGTTAGGGCTATGTTTGATCGCATTGTATATCAGATACCCTAGCGCCCACTCCAGCAAGTTGTGATCGCCGTACAGCATGGGCGGGTCGGCAGGTATGTCGGTGGTCAGGGCAATCCCCCGTTCCTGGGCCTCAAAGCTGTAGAAAGCCTGCGCCGCAGCCACGAGATCGGATATAGAGATGGGAGTTACGTTCAAGATCGGCCCGCCGGTTTCCATGCGGTTCACCGCAAGCAGGATCTCCGTTTTGCGCTCCAGTTGCGCTATCCCCTGCAAAGCTAGCGAAAGCCCTTGCAAAGCATCGGCATTGGTGTCCGCAGGTAGGAACATTTGTGCGGCTTCTACCCCAACTCGCGCCAGGCTGAGCGGGTTGCGAAGATCATGGACGATGATATGGCCCAATTCCTCACGCCACCGTTCCATCTCTTTCTCTTTAGTGATGTTGTGCCAGACCAATAAACGCGCCCGTGGCTCTCCTGAAGGGTACCTGACTGTGGCCATAAGCGTGTCAAGGACATGGTCCCCCGGCGAGGTGATCTGGAGCACGAAACGTTCCTCGTCAACCGAGGATAGCGCAGCATCAAGATACTCCCGCAGAGTTGACTCCTTGGGACTGAGCACCTTGAGGCTCTCAGAATGTCGGCTGACCAGCACGGCCATGTCCTGTCCTACGGCTGTCCCCTCGGGCAGGCCAAACATGGCATCGGCTGCAGGATTATGGAACAGGATCTTCCCCTTCCTGTCCACGACCGCTATCCCATCTCCTGCCGAACTAAGCACAGCTTGCAGCAACTCCCGGCTTTCCCACAGCTCCTGGTAGAGCAAGGCATTGCGGATCGCCGCTGCCGCCGTCAGAGCGAGTGACTCCAGCAGGGATAGGTCGCGCGGGGAAAAGGTTCCTTCCAGCTTGTTGACCGCCTCGAGAGCACCGATGGTCCTGCCATACACGCGGAGGGGAACGGCCATCAGGTTCTGCGTTTTGTACCCTGTGATCTGGTCAATGCCAGGGTAAAAGTGGGCATTCTGGGAGACATCATTAATGAGCAGCGATCGGTTCTGCAACACGCTCCAGCCGGCAGCGCCTCGGCCGGGTGGCAGCCGCAACCCCACCAGCTTTTGCAGGGCATCGCTCGTGGCGCGAAAGACCAACTCACCGCTCTCGACATCCAGCAACAGCACGGATGCGCTGTCTGCATGTAACACCTGTTGTATCTCGACGAGGATTGTGGTCAGAACTTGTGTTGGTTCCAGGCTCGCGGTGATGGCATTGGTGGCCCGCTGCAGGGCAGCCAACTCGCGGCTGCGCAGGGCCATTTCCTCCTCTGCCTTGTGGCACATTACCGCAGCTTGCGCACGCCGCAATGCCGACTCCATTAATATCGGGGAAAGGGGTTTCAACAGATAATCGTAAGCGCCCAGTCGCGTGGCTTCAGCAGCGGTCTCTAACAACCCGTTATCTATAACTACTATCGCTGGCACATGGGGGTAGTGCTCTACGATCTGACTTAGCAACGCCAGCCCATCCTTGCCAGGCGTATCCAGGTCGGCTATCAAGATGTCCGCTTGACCAGAGCCTAGCAGGGCCATAGCTTGCTCGCCGCTTACTGCTTCGGATGCGCGGTAGCCACATGACTCGACGATTCCGGCGAGACTCCGCCGCCAATCTTCTTCAGCCTTGACAATTAGCACGCATAACGGCTCAGGCATGCTTTCGGTCCCTCCGGTGGGTAATAACCCTCTCATAGCGCCGATCAACACGCAAAAGCAGGAGCATATTTATGGTAAGATTATACCACATAATCGTTTCTTTTTCAACTTGTAGATGCTTACTTTTACCTCAGCTTGCCCACAACAGTCATGTAGATGGTGCTCTCCTCTACGCCATCCACGCCCAGCAGAACATTAACTTCGTCATCATAGAGCGCGGCAATCTGACAACTGCCGAGGCCCAGAGCCACTGCTCCCAGAGCGACATTTTGGGCGATGTGCCCGGCATCCAGATAGACATAACGGTAGGCTCTCTGATCATATTTCCACTTCGAGCGTGCAAAGATCGCCGTCCAGACAAAAACCACATTGGCCCAGTAGGCCATCTCCTGGTCGAGGGCAGCTTGCGCCACCGGAATACGGAAATCCCCGGTCTTGAGCTGCTCCAGCGCATGTCCCTCAACGGCATAGTGGTAAACGCCCGGCTCGATCCCCTCGACATGGTGAATAACCAGGTACGTCTCTACCGGATAGAGCGCACCCGCCGAAGGAGCCGCGCGAAAGGCAAAGCCCTGACGAACATGGGTGATCCCTTGCGACGCCCAGAGGAGTTGCGAAAGCTCGGCTTCCTGCATGGAGGATGCGCCGAAACGACGGATGCTACGGCGTTCCTTAATCGCCTCCCAAAGCCCCAGGCCCCCTGCGGTCTGCGGCTGGCTCAGTGGGATTTTGGCCGCTGCGGGATAGTGTTTGTAGCTCTCCGGCTTGCTTACCCAATCCAACTTGCCTCCAGGCAGATGGTCTCGCTGGTATTTGGTCTCGCCCTGGAAAACATCCCCGACTCCTGGTTCCATGTTCCAACCCCTCCTTACGTTTTACTCTTTAGGTCTTGCTTCCCCGCACGCCACATGCTACTGCTCAGGTGCATCCGTCTCTATTTTACATTAGCGGAAGGATACCAGCAAAGTGCACCTTGCGTTTCGACAAGGTATTCCTCAAACCGCATTGATGTGTGAGGGAAGTAAGATTGAAAAGTTCAAAAAACTTGACAAATCCATCAAGACATACTATAATAGGAGCTGTTAGAGCCGGAGGAGGTGGAGCATGGCAACGATGCTTGGGCAAGAGCTGGCAACCTACCAGAAGCAGCGGGAGAGGCTGCTCGAAATAGCTCGCGGCAAGTACGTGCTTATCAGCAAAGACCAGATATTGGGCATCTTTGACACGGAGGCGGACGCCATCCGACAAGGCTATCAGCAATTGGGTAACGTCCCCTTCCTGGCCAAGCAGATCGTCGAGATCGAGCCTGTACAGAACTTTGTCTCCCAGTTATTGGCTGTGTGATATGCCCTCCTTTACCGTAGGGGTTCCCAATCTCGAAGCCGCAGGGCCCTGCGTGAAAGTGTCGCTCGCCGTTTCCAGTGCGGCGGAAGAGGCGCTGCGGAAACGTAGCGAGGCGATACCGAATCCGATGCAGGTGTTGGCGCTGATTGATACCGGCGCGATGGCCACAGTCATTCAGACAGGAGTAGCTCAACAGCTTGGCCTGAAGCCGGTTGGCATCACCTGGATTCAGACGCCAGCTTCGAGCGATGTGCTTTGTGACAAATATCTCGTGCGCGTTGCTTTCATGGATAGCCCTACCACTGTGGAAAGTACAGTGGTCGAAGCTCCCCTCCGAGGCGTGTCCATCCAGTGCCTCATCGGGCGGGACATCCTGGCGCAGGGTATCTTTATTTACAATGGGCCTGTGAATCAGTTCACACTAAGCTTCTAGCCGGTTCTAGGCAATGTGGGACTCGCACACCCGCCGGAAGTGGAAGCCGTAGATCGCCAGGGTGATCGCCACCGGAAAGAGGCGGGGGCGGTGAAATAGCGTCCAGAAAAAGAGCCGCCAATACTGCACGCGCTCGCGGCCCACGATCCCCAGTTGCCCAATGGAGCGGAATAGGGCCAGGACGTGGTCGAACTCCAGGTGGAATTTGATCTTGGGCGGGTGGTACTCTCTCAGGAGCGTTTTGATCCGCTCGTAATAGAGTTCAGGCGAGTAGATTTGCTCCAGGATCCTCTTGTATCCCTCGCGCAGCGTTTCCAGGTTCATCTTGGGGATGATGTTTGTCGTGCCATCCACGTTATCGCCCGATAGCTCATCCCGCACTCGCCCCTCCCCTTTCAGCCGTTTGTAAAGCCGGGTGCCGTAAGGAGCCTGCAACAAGCCAACCATGGCCGTCACGATGCCGCTCTTTTGGATAAAGTCAATCTGCCGCTGGAAGATCGAGGGAGTATCGCTGTCAAAGCCGACGATGAACCCACCCTGCACCTCCAGGCCGGCACGCTGAATGCGCTTGACGCACTCTACCAGATCGCGTCCCTTGTTCTGATACTTGTTACACTCGGTCAGGCCCTGCTCGTCGGGCGTCTCAATACCGACGAAGACCGCGTTAAAGCCTGCCTCCACCATCATCCGCATCAACTCTTCGTCATCGGCCAGGTTGATGGACACCTCGGTGTTGAAGGGCACACCAACCTTCCCTTTTCGCCATTGGATCAGCGCGGGCAAGATTTCCTCCTTGAGCACCTTTTTGTTCCCGATAAAGTTATCGTCCACGAAGAAGATGCCCCGCCGCCATCCCAGGGCATAGAGGCCGTCCAACTCGGCGAGAATTTGCACGGCGGTCTTGGTGCGCGGGCGGTGCCCAAAGAGAGCAGTCACGTTACAGAAATCGCAATTGAAGGGGCAACCGCGGGAGAACTGAATGTTCATTGAGACGTAATGATCCAGCTTGGCCAGCGTCCAGAGGGGCGCAGGCGTCTGGCGGATGTCGGGAAACGCCGTGGAGGTGTAGACCCGCTTGGCGCGTCCTCGCTTCAGATCAGCCAGGAAGGGCGGGAGGGTCAGTTCGGCTTCGTTGAGCACCAGATGGTCAACGTAGGCATATCTATCAGGTTCGCAGGTGAAGAGCGGCCCGCCGGCGACGACCTTGACGCCAAGCTCTCGGCAGCGGGCGATGATCTTTTCTGCCGAATCTCGCTGCACGGTCATGGCGCTGATGAACACGTAATCGGCCCAGGCCAGATCCCCCTGGCGCAGAGCCTCCACGCTGACGTCAATCAGCCGCTTCTCCCACTCCGCCGGCAACATCGCCGCCACGGTGAGCAACCCCAACGGTGGGGCGGAGGACTTTTTACGGATGAACTTGAGCGCGTGCTTGAAGCTCCAAAAAGTGTCCGGAAACTCGGGGTAAACGAGCAAAATCTTCATTGGTCCCTCTTTCCTCATCACTAACTCGGGCTTTTCACATAGCGAAACCCCATCCTGGGTGGATTCAGCAATCCATCTCTCATACAACTGGCCTCTATTTCACAATGGTCTCAACAGCCCCTTGAAAGGATTGACGATTCTCAGCCCATTCACCTGGGGATAGGCATCAAAGTCTTCAGAATACAGGCAATTGACCCCGGCCTCTAGACAAGCAGCAATGAGCATCGCATCCCAGAATGAAAGGCTGTACCTAGCCAATATCGTCTCGGTTCCGTCCAGAACATCCCAACTGGGGAAGACGGTAGTCCAAACACGACGCAAATCGCGAACATCGCTCCAGGCTCCTAACCGGCTGTAGCCTAGTGGCTCTAGTTTTCGGCTCGCCGCGAGATATTCGCACGCCACCTGCCAAAGCAACACTGCGTCAGCCAGTGATTGTACAAGTGATATTGCAACCGCCTGTTTGGTGGCATCTCTTGGATCGTGAACATAGAGCAAGACATTCGTGTCAACAGCGTTCATGTAGCTCTTCCCTTGTAAGACGTCGCGCTTCAGCGGGGATGCGGTTCTGTTGCATACGATCAGTGACGATCTTCAGGAGGCGCGCGCGTTCCTTAAGGTCGGCTACTTCGGGAGGAATAACAAGCGGCCCTTGAACAATCAGTTCTACTTCTGCTCCTTCAGGGATATCACAAGGCTCTTGCACCACGAAAGCTCCTGCACGATAAATGGCCCTAACCTTCTGATCCATTTCTGTTTCCTCCAACGGTCATCATGGCTGAAGCTCAGCACGTCACTCCCCACAGCAACTGGATGACTCGCTGCAGCAGCCGCGGGCAGGCTCCTTCCGGCCGGTCAAGGCAGCGCGCATCATGGCCGCCGCGCATCCCACGCCGCTCTCCACCTTGATGGCGTTCGTCGGGCAGTTCTTCTGGCACGCTCCGCACTCCATACATGCCTCCGGATGGACAAGCTCGGCCACGTGGTTACTCTGCGCAAAGACGGCATGGGGGCAGACCGCGCTGCACATCCCACAGCCGATACACAGCTTTGCATCGTAGCGGAGCGTATTGGCCACATACATGTTACGCATGGGGAACCTC
>CAYPON010000119.1:2901-10322 GCA_964412315.1 uncultured Anaerolineae bacterium | reverse complement strand
CGTATTGGCGTGCAGTTGCAGCAGTCCGTGCTGCAGGACCGCCTCAAAGTCTGGGAGGCGCTTGAACTCTTTGCCTCCTTTTATCCCCGTGTGGTGGATTGGCGGCCATTGCTGGAACAACTGGGGCTGGCAGACAAGCGGGATGCCCCTTTCGCCAAGCTATCGGGAGGCCAGAAGCAGCGGCTTTTCATCGCCCTCTCTTTGATCAACGACCCTGAACTCGTATTTCTCGATGAACTGACGACCGGGCTTGATCCGCAGGCTCGTCGTGCCATGTGGGACCTGGTGCGTGACATCCGCCAGCGCGGCAAGACGGTCTTTCTCATCACCCATTTCATGGAGGAGGCGGAGCGGCTCTGCGACCGTGTGGCGATCATGGATCACGGCGAAATCATCGCCCTAGATACTCCGGAGAACCTGATCCGCAGTCTGGCGGCGGAGAATCGCGTGGTGTTCAATGTCGAGGGAGCTTTCGACCCGCAACGGCTAAGCGGTTTGCCTGAGGTAACGCACGTTGAGCAGATCGGTGAGCGCGTCATCGCCTATGGTCGAGGCGATAGGTTGGTAGCCAGCGTGGTCAACGGCCTGGCCACTAGCGGCGTGCGTTACCATGACCTGCGTACCGAACAGCCGACCCTGGAAGATGTCTTCCTGGCCCTCACTGGCCGGGAAATGCGCGAATGAGGAGGTGACCCCATGCGTGGCTTATGGAAACTGACCTGGACAGAGATCAAGCTCTTCCTACGGGAACCTGTCAGCACTTTTTTCACCCTGATTTTCGCACCTATGCTGCTTCTGCTTTTTGGCTCAATATATGGCAATGAGCCTTCCCCCTTTTTTAATGGCAAAGGCACCATTGATATTTCCGTGCCCGCATATACCGCCCTGATCATCGGCACCTCCGGTATGCTTTCCTTGACGATCAATATGTCAGTGTACCGCGAGCGGGGGATTTTGCGTCGCCTGCAAGCCACCCCCTTACGTCCGCAGGCCATCCTGGCCGCTCAGGTGATCGTGCTTTTCCTGATGACCATCCTGGGCATGGCTTTGCTGATCATCGTCGGCAAAGCGGTGTACGGTTTGCGCTTTGAGGGTAATCCCTTCAGCGTGCTGCTCGCCTTTGTCCTGAGCTGCTTGAGCTTTTTCTCGCTTGGCTTTGTGCTAGCCGGGCTGCTGCCCAATGCACGCACGGCGCAGGTCGTGGCCATGGCGCTCTTTTACCCAATGATGTTTCTCTCCGGCGCGGGGCTGCCGCTGGAACTCCTCCCAACGACGATCCGCAAGTTCTCTAACTTCCTGCCATTGACTCATGTGGTGACCTTGTTGCGCGGCCTCTGGGCGGGCGAGAGTTGGAGTAAACACCTGACGGAGGTGGGCGTCCTGGCCGCCATACTGGTGGTCGGAGTGATCGTATCCGCCAAAACGTTCCGTTGGGAGTGATGCCAACTACTGCGAAACGATCAACCTGACTCGTTTCACCCTCGACCGACTGATAGATGGAGCGGCTGTTCTCGCCGAGCGCAGAGCATGTTCAATTTGACCGGGCCGCCTTCCACATTTATAATATGGGAATGAGAATTCAGTGAGGGCTGAGGCTGGCTTGTTTCCGTTCGCGCAATTGTTCCATGCTCTGCCAGGAGATGAACCCAATCGCGCGCAGGAGCCAGTAGGACAAAAGCCGGTAAAGCACCGTGGCAGCCAGGGCGATGGCATTTGGAGCCCCCAGCCTGGCAAAGATCACGGCCATGGAGGCATCCGCAAGGCCAAGCCCGCCTGGAAGGGAGCCTAGCCCGCTAACGATCAAGGTAATTCCATAGCCGGTCAGGGTGACTCCGAGGTCAATCGGGTGGCCGAACGCCCAAAAGCAGGCAGCTAACGAGGCCACATCGAATCCCATGCGCCCCACAGCCGATGCCAGGAAAGGCCAGCGAGGCGCGCGTCGTAGCAAATGCAGGCCGTGATAGAACTGGTCGAAACGGCGCTCCACTTCGGCTGGCGACGGTCCTCGGCGATGGAAACGTTGCAGCAACCGATCCCAAGAAATCATCAGCCTCAGCGTCCACTGGCGTGTCCGCGTCGTATCCTGCATCAGCCGCCACAGGCAGAAAGCTACGGCGGACAGGAGGACAAGGCCAAGGAGTAGGATGACGAGATGAAAGAAAGTGAGCTGGCCCTCCTGAAGGAGATAAATCACCGCCAGAGTCGAAAAGAGGGCAATGGCACAGGCCAGCAAAATCGTTTCCAGGGCAAAGCTAAAGGTGGCTGCCTCCACGGAGTAGCCGTTGTCACCGAGGAGGCGCGTGCGCAGCGCAATGCCGCTGGCTCCAGCGGAAGGCAATGCCGCTTGAATAAAGGCCAGGGCCGTCATGGTAGCCATCATCCGCCCGAAGGATATCCGCCCTGGAAAAGGGGCCAGGCAAAGGAGGTTGAGCCAGGTCAGGCAGGCATAGCCGGCGATCTGAAAGAGCAGAACCAAGGCAAGAGACGCCAGTCGCATCTGGCGGAAAAGCTCCAGCGACGCCCTTAAGTCGTCCAGGAGCGGCCGGAACAGGTAGATAAGTACCACCAAACAAAACAGAAACAAGACCTTTTTCAACATGTGAGCAGTTTAGGAGTGCTTGAGCAATTTCGAAGATTGATTATTGAATACTAGAGCGATTTGACCAAATTGGCAACTTAGGGAGGCTCTATGCCGGTGGATGAGCCTGTATCTGCGGTGATACCCGCTTATAATGAAGAGCGACACATCCCTAGTGTGCTCGACGTGCTCTGTCAGATGGAGGGCCTAGCCCAGATCATCGTGGTAGATGACTCCTCGACAGATGGCACATCCGATGTCGTCCGTTCATACAGCGAGCGCGACCCCCGCTTTCACCTGCTGTGTCAGCCCATCAATTCTGGCAAGGGGGGCGCCGTGGTCGCCGGAGCCAATGCCAGCAACAGCGATATCATCCTCTTTCTCGATGCCGACCTGGTTGGATTGAAGGTGGGGCATGTTCACTCCTTAATTGAGCCGGTTTGCGCCGGCTCATGTGATATGGCGGTTGGTTTGTTCCGCCAGGGGCGTTGGTGGACGGATCTATCCCACGAGCTTACGCCGTTCCTGAGTGGGCAGCGCTGCCTGAGGTGGAACCTCTTTCGTTCCGCCCCCGCGCTGCCTCAGGCTCGTTACGGCATAGAGGTAGCGCTTACCCTTCACGCCTGGCGCCGCAGATATCGCATTCTCCCGGTCCCCTGGTATAACGTGACCCACGTCACCAAATATGAAAAGCTAGGCTGGATACCTGCGTGGTGCTCTTATCTGCGCATGTACGGTGAGATCATCAGATATGTAGGAGAGCATTTCTCTGAGGATGGTGCCTCAAGGCCTAACAAGAGGGAGCGTAAGCTATGAGACGGTGGCGCAGGTTCCTTCCCCTTTCCATATCCATCCTTGCCCTGTTTTTCTTCACCTACTTACGCCGCAGGATGCCAGCGACTTGGGCCACAACGATCCCGGACGAGCTTCCCCTGGCTGGCCATGAGCGGCTACTGATTCTGGCTCCGCACTGTGATGATGAGACACTAGGATGCGCGGGCCTCATCCTGGCCGCTCGCCATCTAGGCCTGGAAGTAAGGGTCGTGATTGCCACGAATGGCGATGGCTATCTCTTTGCCACGATGGAGGAGTTTCGACGTGTCTACCCCCGCTATGCCGATTTCATACGCATGGGCACTGTGCGCCAGCAGGAATCGCTCAGGGCATTGGCGCTGCTGGATGTGGCGGCTGATCAAGTCAGTTTTCTGAGCTACCCTGACCGGGGTTTGGCCGCGTTCTGGAACGATCACTGGTCGGTGGCGGCCCCCTACCGGTCACCATATAGCGGCCTGACGCGCAGCGTTTATCCGCTTACTTATAATCCCAACTCGGTGTATGCGGGAGAGGATCTATTAGCCGATCTTTGCTCCATTTTAAGATCTTATCATCCGGATCTTATCGTTTACCCCCATCCCAATGACATGCATCCCGACCATTGGGCGCTTAGCGCGTTCACGCGCCTGACCCTCGCTTTGATAGAGCGGGAAGATGCGGACTATCGGCCTGCTACCTATGTCTACCTGATCCACCGGCCCGCTTTCCCGCTTCCGAAAGGTTTGAGGGTGCAGCACGGCCTTTTTCCCCCGGTCGCCCTCTATAATGTAACTCCGCACTGGCTTCGCCTGGATTTGAGCCGGGAGGATGTCAAACTCAAGTGGCAAGCCATTTATGCCTACCGCAGCCAGCTTTTCTTTATCCGCGAACTGCTCGAGAGCTTTATCCGCACCAACGAGCTTTTCGCCGAGCGGGAGCCTGCCCTTTTGCCTCGTCTGGCCGATGGCAATCCTCTTAACCCGGAGACATGGCGAGATATGGATAATCATCCTGTTCAGCCAGTACAGGTGGATCCTATAGGAGATTTCATCGTTACCCGCGCTCTAGCGCCTGCAGACCTGGTAGCGCTCTATGCTGGCGAGAGCCGGGATAACTCATTGGCTGCCTGCATCCAGGTAAGAGGCAGGGTAACGCCCACGCAAAGGTATCTGCTCCGGATCATGGCGGTCACACCACATGGCATCACCCACCATGTGGCGCGGCGGAACTATTTCTTCCAGCGCAGCTCTCCCTCAGCTTACGTAAACGGTTGCTACGTATGCACCCAAGTTCCTCTGTCCCAACTGGGGAACCCTGCGCTGTTGTTCGTCGGTGCCGAAGTGCAGGGAGCACAGGTCGGCGTCTTGGATCAGACCGCCTGGCAGCTTCTCCTACGGGCCGAATAGGGTGGAAACGGGCATTGATTCCACAAATGCCAGAACCAGAGGAAACAAACATACCCCTGACGGTGCGGCAGTACAACCAAGCCGATCGTGCTGCCGTGCATCGTATCGCTGCGGATACTGCTTTTTTCGGGGAGCCTGTTGAGGCGTTTCTCGCAGACCGGCAGCTCTTCGTTGACCTCTTCTACGCCTATTATACCGACATGGAAGCAAGAAGCGGGTGGGTGGCCTGCGTCGGCCCACAGGTGGTTGGGTTTCTCATGGGCTGTGTGGACACCAGGGCGCACAGTCGAAAGTGGGTACGAAACTACCTCCCTCTCATTCTGTCGCGTCTGCTTCGACGGCACTACCGTTTAGGAAAGCTTACCCGACGCTATGCCATTGCACTCGCCAGGGCTGGGCTGCGCGGCGAGTTCCCGCACGCTGATCTCACCATGTATCCGGCGCACTTTCACCTCAACATGGAGGCACGCTGGCGCGGGCAAGGGGGAGGGCGGTGTCTCATCGAAGCCTATCTTAACCAGTTGCGCCAGTTGCAGGTGCCGGGCGTCCATCTGAACACAACTAGCCTCAACGAAGCAGCCTGCCAGCTTTATGTCAGACTTGGCTTCCATTTGCTTGATGCGCGACCAACTCGGATGTGGGCAGGTTGGATTGATCGGCCGGTAGAGAATCGCTGCTACGGCCTCCGGCTTTGCACCTGATCCTCACGCAGAGCTTGTTTTACCAGCCGCGCGCCTCTTTGATCCAGGCGAGAACCTGCTGCACCTTCTTGGTAATCCCCTCGAAATCGCGGGCGGCAACGAGTTCCTTTGTGATCAGCTTGGAACCCATGCCCACGCACGCTGCGCCGGCCTTGAACCAGGCAGTGATGCTCTCCTTCGTCGCATCTACGCCGCCGGTGGGCATGATGCGCGTCCAGGGGCAAGGAGCGAGGACGGCCCTGACGAATTCCGGCCCGCCGACTGAATCGCCAGGGAAGATCTTGACGATCTCGACGCCTAGTTCCTCTGCTTCGGAAATCTCCGTCGCGCTGCCGCAGCCGGGGGAATAGGCCACCTTGCGCCGGTTACAGAGCCTGGCCACCTCGGCATTAAGGATCGGCCCCACGATGAAATTGGCGCCGCTGGAGATATAGAGCGCGGCGGTTGGCGCATCTATGACCGAGCCGACACCCAGGATGAGCGTGGGGTCAGCTTTCTGGAAATGCTTGACCAGTTCGCAAAAGACCTCGTAGGCCAGGTCGCCACGGTTGGTGAACTCGACTAGCTTGGCCCCACCTGCGGAGCAGGCCTGCACAATCTTGAGGGCCACGTCCACGTTCCCCTCGTAAAAAACGGGCACCAGGCCGATCTCGATCATTTTGTTCAACACCTCAAGACGAGTGAAGCGAGCCATGGTTCCTCCTTTGTTGAAAACTTTCAGCTATCAGCAGTCAGCTATCAACTTCCACACTATGACAGCTATGTCATCCTGGGCGAAGCGAACCTTACTCGTCGCGGGGCACAGGTGCTTCGCTTCGCCAGCATGACATCGCCGGCGGAATGCTTCCAGCGGGTTTGACATACATGACGGTTGTAGTATGGAAGCTGATGGGCTGAAAGCTGATCGCTGACAGCTTCTTTACCGCGACACGCGGCCCGAGACATTGCCCGCGGCCAGGCTTTCCACCTCGGCCACGGACACGAGGTTGAAATCGCCAAAGACGGTGTGTTTCAAGCAGCCGGCGGCCACGGCAAAGTTGAGCACCCGCTGCTTGTCCTCCGGGAACTTGCGCAGGCCGTAGATCAGCCCGCCCATGAAGGCATCGCCCCCGCCAACACGATCCACGATGTGGGTGATGTCCAGGACGGGCGTGGTGAAAAACTGGCCGCCATGCCAGAGCACGCCTGACCAGATGTTATGGCTGGCGGAAAGCGAGCCGCGCAGGGTGATGGCGACCGTCTTCAGGTTGGGGAAGCGCTTCGCCATTTCCTCGCAGACGTAACGGTATGCCCCTGCCTCCACCTTGCCCGCCAGGATGTCTACGCTGGGCGCTTTGATGCCCAAGACCTTCTCCGCATCCTCCTCATTGCCAATGGCCACATCGCACTGTTGCGCCATCTCCGGCATGACTTGGCTGGCGGGCCGGCCCCATTTCCAGAGCTTGGCGCGATAGTTCAGGTCACAGGAAACGGTCAGCCCCATCTCTTTAGCCGTGCGCACCCCCTGCGCGCAGACCTCGGCCAGGCTCTTGGAGATAGCCGGCGTGATGCCCGTCCAGTGAAACCAGTCGGCATCGGCGAAAACGGCTCGCCAATCAATCATCCCTGGCTGGATGGTGGCGATGGAGGAGTTGTCGCGGTCATAGATGACCTTGCTGGCCCGTTGCACCGCGCCCATCTCCAGGAAATAGATGCCGAGCCGATCCCCTCCGCGCACGATTTTGTCCACACCTACGCCGTACTGGCGGAGATACTGGACGCAGGCATCGCCCAGTTCGTTAGCGGGAAGGCGCGTGACATAATCCACAGGTATGCCGTAATTGGCCAATGACACGGCCACATTAGCCTCGCCGCCGCCGTAGATCACGTCGAAGGAGCGCGCCTGGGTGAAGCGCTGGTAGCCTGGCGGCGAAAGGCGCATCA
>CAYPON010000119.1:0-2891 GCA_964412315.1 uncultured Anaerolineae bacterium | reverse complement strand
CGCCAAGTATTATAGGGGCCTTTTTCCGTTCGGGCACCCCCCGGCGTCCAGCCACTGCCGCAGCATTCGCGCCCGTTCGATGCGGCCCATCTTCAGATAGGCTTGATACTCATATTCCAGGGAGAGGACGGGTATGCGCATCCCCTCCACCTCCACGAACCGCCGCTGCTCCTCCAGGGCAGGCGATGGCTCCCAGCTTCCATCTTCCCGCCGCTTCTGGATGTCCCCCATGATCTCCACACGGATGCCGTCTATGGTGAGCGCACCGAAGTAGGAGCGAATCCTATCCGTGGAGGAGAAGGCCACCTCCTGGGTGACGAATTCGGCGAGGCGGCGCTCGATCTCATAGGCTCCCACAGCGTCGGTTTGCAGGTCAATGTCGTGAGGCTCTGCCGGCACCCCCTGTAGCGCAAAGCCCACACTGCCGGTGATGGCCCATGGCACGCCGCTGTCCTGCAGGCGATCATGGATCAGGCGAAGAACGTCGAGGTAGGCTCTCATGCTTGCCCCGCAACGTCCTCTTCTTCCACATCCATCTCTCTCATCTCGCCGGTGACGGTGAACACCACGCGCTCGCAGATATTGGTCACGCGGTCGCTGAAGCGCTCCAGGTTGTGGGCGACCCAGAGGAGGTGCGTGGCCTGGTCTATGGTGTGGGGATCGGCGATGATGAAGGTGAGCAGTTCGTGGTAGACCTGGTTATAGAGCGCATCCACCTCATTGTCCTCTCTGGGGATGGTGCGGGCCAGTTCCACATCGCGCCGGATAAAGGCGTCCAGCGCGCGGCGCAACATGTCGCATCCCTTATCAGCCATACGAGGGATATCAATCAGGGGCTTGAGGAGCGGCTTTTCCCCCATCATAATGTTGATCCTGGCGATCCCCTTGGCGTAATCCCCCATGCGCTCCAATTCGGTGCCGATTTCTAGGACAGCGGCAATGGTGCGCAGATCGCTGGCCATCGGCTGCTGGGTGGCGATAAGTATCAGGCAGTCTCTCTCGATGTCGAAGCGTCTGCGGTTGATCTCGCGGTCGCCATCAATGATGTGCTGGGCAGCCTCTACATCACGACGTTTGAGCGCGTCTACCGAATCCAGGATTGCCTGCTGCACCATGCTGCCCAGCATGAGCATCTGGTCTTGCAATTTCTGGAGTTCCCTGACGAAAGTCTCTCTTGGCATCCGCTATCTCCTTCACAGCTTATAAACTTCCAGCAGCCGTCGTTCGGTCTCCCCAACGACCTGAGCCACTACTTCCACATAGGGAGCGAGGGTCGAGTTCTTGAGCTTGCGCTTGAGCAATTCGTCCACCTGAAAGATGCCTGCCGAGTTGCTCAGCGTGATGGCCACCCGCACCGGCCTTTCCACCCCTTTCTCGATGCTGACCTCCTCCACGGCCAAAGCTGACACGGAATGGATATTCACCTGGCCAGTCTCGAAGGGGATGCGCGAGCGACCGGAGGTCATGTCCAGGGCATCGGCCACCTTGACCACGCCCGCCTCGAGGGTCAGGCAGCGCACATCCCAACGGTGGGCGATGACGGCGTGCAGCACCTCGGCCACCATCGCCGTTAGTGCTGGCTCCTCGTAGATCCCAGCGAGCAACTGGCGGGCCTTGGGATAAGCCAGGATCAGACTATAGACCTCATGCTCATCGCGGTGCACGGCGATCCCCAGGTCGTGCAGGCAGGCGCCCAGCACCACGATCAGTTCCGCATCTTCGGCGGCCAACTGGTAGTTGGTCACCACGCTCGGCGCGATCCCTGCCTCCATCAGCAGGCGGAGGATGCGCAGGGCGGCGTTGGCCGCGATGCGGATGTGTACCTCGCCATGATCGCTAATGCCGGAGCGGTCCACAGCAACGATGTTGGCGCATTTCCAGAGTTGAAGCAACTCCGCGTCGGCGTTGATCCGCTCCAGCAGTTGCTGTAGCTTCGCATTGTGCCGCGTCGGCACCTGAAGGCTCATATTCTCCTCAATGTTACTTTACCTCAGTTTGTCAGTTTGTCAAGCTTGCAAATCAGCAGGCCGTCTTTTCACGGCTGCCAGAGAGTCGCAGCGATGTACCGCTCACCATCCGGGTGGTCGTTGAAATAGTACACCGTCACCATTGTGCCATCTGGCCGTTGCACCGTGCGCGGATAGCCGATGTCGTGGTTGCCGCCATCCTGGCGCAGGATGACCTCGTCCCCCCATGTGGTGCCGGCGTCGCGGCTGAACCTGGCACGTATGCTGTAGGGAACGGCGCGATAGCCATAGGTCAAACACAGGCGTCCGTCGCGGAGTTTGGTCAGCGTTGGCGGATTGCCTCCTTTGCCGGTGTCGGGGACTGGCCTGCCCACATAATCCCATGTCGCCCCGTTGTCGTCCGAGGCGTACAGATCAATCCAATGTCGCGCTGTGCCGAATTCGCGCTCGCCATCGCGGCAACGAATGGCGACCAGGATGTGCGACGGGGACGTGCGCACACTGGCGGGCATAATGGCATAGCCCGCAGGTTCGGGGCCAATCCAGGAGAGAAACGCGAAGGTCTTGCCCCCGTCGCTCGTCCGCGTAGAGAAGACGCGGCCCTCGTCGCCATTGGGTTTGGCTGCGGTCAGGAAAAGTGTGCACTCACTCGGCCCGGACACAAGATAGTCGGTGCGGGCAGCGATGCCCGTCTGCCCGAACATCGGCAGGCTGAACGGCCCCTCCCAGGTTCGGCAGCGGTTGTAGGAGATATAAAACCAGGACCTGGCGCCAGCTCTCAGCCCGGTTCGCGCACACATCAGGGCAAAGTCGGGATGAGCGAAATTGATGCCGCCCAGCGAGTCCACCGGCGCGTTTTCCTCCTCCAACGCTTGCCCGACCCTCAGCTCGGGGCGCATATGCTCATCTGCCGACAAACCCCGG
>CAYPON010000118.1:0-10412 GCA_964412315.1 uncultured Anaerolineae bacterium | reverse complement strand
GGGCTGGCCCATCTCTTTGGCTGCCTGGCGGATGCCCGCCAATGGCAGGCGCAGGTTGCGCTCGATGTCATTGTTCAACGCCTTCAAGGGCGATACGTAAAGCAGAGCAACGCCTCCGGGCTCCTCGCCTTTCGCCAACCTGGCGTAGAGATCGTTGATGCCGCAGAGAAAAGCCGCCAATGTCTTGCCTGAACCGGTGGGGGCCAGGATCAGGGTATGCTCGCCGTGTTGGATAGGAGGCCAGCCCAGCCTTTGGGGCGGCGTCGGTTCCTCGAACGTCTGTTGGAACCAGCGTCTCACAGGAGGTATGAAAGCGCCCCAGACTTCAGATACCATGCCTTTTTCCTTTCTTCAACTCATTCACTACTTCGCCCCTAGCGTTTTCTCGCCGACCTTTGCTGGGCCTGATAACTGGCAATGACTTCCTCATAGCAGGATACCATCTGCCGCGTCGTCGTCCGGATATCGTACTGTGCGCTGTCGGCGCGCGCTTGCTGGGCCAGTCGCGCACGTAGCCTGTTGTCGCTCATCAAGCGGTAAAGCTGCACGCTGAACTCGGCGATGTCACTGCTCGACAGCAAGCCGTTGCGCTCGTGCACGATGGTCTCGCCAACTCCAGGGGAATCAACGCCCAGCACGGGCAGCCCGGCAGCGATTGCCTCCAATACCGATAGCGGATGAACCTCGGTCACGGACGCGGTCACAAAGGCATCAGCTATGGCGAGATATGCAGGCACATCGTCATAGGACACCTTGCCTGTGAATATCACCCGCTCTCCCAGATTCAAACGGCGGGCCTGGTCTTGCAGGTTATCCTGCTCTGGGCCTTCGCCGACCAGCATAAGATAAGTGTCGGGAAGCAACGAGGTCACAGCAGCAAAAGCCTGCAGCAGAAAGGCCAGGTTTTTCACCGCAGCGAGCCGGCCAACATACATCAGGATTTTGGCCGATTCAGGGATGCCCAGCTTGGCTCTATCCTGCCGCCACGGCGGTTCCTGAAAACGCTCTACCTCTATCCCGTTGGGGATAAACTCGATGCGCGCAGTCACTCCGTAGCCCCGGATGAGATCGCAGATCTCCAACGATGGGCAGATTATCAACTCACACTGTCTGGCAAACAAGCGAAGATATGTTTCCCACAAAGCCACTTCCAAGCCTTCAGGGACGCCAGGCAGATTGTGGCGAGCATAGAGATCACCGCGGATGTGATTTGTGAAGACGACGGGGATATGGTAGCGTGTGCCATAGTGTATGGCCAACTGGCCTGTGAGAAAAGGGTACTGGGTGTGCAAGATATCCATCGTCCTGCAGAGCCGTCTCGCTCGCTCACTGAAGCCCAAGTTGAAGTAATACCCGCTGTCTGCAATGGGAATCCCTGATGAGCGAACCACCCGAGATTCCTCATCGTATGAATCTTTTAGCCCGAAGGTGAAGATGAAAGGCTCATGTCCCAGGGCCTCTAGAGCCTTTTTGTGCAAAACCAGAAAGTTCGTGATGCCGCCAAGGACGGAGTCGTATGCATCCGTCAGCAAGCCGATGCGCATGACTAATCCCCCTCACCATGGTCTTTTCGCCCCGACTGAATGGCGCTAACTCTCCTTCACGATCCCCTGGCGCTTGGCCTGGTGAGCGGCAATGACCTCCTCATAGCACGACACGATCCGCCGCGTCGTCGTCCGAATATCGTATTGAGCACTGTCAGCGCGCGCCTGCCGAGCCAGACGCGCCCGCAGTTCATGGTCGCTCATCAAGCGGTAGAGCCGCACACTGAATTCGGCGAGGTCATTGCCCGATAGCAAGCCGTTCTGACCATCTACAATGATCTCGCCGACCCCAGGGGAGTCAATGCCCAGCACGGGAAGGCCTGCTGCCATCGCCTCCAGTACCGATAGTGGATGCACCTCGGTCACAGAAGCTGTCACGAAAGCATCGGCCATAGCGAGATATGCGGGCACGTCGTCATAGGATACCTTGCCCGTGAAAACCACCTGTCTCCCCAGACCCAAGCGAGCGGCCTCCTCTTGGAGATTATCTCGTTCCATACCTTCGCCAACGAGCACGAGATGGGTGTCCGGAAGCGCCGAAGCCACGGCAGCAAAAGCCCTCAGCAGAAGAGCTAGGTTCTTCTCTGTGCCAAGCCGGCCCACATATATCAACACCTGCGCCGATTCGGGGATGCCCAGTGCCATCTTATCCCGTCGTTTGGCTGGGGAGTGAAAACGCTCCACCTCTATGCCATTAGGGATGAATTCGACGTGGGCGGTTGGTTCCTTGTTGCGGATCAAGTCACGAATCTTGGCCGATGGCGCAATGATCAAGTCAAGTTGACGAGCAAAAGACGGTAGATACACTTCCCAGAAGGCTACCCCTACGCTTTCAGGAAGGAAAGGCAAGTAGTGATGGAAGTAAAGATCGTAACGGGTGTGGTTCGTAAAGACGGCGGGAATGTGATAGCGTTTCCGGTAGCGTATGGCCAACTGGCCTACGATAAACGGGTGCTGGGCGTGCAAGACATCCATCGTCCTGACAAGATGCCTTGCTCGCTTACTGAGGCTAATGTTGAGGTAATACCCTATATCGGAGACGGGAATCCCCTGCGAATAAACGATCCTGGATTCTTCATCGAAGGAATTGTCCGGGCCAAAGGTGAAGACGAACGGCTCGTGCCCCATTTCCTCCAGCGTTTTCTTGTGGAGAGACACGAAGTGCGTAACGCCGCTAACGACCGGAAGATACATTTCGGTTAGCAATCCAATGCGCATACTCAGGCTTGACTCCTCTGCTATCAATTATACGAGTCTCCGAGCAGCAAGCAAACGGCATGGCTGGAGTGATTGTTTGCCAAAAAAGGGCGAATGTTATACAATGAACAAACTTTCCCCAAGCATAGACACTCATGGAGGACAATTCGGTTGGAGTTATCGGCATTAGCTATCGCTTTTGTCAGCGTTGCGTTGCTTTTTGATTTCCTGAACGGATTCCATGACAGTTGCAATTGCGTCGCAACAGTGATCGCCTCCCGCTCGCTAAGCCCGCGGGCGGCGCTGATCATGGCGGCGATAGCTGATTTCTGCGGCCCATTGATTTTCGGAGTCGCCGTGGCTGTTACTCTAGGCAAAGGGGTCGTTGCGCCACAGGCGGTAGATATCTGGGTGGCCTTTGCGGCTCTATGCAGCGCTATCTTGTGGAACCTGCTCACCTGGTACCTGGCCATTCCCTCAAGTTCATCTCACGCCCTGGTCGGTGGCCTGATCGGTTCCGCCAGCGCTGCCCATGGATTCGATATCATCCATCTCGACGGCCTGGCCAAGGTGTTAATTGCTCTTTTTGTGGCTCCCTTACTTGCTTTTATGGCAGGCTACATTTTCATGAAAGCGATATTCTTCCTGGTGCGCGGCGCTTCGCCGAAGATCAACTGGCTCTTCAAGCGCCTCCAAATCCTGGCTTCTCTGATTCTGGCCCTGAGTCACAGCACTAATGATGCCCAGAAAACGATGGGTATCATCGCCATGGGCCTGGTGATTATAGGGTATCAGGCGGAATTCACTGTGCCGGGATGGGTCATCCTGGCCTGTGCAGGCGCTATCGCTTTAGGTACGTTATCGGGCGGCCTGCGGTTGATCAAAACGGTGGGCACCAAAATGTATCGGGTGCGCCCCATTGATGCTTTTAGTGCACAAACATGCTCTGCCTTGGTTATCCTGGGGGCCGCACTCCTCGGCGGGCCTGTCAGCTCAACGCAGGTCGCTAGCTCAGCGCTCCTCGGCGTGGGAGCAGCGGAGCGGGTTTCCAAGATCCGGTGGAAAGTCGCCATAGACATAGCGACGGCGTGGCTGCTGACGATACCGGTCTCCGCCGTGGCAGGGGCCATGCTGTACTGGTTGTTCAATGGTTTGTTCTAAGAGCATCTCTTCGGCGTGGAGGGCAAGGTGAACCTGAAGGGACTTTTTCAGCGCAAGCAAGATGACTTTTTCAAACGATTGGCCGACCAGGCGGAAAAGACCCTGGAGGGCATGGATGCCCTGGAAAGCTACATGAGAAACAAGGACCGCAAAATGGCCAGGAAAGTGATCAAGGCGGAGGAAGAAGCCGACGAGTTGCGACGCATTCTGATTGATGAACTCAACCGCACCTTCCTCACGCCGATTGACCGCGAAGACATTTTCGCCCTCTCGCGCGCCATTGATGACATCGTGGACTATGCAAATAGCACGGTGGATGAGATGATAACCCTCGGCGTAGAGCCGAACGAGTACTTGCAGCAGATGGCCTCGATCCTGAAGGAGACCGCCAGCGAGATTCGGCTGGCGGTCCTGCGATTGCAGGAGCACCCTCAGGTAGCTATCGGCCATGCCACCCGTGTCAAGGCTTTGGAGAATCAGGCCGAGTCTGTCTACCGGCAGGCTGTGGCGGAGCTGTTCAAAAGCCCCAAGGATCTGAAAGACATCATCGTTATACTCAAGATGCGGGAAATCTACCGGCATCTGAGCAACGCCGCTGACCGCGGAGATGAAGCAGCCAATATCATCAGCGATATTGTGGTCAAGACGGCGTAGAGACCTGGCCGGTTTCCCAAAACCCGTCAGGTCTGTTCCCCGCACGCCAGTTTCCTCTCGCACACCTCGCGATAGCCGCAACGCAGGCAGCGTTGGGGGTCGTCATGGTTGGGCGGCACATCTCGCGCCTGGCGTTGGCGGCGGATTTCCGGCAGCAGGGAGATGAGTTGGGCGCGCAAACGGGGCGTGTAGACGATACGAAAAGTATCCTCCTGATAGCGAATCAAGCCATAGGGTGGCCGGCTATAGGTTTCCTCCACTAACAGGCAATATGCCGCCAACTGGAAGATGTCCGAGAGGAAGGGTTGTTTCGCCCTTTTTCCCGGTTTCACCTCAATAGGGATGCGGTATTGACCATCTTGCACCACATAGTCGGGCTTGCCGGTGAGATGGTACCGCACCGAGTACAGGGGTTCCTCGCAGCGCTTCCAGGCTCCCGTATCCGAGTAAACGACTTGGCCAGGCGGAAGGCCAGTGCCCAAACGCTGTCGCCACGACCAGACGAAAGCCAGCCCCGCCAACAGGAGAAGAGCCAGGAAAAGCCCTAACAGCAGCCCAAAGTGGTTGTCCATCCGCTCAGTAGACGGTCAAGGGGGTGATCATCGTCAAGACACCTTCCGGTTCCCAGGCGGTGAACCAGATGGCATCTTCGGGGGAAATCCGGATGCAGCCGTGGGAGGAAGGGCGCTTTCCGAAGGCGTCCAGGTCTTCGTAGACCTTCTGGTCGCCCACCTTTTTGTAGGCTGCGCTGTGAATGAGGATTGCACCATCATCGTAGAAAAGGAGCCAGCCATGATCCGCCCATAGCCCGTATGACTCGAAAGTTCCCACATATTTGCCCACCCGGCCCGTCCAGGAGGGCGTCCGCGTGCCTGGCTTGGGCACGCCTGTGCTGCAAGGGATGGAGCGAATCACTCGACCATCGTAGAAAATATGCATCATCTGCTCGCTCTGGTTGATGAAGACGAACTTTCTGTCTGGTGAACCTTGAAAATCCTCGCGTTCATATATGTCAGGCAACCATCCGGCCGAATGAAGAAGCTTGGGGATTGGCACCAGGGAGAAAGGCTTCCGGGACGGTTTTCCCAGTGCTTCGGATGCCGCCGGTGGCGCAGGGTCAAGCGCGGAGCCGGCGATGCATATATACACTATTGATAGCAGAAAAAAGGCGCCGAGCAGGCATCCTGTAGCGATCTTCGACAACCTGGCGCCCTTTGCTTTTTTCCTCACCTCATCCCCCCTTCAGGATCAACCACAGAAGTATCAAGCCTATCACCAGAGCAATTGCCAGGAAAACGTAGCCTGACCAACGTATGGCTTGATAGAAAAAGACCGCGCGGCCATGAGCCGCATGGCGTGTGCGTCCTCCTAGCAATTCGGCCACGTTGGACGGCTTGTAACCGCACACCCTTCCCAGCCACCAACTCCTGGCGCAATAAAGATATTGCCCGATTTCGCTAGCCCGGATGAGCGGTTCTTTCTCTTCGCTCATGATCCTACTGCCTGCCTTGGAGGGAATCGAGACGATTCTCCAGGCTCTGCAAAGCCTGTTGCAGAACCCCCTGCCGCATCGCCATAGTCAAATCGCCGCGAGTCCTTTCCAGAACGCCGCGCACCATGTCTGTGTTGCGCCGCAAGTTGCCTGTCAGCGCGTCGGGGAAATCCACAGTGACCAGGATGCCATAAATCTCCTCCATCGCGGCCAGAATGCGCTCACACTCTGCGAGTTGGCCGTGGCGGATGATGTCCAGGACGCGACGGCGCAACTCGCCCGTCGCTTCCGCCATGCCATTGAGATAGGCCGCCGTCTCCACGCCCAGTTCTGCCGGTTCAGGCAGTGCCTGATCGCAGATGATGGCGTAGGTGATGCGAGCCTCCGCGTATTCTTTCATGGCGTCCTGCGTATAGCCAGCATAATAGAGGTCAGGATACGCAGCGAGTTTGCATCTGATCTCGGCGGCCGCTTCGCGGGCGGTGGCCAGCAACTGCGAGGCTCCATCCTTTTCCTCTCGATGGATGGCGCGAATGGCATCGGCACAGCAACGAATCAGCTTGCGGGAGGAAAGCAGTGCCTCATCTCTGGCGCTATTCCTGGCGGCCAGGTCGCCCAACAACTTATCCGCGATGCTATCCAGATTGTGCAACAGATTACCTCCTATCGCTTCTCCACGAAATCCACTTTGGCAAGCATGCCGAATTTGGCAGGTACTTGCACAGGTTGGGCCGGCAGATCAACCAGCGTCACTGTAAAAGTTAGTTCTTTGTCCAGAGGGCCAAAACCATATCTTCCTTCGCCATCGGTGGTCGCCGTAGCCGACCAGTCGAAGGCAGAAATCTTCACCACCTTGCCTGCAAGGCCGACTCCCGCTGCATTCACGACTCTCCCTTTAACCCCAGCCCAACTCGTCTGAGTATGACTAACATCCTCATAGCCATTGAACTGGCCGATGAATGTCCCTGGTGCTGTGGGGGTGCTCCCCGGCGAAGGGGTGGCCTGCGGAGGAGGGCCAGAAGCGCCACGGCTGCATTCTCTGGCGGCGGTGTCTCGCCGGTTTGTGACCTCCTGCGTGACAATAACCTCCAGGGCGGCACCATATTGATCCCGCGCCTGGCACCAGGCACCCCCCTTCACGAGAAAATCGCCATAGTTCACACGGGCGTCGTGCAGGCGCTGACGCACATCTCGATAGTTAGGCTCGATCTGATACAAGGCGGCGAAATTCTCCACCGCTTTAGCCCAGTTAGCCTCCCAGTAACTGAGGCCAGTAGTATAGAGAGAAGCCAGATGGCGCTGCCCTAACGCATCCGGGTTATTCGGCTGCAACTCCAGGGCCTGATCGAAACGGCGGACCGCCTCTTCTATACGACCATCGTTAACCAGCACCAGACCGTGGTTATAGTAAGCCCAGAAAAGCAAAGACTTTACATCCTGCTGCTGATAGGTTGTATCGAGGGAACGCAAATCCTCCAGCTTGGCAATCGCTTCGTCCCACTGGCGTTGATCATAAAGCCCGCGGGCTTCCCGATAGAGTTGATCGGCCAGCTCTTTTTGTGTGCTGGGCGGGGGCGTTGGCTTGGCCGTGGCCAGCGAACGCGCTTCGGTGAGCTTCAGCTTGGCCTCCTGGAAGTTGGGATTCAGGCGCACAGCCATCTCCAGTTCAGCTATGGCCAGGTTGTAGTTTTTCTCCTCAATATGCGCCAAGCCTTTGTTATAATGCTCCTGCGCCAGCCGCATATCCCCCTGGGTCTTGCTCTGCAAACCGCTGTAAATCCCCAATGCCCCCAATCCCAGGACAATCAACAAGAAAAGGAAAGTAAACAAAGCTGTAAGAAGAAGCCATTGGCAACTGGAAGAACGCCGAAGCTCCGCTTCCTCTGGTTCATAAACTTCATACGCTTTACGATAAGTCAGCTCCGCCCTTGCCGGGGTTGTTATGACTTTCGCTTTGACCCTATGGCCACAATGCGGGCAAAAGAGGGTGCTATCCTCCACCTCTGCCCCACAGTTGGCACAACGCATCTCTATGACCTCCTTGAAACTCCGCTTCGCGCCACCAGCCGATTCTCTCTGCCAGGCAAAGGCTCCCAACGCGATGGTTTAAGGACGGCCTTCTGCTGAAAAGTGTTCCGGCTTGGAAGCTTATAACGTCTCTGATTATAACCCCTTTTCATTATCTGTCCAGATATGTCTCTGCACCGTTTCTCACCCCATGCGGCCAGGAGATCATACCAGCGGCTCAGCCTATCATAGTTGGCACGGGCCGCTCCCTTTGAGACCGACAGGCAAATGTGGGGGGTCTCCTTTGAGCGTGGGTGTCTCTTGTGTATAATAGCTCTGCCCTGCCAGATTTCATGAGTGTATCCCGGAAAATAGGTTTTGCTGTAGTTTACCAAACCAGGAGCCTATATGATCGAAAAACACTTTCCCTTTTGGAGCCTTCCTCCCGTTGAGATGTTGTCAAGTCTCCAATCAGCGGCAGGGGGCCTGTCAAGCGACGAGGCGCAGCGTCGCCTCGCGCGTTACGGCCCTAACCTGTTGAAGCCTAAAGAGAAGGCGAGTGCGCTGACCATCTTCCTGGCGCAATTCAAAAGTCCCCTCGTCCTTATTTTGCTCTTTGCCGCGGGTGTGTCGGCTTTACTGAGCGAATGGGTGGACGCGCTGATCGTGCTGGCCATTGTGTTTGGCAGCGCCATCCTGACCTTTGTGCAGGAATACAAGGCGAGCGCCGCGGTGGAGAGGCTGCGCGCCCAGGTGACGATCAAGGCCAATGTGCTGCGGGATGGTCAAACGGCGTCAATTCCCGCTGAGCAAGTTGTGCCCGGCGATGTGATCTTGCTTTCGGCGGGAAGTCTGGTGCCAGCAGATGGCATCGTGCTGGAGGCTAAGGACTTTTTCGTCAACCAGGCGGTGTTGACAGGAGAGACTTTCCCGGTGGAAAAGAAACCGGGCCAGGCCGCGGCGCAGGCCAATCTGGCAGAGCGCACGAATTGTGTCTTTATGGGGACTAACGTGCGCAGCGGTAGCGCCCACGTCCTGGTCGTGTGCACTGGAGAGTCCACCGCCTTCGGCCAGATCGCCGCGCGGCTGATTCTGCGCGAACCGGAGACCGAGTTCGAGCGAGGCATCCGCCATTTTGGTTTCATGCTCACGCAGGTCATGACGATCCTGGTGTTGGCCGTCTTTGCCGTGAACGTCTTTTTGGACAAGCCAGTGGTCGAATCGCTGCTTTTCGCCGTAGCTCTGGCGGTAGGGCTTACCCCGGAACTGCTGCCCGCCATTATCAGCCTTAACCTCTCCAAAGGCGCACAGGACATGGCCTCGCAGGGGGTTATCGTTCGCCGCCTGGCCTCCATCGAGAATTTCGGCAGCATGGATGTGCTCTGCACCGACAAGACGGGCACGCTGACCGAGGGCGTGGTGAAACTGGACGGCGCACTCGATGCGCAAGGGCATCCTTCCAACGAGGTATTCCGTTACGCTTACCTGAACGCTCACTTTCAGACCGGGCTAGCTAATCCCCTGGACGAAGCCATCATTGCCCACGCCGGGCTAGACATCGGTGGCGTCAGCAAGGTGGACGAAATCCCCTATGACTTTGTGCGTAAACGGCTGAGCGTCGTGGTGCGAGAAGGGAATAGCATGGATGCAGCAACCGCCCCTTTGCTTATCACCAAAGGGGCCTTAGAGAATGTGTTAGCGGTGTCCACACATGCGCAGGACGGTGGAGCGACCGTGCCGTTGGCTGCTGTCCATCGGGCGCAGATCGAAAAGCGCTACGCTGAGTGGAGCAGGCAGGGCTTCCGTGTGCTCGGCGTGGCTATCAAGAGCGTGTCGCTACAGTCCGTCTATACGCGCGATCAGGAGAGCGATCTCACCTTTGTTGGCTTCTTGCTCTTCTTCGATCCGCCCAAGCCCGATGCGCGCGAGACAATCGGTGAGTTGGCCGATCTGGGCGTGCAGCTCAAGATTATCACCGGCGACAATCGTTTGGTGGCTTTGCACACCGCCGAGATGGTGGGGATGAAAGTGACCGGTGTGCTCACCGGCGCCGAACTCGATGCCTTGCACGACGAGGCGCTCTGGCAGATCGCCGAGCGTACCAATGTCTTTGCTGAGGTAGACCCGAACGATAAGGAGCGCATCATCCTCTCCCTGCAAAAGACAGGACATGTCGTCGGCTATATGGGTGATGGGATCAACGACGCTCCCGCCCTCCATGCTGCCGACGTGGGCATCTCGGTGGATAGAGCCGTGGACGTGGCCAAAGAAGCCGCCGATTTTGTCTTGCTAGAGCAGGACCTGGATGTGCTGCGGCGCGGCGGCTTGAGGGCGTGGCTCAACGGTCGCAGGCCGCG
>CAYPON010000117.1:971-10431 GCA_964412315.1 uncultured Anaerolineae bacterium | reverse complement strand
CCCCTTCGCTATATCACCGACAACGGTCACCGCCGCCGGGCCGACTCCCGCCGAGCGCAGGACGTTCGTGCCACCTGTGCGCCCACTGCCGATCTTGCGCACATCAACCCCGCGCCACAGCCTGGCAACAAGGTAGCCGGTGGGAAAGGAACCGCACAAGTACCCTGCGATCAGAACCAGCAAGTGCAGCAGAATCTGCATGTTCTACCCCTTTTTGCCTGTAAAAACACTGGGCGCGCTTTTAGGTTGCGCGCACTTTCAAAGGGCAGGGGGGTGTTCCGCTTGAGATATGGCTTTAGCAATGCCTTGCCCTTTGACGCCAGGCCGAAACCGATTATAGTTTTCCCACAGGCTCCACGTCGAGGAGGAGGCGAAAAGTGAGCAAGTACGTTGCGGCGCTGGATCAAGGGACAACCGGCACACGCTTCATGGTCTTTAACCGGCGGGGGGAGGCCGTCAGCTCCTGCTACGAAGAGCACCGCCAAATTTACCCCCGGCCCGGCTGGGTAGAACATGATCCCCTGGAGGTCTGGCAAAAGACGCAAAAGGTGATGGCCGGTGCACTGGAAAAGGCTCACCTGGACGCGCAAGAGATCGCCGGCCTGGGCGTCACCAACCAGCGCGAGACCACCGTCGTCTGGGATGCCGCAACGGGACAGCCGCTCTATAACGCCATCGTCTGGCAATGCACCCGCACGCAGGCGATTTGCCAGGAACTGGTCAACCAGAGCCTGGAGGGGAAGGTTCGCGCCGTAACCGGCCTGGTCATCGCCACCTACTTCTCCGGCCCCAAGCTCAAATGGATCCTGGATAACGTCCCGGGGGTTCGGGAGAAGGCCGAGCGCGGCCAGGCCCTCTTCGGGAATATGGACACCTGGCTAATCTGGAACCTGACCGGTGGGCCGAAGGGCGGCACGCACGTCACCGACTATACCAACGCCTCCCGCACCATGCTCATGAACCTGCGCACTCTGGATTGGGACGATGGACTTCTCGCCATCCTCGGCATCCCGCGCGCTATGCTGCCGCAAATCCGCCCGTCCAGCGACGCGAATCTCTATGGCAGCACCCTGGCCGATGGGCCTCTGGGCGCAGTAGTGCCCGTCTGCGGCGATCTGGGCGATCAACAAGGGGCCCTCGTGGGTCAGACCTGCT
This sequence comes from uncultured Anaerolineae bacterium, assembly GCA_964412315.1. Taxonomy (GTDB): domain Bacteria; phylum Chloroflexota; class Anaerolineae; order JAAYEA01; family JAAYEA01; genus CAYPON01. The sequence goes on along the minus strand of CAYPON010000117.1, from coordinate 9,276 downwards.
TCCGCGCAGGGGAGGCCAAAAACACCTACGGCACCGGCTGCTTCACCCTGCTGAACACCGGCCAGGAAATCGTCCCCTCCAAAAGCGGCCTGTTGACCACCGTGGCTTACGGCCTGGAGAAAGGGCAGGCCACCTACGCCCTGGAAGGCTCCATCGCCATCACCGGGGCAGCCGTGCAGTGGCTGCGCGACAACCTGCAACTGATCCGCAGCGCGGCGGAGACGGAGGAGATCGCCCGTTCGGTAGAGGATGCCGGGGGGATTTACTTCGTGCCCGCCTTCTCTGGCCTTTTCGCCCCCTATTGGGACATGTACGCGCGCGGCGCCATCGTCGGGCTGACCCGTTACGTCACACGCGCGCACATCGTCCGCGCTACCCTGGAGGCGATCTGTTATCAGAGCCGCGAGGTGCTGGAAGCGATGGAGCGGGATTCGGGCATCCAGCTCACCGCCCTCAAGGTGGACGGCGGCGCGGTCAAGAACAACTTCCTGATGCAGCTTCAGGCGGACATCCTGGGCAAACCGGTGATTCGGCCCAAAGTGGAGGAGACGACCGCTCTGGGTTCCGCCTACATGGCCGGGCTGGCGACGGGGTTCTGGAGCAACCTGGAAGACCTCCGCGCCAATTGGGGCGTGGATCGCGTCTTTGAACCGCAATGGAGCGAGGAACGGCGCGAGGAGGGATACCACGGCTGGAAACGCGCCGTGCAACGCGCCATGAACTGGTTGGAGAAATAGCGAGCCGTATGATTAGATATGCCGACGTGGTGATCATAGGCGGTGGGTGCACCGGCCTGGGGGTGGCGCGGGATTTGACCCTGCGTGGCTTGAAGGTGATCCTTCTGGAGCAGGAGGATCTGGCGCATGGGGCGACGGGGCACTTCCATGGCCTCCTGCATAGCGGGGGACGTTACGTCGTCAGTGACCCTATCTCGGCGCGGGAATGCTGCGCAGAGAACAGCATCCTGCGACGAGTGGCAGCCGCCTGTATCGAGGATACGGGCGGCTATTTTGTCGCCACCGCGCATGACGATCCCGCTTACGAAGCCGAATTCCTGGCCGGGTGCCGCGCAGTAGGTATCCCGGTTGAGGAGATTTCGCCTGCCGAAGCGCGCCGCCAGGAGCCTTATCTGACCCCGCACCTTCGCCGTGCCTTCGTCGTGCCCGACGCGGCCATTGACGGCTTTGACCTGGTGCGCGCTAATGCCCGCGCCATCGTCGAGGGTGGCGGTGAGGTCTGGACGCATCATCGTGCCATTGGCCTGGATGCGCAGAATGGCCGCGTGCGTGGCGTGCGCGTGCAGGACACGCTGAATGGCGAAGAGGCCGCCATTCGCTGCGCATTCGTCGTCAACGCTGGCGGGGCGTGGGCCGGGCAGGTGGCGAAGCTGGCCGGCGTCGAGTTGGAACTTATCCTGAGCAAAGGAACGATGATCATCGTTAATCATCGTTGGGCCAACCACGTGCTTAACCGCTGCCGCCACCCTGACGATGGCGACATCCTGGTGCCGGCCAAGCAGGTCTGCATCATCGGCACCACAGCCATCACCGTAGAGAATGCGGAGCAAACCGCCGTCGAGCCGCACGAGATCGCCGAGATGCTCGATGCCGGGGAGGAGTTGATGCCAGGCTTCAAGATGGTGCGTTTCCTGCGTGCTTACGCAGGGCTTCGACCTCTATACCAAGAGAAAAAAGCCCCCTCTAGCGACGCCAGGGATGTCACGCGCGGCTATTTCGTGCTCGACCACGAGGCGCGCGATGGTGTGAAAGGCTTTATCTCCGTGGTGGGAGGAAAGCTCACCACCTATCGCAAAATGGCTGAGGACGTGGCCGATCTCGTTTGCCGCAAGGCTGGCATTCACCAGCCCTGTCGCACGGCCGACGTTCCTCTCCCCGGCAGCGAGGGCTGGGCGGACGCCCGCCAGATAGCCAGCGAATATGGCCTGCCGCTCTACACGGTGCAGCGACTCGTCCATCGCCACAGCGCAAACATCCATCGCGTCTTGGCGGATGTGAAGGCGAATCCTGCGTTGAAATCCCACATCTGTCTCTGCGAGCCGGTCATCGAGGCCGAGATACGCTATTGCGTGCGCCAGCAATGGGTGCGCACTCTGAACGACCTGCGCAAGCGCACGCGCCTCGGCACAGGCCCTTGTCAAGGCATGGGTTGTACTCTGAAAGCAGCCGCCATCCTCGCCGATGAGCTTGGCGCGGATTTGTCGTATGCACGCCGCCAGGTGGAGGAGTTCTTGCAGGAGCGCTGGTCGGGCCGCCGGCCGGTCCTGGGCGGGATGCAACTGGCGCAAGAGGAGCTGGCGCGCGCCTATTATCAGTGTCTGAGCGATTTCCGAGACACAGAGACAAGGCATGGCTGAGCGCGTTGATCTGCTGGTGATCGGGGGAGGGATGGCGGGGAGCATGGCCGCGTTGACTGCGGCGGATGGCGGCCTCTCCGTTGTCCTCGTCCGCAAAGGGTATGGAGCCACTGCAATCTCCAGCGGGGCCATTGACTTCCCGGAGAAGGGGGCACTAGCGGAGGGGATTTGCCAGGAAGCCGCCGCCTTCTTTCGCGCGAAAATGGCCGCCGTGGGCTATCCTTACAAGGGCGTTCCCGGCGAGACAGCGACCCTTTTCACCGCTCTCGGCACGCGCAAAGTCACCACTCTTTATCCCCATAGTACCGCTGCTGGGCAGGAAAGCGGGCTGGCGGGAAGCCACATCCTGTTTTTGGCGGTTAGCGGGCTGGCGGAATACAACGCTGCTTACGTCGCCAGAGCCGTTAAAAAAGTGTGTGGCGGGAACAGTTTGGAGACGGCTGCCATCGAAGTTGACTTCCCTGGCATACGCCATACGCATAACGTGCTCGGCTTTGAGCTGGCTCAGTTGTTGGATGAAGGGGAAACGCGCAGGCAGTTCGGCGAGGTCGTGGCACAGGTGGCCCGGCAAAGCCCCTACACCCATGTCGCCCTGCCGCCGATCATCGGGCTGGAGCGCAGCCGCGAAGCGATGGCCGAGCTAGAGAGCGCCTGCGGCCTGCCTTGTTTCGAGTTGCTCTCCCCCCCACCTTCGCTCCTGGGCTTGCGACTGCAAAACGCGCTGGATCTCGCGCTGCGAGGCCGGATGCGAATCGTTCACGGCGTCGTCGCGCAAATCGCCAGCAGCGGGGGATGGATTCATCGCATCAACGTGCTGGACCGGGACACAGAGTATATCCTTTCTCCTGAAGCGGTCGTCCTGGCCAGTGGCAAGTTCATCGGCGGCGGCCTGACGCATGAGGGGAGGCTGCGCGAGGCCATCCTCGGCCTGCCGCTCTGGCTTGGGGATGTGCGGATTACGGGGGAAAGCGTCCGCGACCTATCACAGGAGCGTTTCACTGCTCCACAGCCTTTCCTAGCCATTGGCTTGCGGACAGATGGGAATTTGCGTCCTCTAGGCAAGGATGGTCAAGTGGCCTACAGGAATCTCTGGGCCGCGGGCGCAATATTGCAGGGGCATGACTATACGGCAGGATGTGGAAACCTGGGTGCTGCACTCGTCAACGGCTACCGTATTGGAAAATGGCTCGGCGAGCAAAGATGAGACATGAACCATCCGATTGACCACTACGCAATGAGAAAAGAACACCACGAAGACCTGACCTCAGAGCAATTGCAGGAAATCGAGGGATGCATCAATTGCGGTCTTTGCATCTCACGTTGCCCCTCCCTGCGTGCGCTGGCACAGACTGCCGAGTTCTACGCCGGCCCGCGCGACATCGCCACCTCCCTCTCCCGCCTGGAAACCGATGCCTGGGCCACCCAAGACACGATCTACTACTGCACTATGTGCGGCGCTTGCCGGGCGGTCTGCCCCACAGGCATCGCCATATCGGACATCGTGGCCAATATCAGAGGAGAAATCCTGCAACAGGACAAGGAGGGGGCGAGCCGTGCCCACCGCGCCATGCAGCAAAACCTGGAAACGGCGGGCAACATCTATGGCCAGCCGTTGAACCCTGTAGGGCCGGAGTACCGAAAAAGCCGCGCCGAATGGGTGCTTTTTGGGGGCTGCGTCTTTGCCTATACGGAGCCGGAGAGCCTTGTCGCCACCATGGCCCTGCTGGGTCGGCTGGAAGTGGATTTCACAACCATCGAGGAAAAGTGCTGCGGAGGGCCATCGGGTGTCATCGGCGTGCCGTTGGTGAAGGCGCTGTCCGAACACAACCTGGCGCAGATCGAAGCCGCCCACACGCGCAAAGTCATCACCGCCTGCCCGCGCTGTTATTTCACCTTCTCCCACGATCCCGCCTATGCTGGCCTGGAGGTGGTCTACACCACACAACTGCTCGCGCAGATCGCTCCGCACCTCAAAACGGAGCGCAAAATCACCTACCACGATCCCTGCGAATTGGGGCGGCTGCGCGGAGAATATGATTCAGCCCGCCGCTTGCTCTCCGGCATGACAGATGAGTTCATCGAGATGCCGCACTGTGGAGCGCTATCGGATTGCTGCGGCGCAGGTGGAGGCCTACGCGGAGCCTTCACCCGACTATCCCTTCAGATTGCGCGGCGCAGGCTTCTCGATGCGCAAACAACCGGAGCAGACATCTTGCTCACGGAATGTCCCTCCTGCCTGCATAACTTTCGCAACGCTCGGCGACGCCAGGACACCATGGAAGTATACAATATCTCTGAATATCTCGGCTTGCTGGCGCGCCTCCAGCGGGGGGATGAGCGAAGGGGGTGAAGCATGGCCCCTCCGCAAATCAAGGATTTCAGATATGGCACGCCCTGCCCACGAGAAAAGCCTGCAAAGCCTATAACCGGGCCAGAAAAGAGAAAAGGGTCGTGGCCGCCTTGCACCTTGCGTCTTAACCCGATTTGCGCATAGTATGCCATTTGTGCTATACTTGGACCTAAAAAGTGAGCGATGACACTGTAGAAATAGAACTGGTTGTCCGCCACGAGCATGGGCTGCACGCTCGCCCTGCCGCCGATTTCGTGCGCAAAGCGGCGACGTTCAAGGCGGATATCCGTATCCAGAACTTGAGTCGTCGTTCGGGATTTCATGATGCCAAGAGCCTCACCGACCTGCTCCTGGCCGGGGTGGACTGCGACCACCGCGTGCGCCTTATCGCCAGTGGCGTAGACGCACAGGAAGCGCTAGAGGCTCTGATGGCTCTCATCAAAGGAAAAGAGGGTTGATATGCCTCGCATGGGAGGCAATGCTTTGCGGCGCAGCACGGCCACACCCGAACAAACGGTTTTTCGCAACTTGCCGGAGGGCTATCCGACAGAGGACTGGCTGGCATATTACTGGACGGTGAATCCGCAGGGCGAGCTAATAGCGGCGAGGGCAACCGTACAACTGCCAGCAGGTTACGAGCGGGTCTGCCAAGAAGTGGAGATTGGCGAACAAGGTTGCATTGACCGCATTCGTCGCTGGGGTGTGGCCTGTCGTATGGCGCTGTTAGAGGGGATGGATTTCGATGCCACGACGCTGCTCATCCAGGAAGGATGGGACGTCGGCGACGATCAGCGCGCCCTGCATTGGCTGGTGCAGGCGACCCATTTCGATCTGCCGGGGGATTTCATCATCGCCAGCGATGAACATCCCTTCTTGCTCTTTGCCCCGAACGGGATGCTGGCGGGGAGCTATACGCTCTGGTACACATATCTGGGGGCTTTGTCTTACTATGTTTCCAACGGTCGCGTAACAGGTACTTTCAGGCGGCTCTGGTGGGAAAACCGGGGTCTCTACCAACAGGCTGTCGGTTATCTGTTGACCGCACTGGGAGGGGAGAATGATGCGCAAACTTGTAGTGATTATCTTGCTCGCTGGCTTTAGCCTTCTATTAGCAGGCTGCGAAGTTCCCGCTCCGGGCACTCCATTGCCTTCTGTCACACCTTTGCCCACTGCCTCGCCAACGTTGACGACTCTGCCACCCACGCCTACGCCGGCACGGCTGCCCACTACGGCGATGCCACCGTCAGCCACGCCGACGGCCCTCGCGGCCAAGCCGACGCCGGAAAAAGGGCTTCCCCCCGGCAAACTCTGGCCTCCCAGGCCGACCGATTTCGCCTCCTACCCAGAGGAGATCATCGCCTTCCTGAATGCTGCGCCACCGCACATTGTGCGCTTGCGCCCCATGCTGCGGGATTGGGGAGCAACCTCGGATCGTCTGGGGGAAGTCCGTGAAGCGGATTTGGATGGCGACGGCGATATGGAGTGGATTCTGGCCATCGCCGACCCCACTCCTCTCACGCTCACTGTCGCCGGCAACCTTTTGGTCATTGACAGGCAAGGGGACAAGTACCGGCTGATTTATCAGATTCCTCCCAAAACCGATAGCTATCGTGACAATGTGGTCATCCTGGCCACAAAAGACATCAATGCCGATGGCAAGGCCGAATTAGTCTACACTACGACGACCTGCGGCGCACACACCTGCTTCACCGCAGTACATCTCTACGTCTGGGACGGCACCAGTTTCCGTTCCCTGACTCGTGACCAGATTGAGATGCCTTACGGCAAAGTCAGCTTGGAGAACCGCGAAGGTGATGCTGCCCTGGAACTGATTCTGCACGGGGGAACGATTGGCTCTGTGGGAGCAGGCCCGCAACGCGCGCGCACCGAGATTTACTCCTGGAACGGAACACACTATGTCCCCACCAAGACCATCTACGACGAATCGGACTTCCTTTACTTCCGGGTGCTTGATGCCAATGTAGCACTGAAAGCCGGGGACTATAAAAAGGCCATTGCCCTTTACCAGGATGCGATCACCAGTTCCAAGCTGCGCGTGTGGAAAGAGTGGATCGAAGAAGGAAAGAAGGAGAGAAACGACTTGGTCGCCTTCTCCCGCTATCGCCTGATGCTCACTTACGCCCTTGCCAAAGATGAGGCCAAGGCCAAAGCGATCCTGGAAGACCTCGAACGCTCACAACCCGAGCATATCTACACGCAAGTGGCGCAAACCTTTTGGAAAGCCTACGGAGAGAGGAAGGACATTACGGCAGCCTGCCTGGCCGTGACCGAGTTCGCTTACCAACATCCAGAGACGGTGGAGGTCTTGCTGGATTTCGGCTACGCTAACCCCTCTTTTACTCCGGATGAGGTTTGCCCCATCGGCATCGGCAAGCCCTAGTACTTTTGAACCTTGTGCTAAAGGCTGGCAATTCCTTGCTGGCCTTTCTGTTTCTGTCAAAGCAAACAATCCAGAGGAGAAAATCTATGTTTAGCAACACACGCTTGGCTTTTATTGGCAGTGGCGTTATGGCGGAAGCGATGATCAAGGGCATCCTGGACAAGAAACTCGTCCAGCCAGAGCAGATCATTCCCAGCGATCCCCTTCCTGAGCGGATTGAGGAGCTACGCCAGCGCTACGGGGTTGAGGGCACCAGGGACAACACCTACGCCGCCAGGTCAGCGAATATCGTGGTGCTCTCCGTCAAGCCCCAGGTGCTCAGTAAAGTGCTCAAAGAGCTTCACGGACTTTTGCGGCCGGACCAACTCGTCCTCTCCATCGTCGCCGGGGCGCGAATCGGCTCGATGGCCCGACAACTCGGCCACGAGGCCATCGTTCGCGTCATGCCCAACACCCCGGCGCAGGTCGGAGCGGGCATGTCTGTCTGGACGACGACGCCGGCCGTTAATGAGCAGCAGAAAGCGCAAGCCCAGGCGATCCTGCAAGCCCTGGGTGAAGAGATCTTCGTGGAAGAAGAGCAGTATCTGGACATGGCCACCGCCGTCAGCGGCACTGGCCCAACTTATGTTTTCCTGATGATGGAGGCTCTGACGGATGCTGCCGTCCATCTGGGATTCTCGCGCCGCGTCGCCCTGGCCCTGGTGATACAGACCGTGTTGGGGTCCGCGCTTTTTGCCAAGCAATCGTCCAAGCATTTAGCGGAATTGCGCAACATGGTGACCTCCCCGGGCGGCACCAGCGCCGAGGCAATTTACCAACTGGAAAAGGGGGGCCTGCGCACTGTGCTGTCCAAGGCGGTATGGGCAGCGTATCAGAAGTCCAAACTCTTGGGTGAAATGAGCGAGAAATCGGTAGAAGAGGTGCCCAGCAAGCCACTCGATACGAACGGGGAGAAGCAATAGAGTTATCTATTTCCGCGCACAATTGCGCTCAAAGTTCCACCGACATCCGGATCCCCTCAGACACAATCTGAGAATCCAACACCGTCGCCCCGACAGCGGTGAGTGCCTTCTTGACCGCAGGCACATTCTCCGGCTCGGCGTAGGTGATCATTCCCCCGCCGCCACCTGCGCCGCACAACTTGCTCGCCAAAGCGCCCGCCCCGGCGGCGGCTTCGATC
>CAYPON010000117.1:0-961 GCA_964412315.1 uncultured Anaerolineae bacterium | reverse complement strand
CACCTCCGGCGTCGTCACGCCCGCCGCCAATCCCTTCCGATTCTCCCACTCCTCCGCCAGCAGCCAAGCAAAGCCCTGCAGGTCCTGTCGCGCCAGACAATCCCGCATCGCCAGAGCCACCTCCTTGATGCGGTGAATGCGCCCCACGGTATCCCCTTCGTTTTCGATATAGCGCTTGAGCATCGCCCAGTTGGTAATGCCTGAAAAGCGTGAGATGTTGGTGTGGGAGAGAACAAGCCTTTCGTTCAGCAGCCGCACCAGGTCATTGCCTGCCGAAAGCGACTCGAAGCGGAAGCCATCCACATCGAACCAGATGGCGCAGACCCCGCCAAAGAGGGGAGGAAAATAGTCTTGCTTGCCGGTGGGGATGCCGATCACCTGCGCCTCGATGTTCGCCCCCAGGTCAATGATCCTCTCCTTGCTCAGGCCCAGCCCCTCGATTTCGTTCAGGACACTGGAGAGAGCCATCAAAAGCGCGGATGAAGCACCTAGCCCTGAACCTTTCGGCACTTCGCTGCGCAAGGTGATCTCCAGGCCGCATTTCGGTTTATAACAGCGCAGCGCCCGCTTCACCAGATCTAACTCACCCCCTAGCTTCATCGCCGCCAAGCTGGGAATCTCCTCTGCTGTCTGCCGATCCTCCGAATGGATGATGATTCTAGCGTCCTGGCGAGTGGCTACAGTCACATGGCCATAGACGTTGACCGCGGCATTGACTGTGAGTCCCCCATCCTCAAAAAGATAAAGCGGATAGATGTCCAGCGTGCCGCCGGCCAGATCAATGCGCGTGGGAACCGTTGCCGATACTTCCATGCTCGAGCCACCCCCTTTTCCCTGATCTCCTGCCACAGCCGATTTGACACTACAATTGTATACATAATCCGCTCAATCTGCTGACTGTTGGCGGAGATAGTCCACTGTATGCCACAGCCCTTCATCCAGGCCCACCGTCGGCTCCCAT
>CAYPON010000116.1:0-10431 GCA_964412315.1 uncultured Anaerolineae bacterium | reverse complement strand
TCCTGGAAAAAGGCGATGGTTTTTTGCAGGCCCTCCTCGAGGCCGACCTTCGGCTCCCACCCCAGGACTTGCCGCGCCTTAGAGATGTCCGGTCGGCGCACCTTGGGATCGTTTTCGGGCAGCGAACGGAAGACCATGCCCGCCTTGTTGCCGGTCATCTCGTTGATGAGGCGCGCGAACTCAAGGACTGATACTTCTATGGGGTTTCCCAGATTCACAGGCTCCACCTCATCGGACATGAGGAGACGATAAACACCATCTATCAGATCAGTATAATAGCAAAAGCTCCGCGTCTGTGAACCATCGCCATACACCGTCAGCGGCTCCCCACGGAGCGCCTGGCCGATGAAATTCGGCACCACCCGGCCATCGTCAAGTCGCATACGCGGGCCATAGGTGTTAAAGATGCGCACAATGCGCGTGGCGATCCCATGTTGGCGGTGATAGGCCATGGTCATCGCTTCCGCGAAACGTTTGGCCTCATCATAGACGCTGCGTGGGCCGATGGGATTGACATGGCCCCAATAATCCTCCCGCTGCGGGTGCACCAACGGGTCACCATAGACTTCCGAGGTTGAGGCCAAAAGGAAACGGGCCCTTTTTGCTTTGCACAGTCCCAGGGCCTTGTGAGTCCCCAAAGCGCCAACCTTGAGGATTTTGATGGGGAATTCTTTGAAATCCACAGGGCTTGCAGGAGAGGCAAAATGCAGAACGGCATCCAATGGTTCCGAGATATAGATATACTCGGTCACATCCTGTTTGATGAAACGAAAGTTCTCATTGCCGGCGAGATGCTCGATGTTCCGAACATCCCCTGTGATCAAGTTATCCATGACGATGACCTGATGCCCTAGTGCTAAGAATAAGTCACAAAGATGCGATCCTAGGAATCCTGCACCGCCTGTGATTAAAACTCTCACGTCCTCTCCTCCATTAGGTTCAACTTTTGCGTCAATCCCAAAGTCAAAGCGAATATGAAAGCCAATTCGACTACGAAATACGAGTTATCAACCAAGCCGTGCCCCAGGAAGTTTACCATGCTAGCCATCAAGCCGAGCACCAATGCGCGCATGTCCCCCTCGGGCAAGCGGCGGTAAAGCCTGACGCTGCTGCGGAAAAAGGCGATGAGGAACCAGAGAAGAGCAAGCAATCCGCCGATCCCCAGCCGGATCCAGTAATCCAGGATGATATTGTGAGGATGGGACAGGTTAGGCTCCGCCGCCGCTTCGGGCAATATGTATTTTGGATAATAATACAAAAAGTTGTCCAGTCCAACTCCGGTCAACAGGTGATCGCGGATCATCGCCACGGCGGATCGCCAGAGGCTGAGGCGGAAAAGCGCGGTGCCCGAGGAGGTGTCAAAGAGGGACGAGACCCGCTCTGTGCCAGCTAGCGGGAACAGCAGCAAAATGCCGAGGATAATGAGGGCGAGCGCGATGAACAAGGCTCGCCTTTGGCGCATAGCCCCGAGAAAGAGGAGAGCCGCTGGCAAACCCAACAGCCACGCGCCGCGCGAAAAGGTCAGAAATAGACAAGGTAACATGATGACCGCGCCCGCACCATAGGCCATACGTCGCCATGGAGTGGTTCCCCAGAAAGCCAGGGCCACGGCGACAGGCAGAATCCGGCCTAACACAAGCGCCAAGTTGTTGGGAGAGCCGTACAAACCCCGCATGCGCCGCACTCCCTCCGTGACGATGGCATCGCCACCGGCGAAATACTGGATGAGGCCGTATATGGCCATCGCCGTCCCGGAGAGCACCAGAGCATCGGCGAAGCGCAGGAGTGCAGCATGGTTTCGTTCCTGCCCACTACCCCTGGAGAGCCACGGGGATTTGGCTATCAGGAAGTAGAACAAGGTGGATTCCAACACCACCACACGGAACTCGCGCAAGCTGACGGCCAGGTTCCTGGAAACCGCCAAAGAAGCGATGGACAGCAGAAGGAAAAAGAACCACGCTCCATCCAGGCTCCACCAATGCCCAGTTCGTAGTAGCGGCTTCAGCCGCTTCTCGCCCTCAAGCTTTTGAGCAAAGGCGCGCAATAACCATGCAGCGAAGGAAAAAAGAGTGAATGTCTCGACCAGAGAGAATCCCCTGGGGCCAAGATGGCGGTAGTACAACGCGAAAGGGATAGATAGTGTCGCCAGGAGCAATGTCCACTCCCAACGGAGGTAGGTGATAACCAGGATAAGCCACAGGCTCAACAGAGCAAGCTCCAGGCGAGGGCTTAGAACATATACCCCTACCACCAGGCCCAATAGGGTCGCTTGCCCACTGTCGGAGAGACGGTAAAATGCCTGTTCTCCGCTTTTCCACCACGTTCCCCAGGGCAATTGACGGAAATGCACGTACCCGCGCCAGGCAACTACCAACAGGCCACAGGCTAGGATAGCCAAAGATGCCAAAAGCGCACCCCAGCGCGGCCTGACTGTGCTAGAGATGCCAGTGGCAGAGGCGATGAGTTCCTTAGCCTGAGCGTACAACAGCCGCGGCGTGAAATCCTGCCCTACCAGGGCAAATCCCCGGCGAGGATCATCAGGCTGCACATCCGGCTGGAAATGTTGCAGACAGAGAAGCCCCAGCCAGGGCCATTCCTCGCGTGCCCGACGCAAGGCACGTATCGTGCGCTCTGCCTGTTTTGCCTCCTCGTCCGTGCCCCAGGGGGCAGGGCGCCCCGTCCAATCGCGCGGGAGAGCATTCCACCCCAACTCCACAGCCCATATCGCTTTCCGGCCATCCCCGTGACGTATCATCTCTTCGCGCAGCAAGATCAAGCGGGAATAGTTCAATACGCGCTCGCTCACGCGCCGGTCCTCTGGCCCCGACCAGAAGCCGTAGGGTTTGGCCCCAAGGATATCGAAATAGGGCGCAGCACCAGCATCATACATCCCCCGAAGATAGAACACCTCGCTCATATTCCGTTTACTATCCTCGGTGGTGGGGGCCAACCCAGCGGAGATCACCCAGGCGGCGGGGTCTACATTCTTGATCGCTTTGTAGCTCGCGCTCAACAGATGGACATACCCTGCCGGATCGGCGGGGCGGTCGCCCCAATGCGGCCAGATGTTCGGTTCATCCCATATCTGGTAGGCGCGGATGCTTTGCTGATACCGCGTTACGAAAGCAGCCACCCACCCGGCGTACACGTTCACGTTGTCGGGAGGCGCCAACGGGTTTTCCTTGTCTGGTTCTCTCCTTGCCCAGAGCGGCGCACCATCCAATACAGCGATTATGGTTAAATCATGCTGGCGCGCCCATTCCACCAAGCGATCCCATTTCTCCCAGCGATACGCCTGAGGCTCTGGCTCGATCTCGTCCCAGGGGAATCGCTGCCGTATCCAGCGAAAGCCTGCCTCGCGGATCATGGCCAGGGCGCGGCCTGCGTCCGCCTCGTCATATTGCTCAAGCGACACATTCACCCCCCACGGAACAGCGGGGACGCCCGTCATGAGGCGAGGAGAACGAGTCTCGAGGCCCCGATAGCGGACGCGGAAGGAGCGCACAATAGAGCTGGCGAGGAGCAATAGAAAAGCGGCACAAAGAACATAGAACAGGAATCCGCAAGCTACAAGCCGGGTCTCAGGCGATTTCGATGCAAGGATAGAGGGCTGCCGCTTTTGGTCATCCATTCCGTTCTTCCAGGCCTCCTCGACCGGTTATTGCCCTTCCCATTCCAGCTTTTCGCAAATGATCCCACTGGTTAACGGCCAATAGCGCAACGAATCCGGGGCAACAAGATAAATGTCCCCTTGCCAGACGCAGATGAACTGCCGCCCAGAAGGTGCCCAGGCGACATCCAGGTTGCCCAAACCAGACTGGCCCTGCGGAGGCAGCAGTTGAGTTTTGTTGCTCCCGTCGCGATCCATGACGTACAGATTATAGGGGCTATACTGCGAGTACGATGACAGTTGGGCGACGCCGTAAGCGATATCCACATGGCTCATGTCATACTTATCGCGCCAGGGGGCTGACCAGGTGGGAGCGGCCCACATACCTACTCGCTCCACCAATCGAGTTCGGGCATCTCCTTGCGTGTCCAAGATCCAAAGGTCGAAAAGTGGGCTATCTTCTGCTTTGCCCCCTGGCGCCACATTATGCGCCACACAGGCCAGGTAACGCCCCTCCGGAGACCAGGACACTTTCGGGACCCACACCCATTCGCCGTAGGTGTGGAAAACGGGAAATTGCAGCAAAGGGCTGCGCAGGCCAGTGGTGGCGTCTATTGTGCCGATAGTATCGGCCGTCGCATAGGCGAAACACTTTTTATCTGGGTTCCAGGCATACTCCGTGCCCCACCAACTGTAAACCCCGCTGGACGAGGGGGGCAAAATCTGTGTCTTGGTCAGTCCCTGGAAACTCATCATCCAGAGGTCGTTGCGCGCTTTCCAGCCGGGAGAGCCTTGCACGCTCTCCGCTGTAGAGTACGCCATGGAGCGACCATCGGCGGCCCACTCTGCGTAGACCACATTTGTGACCCCCAATGGCTTGGGGCCTTCCTGAAGAATGCGCGTATCCAGCACCCACAGTTCGTTGAAAGGGGGGAGAGTCTGCGTCGAGGACACTGAAGGAGAAGCTGCCATCCGAGTGAAAAGCAGGTATTGGCCATTTTCCGAAAGGTCAAAGACGCGGCCATCCAGATCACCAGAAAAAGTAACCGGGCGTTTCTCGGCGCTGCTGCGACGAAGAATCCAGGCATTTCCATTGGCGACATAAGCCATTGTGCCTGTGATCGGAACCGCTGCCAGCTTGCTGCTGCTTCCTACAGCCACGATTTCCGGTCGAGCATCAGTGATGGTACGCTGCGCGACTAATTGGCGGTCAATTTCCTCCGAGCCGTCCAGGCTAACGCGATAAGTAAACTCGGTCGTGCCCGCCCTTCCCGCTTGCAGAAGGCGCATCCTCCCTTCCGGCAATGCCTCATCCTTGACAACCTGACGAGTGAAGGGGATAGGTTCGCGCTTTGTCCGTTCCTGCACGCGAATGACAGTGATCGTGGCACTGCGAGGTATCTCGGCCCAGAGGCCGGGTTCCACGCGATCCCATTCGCCCAGGGAGACCCCTGCCTCGCGCAGTACATCCCGCACCGTCGCCGCTGAGGTTTCGATGACGTGCTCCTGGCCATCAACGCGCAGGACGACCCTTTTCGATGTCTGGCATCCTGCCGCACAAACGCCCAGCAAAACCAAGAGCAGGATCCCCCAACAAAAGGCTGTCATTCTGAGCCGTAGCCCTGAGCATAGCGAAGGGGAAACGAAGAATCTGGCCCAGCCGGGAGGGGATTCCTCGTCGCCAAGGACGCTCCTCAGAGTGGCAACCTGCGGTCTACTAGGCATCTCTTTTGGACGGTTGTTTCTCATCTAGCCTCCGGCAGTTCCGTCTGGCCGGTCTAGGATAGTCATCCGCTGGGGAAAATGCATCGCGTCGGCCCGGCAGTGCATACATCGGCGGAATTGTGGAATTACCTCCTCGCAGTCTGCCCTGGCCTTTCTCAGTTCTTCGCAGGTGGGAGGGCGGTGGCCGCTCATCTGCCCAGAGGGGATGAGAGGCATGATGTTCATCAAGCGCACGCCTATCTCGCTCAGGCGACGTGCCAGCCGTACTATATGTTGGTCATTTACGCCGGGGATGAGTACGGTGTTGACTTTGAGAGCCAGCCCAGCCTGTATCGCAGCCTGGATGCCGCGCAACTGGTTCGCGATCAGGATTCGCGCCGCTTCCTGCCCGCGGTAGACCATGCCCTGGTGGCGGACCCAGGCATAGATCCGTTGTCCCACCTCGCTATCCGGAGCATTGGCGGTGACTGTCAGAGCGGTGGTCCCCACGTCGAGGATTCGAGGCAGCTTACTCTCCAGCAGCAACCCATTTGTGCTGACACACTTTAAGAGAGATGGATATTCCCGATGGATCGCATTCAGGGCCTCGAATGTCTCCTCATTCTCTAGTGGTTCGCCCGGGCCTGCTACTCCAACCACAAAGTCCTCGTTTTTCCGCGAGCGCACGAGCCGTCGCACCATCTCGACGGCCTCTTGTGGCGAGAGCAGTTGGCGCGCCCAACCCGGGTGCTGCATCGTCAGGTTAGCACAGATCCTGCGTTCGCAGAAGGCGCACTGGATGTTGCAGCGGGGAGCGACGGCCAGGTGGACTCGCCCCACCCTATCATGGGCCTCCTCGTCAAAGCAGGGGTGACGCCGCATAACCTCTATCGGCGATGATGCCTGATATGCCATCACGTGTTCCCCCCTTCCGTAGGCCGCACCCTGACCTGCCGGCTGAGGTGCCGCCGATACATCGCTTCCAGCTCCGCCATCTCCTCAATCGGGGTAGGGATGACCCGAGAGTCGTTGTCCATCACCCTTTGCGCCAACTCCCGAAACACCTGCGCCTCCCTGGACTGAGGAGAATGCGTCAGCACTGTCCTGCCTTCCACCTCGCAGGCCTGGATCACCGGGCTGCGGGGGATAAGATCAATAAACCTGCTCCCCAGGGTTTCTGCGAACTCGGAAAGGACGGCCCTCTCGAATGGCTCATCGCCCGAGCTATTGCAGATCACTCCGGCCAGCCCCGTGTCGCCCCGCCGTGCAAGGCGATGAATGCCTTTGGCGATATTGTTGGCCGCATAAAGGCTCATGAAGGCGCCGCAGCAGAGAAGATAGATCTCCTGGGCGAACCCTTCGCGTATGGGCTGGGCGAACCCACCGCACACCACATCGCCCAGGATGTCGTAAACGACCACATCCAGGCCATAGGTTTCGAAGGCTTTGAGGTCTTTGAGGATTTGCAGCGCCGTTAACACTCCTCGCCCGGCGCAGCCGATGCCGGGTTCCGGCCCACCCGACTCCACGCAACGCACGCCCCGATCCCCCAGGTAGACAATATCCTCTAAGGAGATGGCACTTTGATCACGCCCCGCTCGTAGATGATCCCGCAGCGTTTCCAGCACGGTGGGGATCATTCGTCCTCCTGTCAGAGTTCTTGTCGAATCCCTCTTGGGGTCGCACCCCACCTGCATGACCTGGAGGCCCCTCTCGCGGAAGGCCATAGAAAGGTTAGAAGCGACGGTGCTCTTGCCGATTCCACCCTTGCCATATATCGCAATCTGCCGCATCTACCACCTCGCCTTGTATCGTCGCATTTTGGAGCGGTACCGATCCAGCCAATCATTTTGGATGGATTCGATGATATTCAACATACCCACGTAGCCGAAGTAGCTTCGGTCAATCATGCGGAATCGCGAAATGGGGTTCACCAGCCGGAAAACGTAGGGAACACCCAATCCTTCGACAGCGTGTCGCTCGATATTGCTACCCAAAACCATCTCCGGCCTGGCCTCGCCCAGCGCCATCTTGGACTGATACACGTCGGCATGGTACACGACTCGCGGGGCAAGGCCCAACTCTGCCAACTCGTGTTCCAACATCTCCTGGGTTCCCACCTGGCCAGAGCGCAGACAAACAAGCCGCGGGATCATCTCGAGATCCTCAGCGATGAAACGAAGCAGAGGAATCCCCACCGTGGCGTCGGCCACGATGGCCGCCGCAGCACGATGCATGGCGGATTGCTCTAGCCCCTTGCGCCGACACCGCTCCACCACCATGTTCTCCCCTTCGGCGATGAGCCTTTGTGTCTCATCTTTAGCTCCCAGCTTTTCCCCTAGCTCAGTGAGCCAACGTCGGATGTTGGTGAATCCGACGGGCAGGGGTAGCCCCTTGCACCATTGCTCTATGCCGAAATGCTCGGCCAGATAGTCCGCCGCCCTCTGTCCGGCATCATGGCTGAGCACGATGCATCCTTCGGCTAAGGGTATCTGTTGAAAGTCGCTAAGGGCCGTGTCGTGAGTCAGGGTCGCCAGGACAGTCGCCCCCATCTGCGCGAGAACCTCCTTGACCCAGGCCAGGTCTCCCATCCAGGTGGGGTTGGCATTGGCGTGAGGCGCTACCAGAACCACCGAACGAGAAATCCTCGTGGCCGGATACTGGCCGTTGCCATCGCCAGCGACCAGGTGCTTCAGCATGACTTCCAGAGCGATGTCTGTGCCCTGGTTTTGATCGCCCCGAAAGCCCGCACACTGGATGGGCACGATGCGAAAGTTCACTCGCGAGCTTGTGTCCTCGCACACGGCTAGGACGTCATCCCCAACGATCTCTGGGCCGCAGGCGGTGACCACAAACATGATCGGTACATCCAGTTCCTGCGCCTCAAGGATCGTCCGCGCCAACACCTCCTCCCCGCCGTGGACGATCTCATCTTCACACAGCTTGGTACAAAGCGTCAGGGTTTCGGTGTAATCCGCATCCTGCCAGCCAAAGGCTGCTTCCACCAATTGATAGCAGCCCTGAGGCGAGTGGGAAAGCACACAGCAGCCAGTGACCCCCAGGGCCGCCTGGGCAGCGCCATAAAGGGCACAACGAAGATAGGGGTCGTGACATTTCTCCCCAGTGCCTTTCGCCAGTTCCATTGTTTCGGCCATGGTCTCAGTCTCCGTACAACACTTTTCGGAACAAGTTGGAGCGAGGACGGCTGGCGTGCTCCATGCTCGCTTGGATCAGCCTGGCCATGTTGCGGATGCCCTGATAGCCGTATTGGGGGTATCCCGTGATGGTGGTCAGGTTCATTTGCGGGATGCCGGGCTGCCGCAGGGGACTACCCAAATAGATCGCGTCGTCGTATTGCGCAGCAATCATCTCCACCTCACCCTCCGTCTGCGACGAGGAACGGAAGCTTCCCAAGGAGAAAAGCCCCTTGGTCAGGATCACCTCGGGGTTTTGCCCCCGCTCCAAGAGGAACTTGACGCTGGGCATCCTCTCCTTGACGGTATAGGGGTGAAAGTTGATGATGATAGGATGGGCGCCAAACTCCTCGGCCATGCTGGCCAGGGAAAGGGCGCGAATAGGGCCAGGGTATTCCGTGATCTCGATCAGCGCGGTCTTGCCCTCAAAGAAGCGCCGCAGCGTGTCCAGCTCTTCGCCCACCGCCGCTGTCTCCCGGCGGATCACCTCTTTCGCCTGCTTCTCCAGCCCCAGAGGCGCCGCCACCCCCATGACCCATTCCTCGGTCGCGGCGGGGCCATAGGGCTGGCCCGTGCGAGCATAGGGGACGCCGAACCGCTCTTCCATCAAGTCCCCCAGCTTCTGCCCCCAGTCGTAGCACCAGGAGGCGTTCAATTCGACGGAGGCAGCCCTGCGGATCTGTTCTACCGTGCACCCGCCACAGAGAACGCCGTTGATCTTGGCCCCGATGGCGGTGACCAGTCGCTCAAGCTCATTAAGGTCCTGCACCCACTCGGTATAGGTGGGGCCTTCCCGCGCGCCGATGATGTTGATGGTACCCTTCATCACCCCTTGGCGCGGTTCCATCAGGTCCATGAGCACCCTGAAAGCGTCCTCGTAGCCGCTGCGAAAGTCCCCACCAAAACCCTCGCTGCGAATGGCCAACACCCTGGCATTGACCTCTTTCGCCGCGATCTGCGCCACCGTTTCCACATCATCGCCGGTGATCCCGGAACAGCAGCAGGAAAGGATCACGATCAGTTCGGGGTGATACCTCCGCTCGGCCTCTTTGACCGCTTCCAGGAGCTTGCCCTCGCCGCCATACACCACATCGGCCTCGTTCTGTGCCGTACAGGAGGTTGGCTCCAGAGGGACGCCCCGATATTCGCAGCCGCGCATCTTGTAAGCACTGGCGACCGAATAGGTGCATCCCTTCGGGCCGTGAATCACAGGCGCCATGTGGCGGATGCCATTCAGCACCTGGAAGGCGGTCCAGAACTTGCAGGGGGGCGCATGTGAAGCCTGCAACTTGGGGATCATTTCCCCTTTCTCTACCTTCTCTACGAGTTGCTGCAGCGTACCATGAAAAGCTATACGGCTCTCATCCATCAAACATCTCCCTCACCCTTCTTGGCAGGGCACTGCCCCCGATACGTACTGCCGTTCCAGCGGCTGGTAAGGCTACTCAGATTATAGGCTATAAGCTGCTATGTGCAAACCGAATCCGCTGCGCAAGCCATTACAAAAGGAATTTGACATCTCACCGCAAGGGTAGTAGAATTTGAGGCAGTCAACTGCAATGCATACAATACGTGCCAGGAGTAGGTGCCAAGATGCCCCTGCAGGAAGAGACAATCCAACGTCCCAGATTCACGAGTGCGAGTCTGTACAATTCTCCCGACGGCCTGCTCTCTTTTTGGTACGCTACCGAGTGGCATCTTCAGGAGAGCGACTCTCCCTACCGCTCCGTCGTCCTTACCCCTGATCTCCAAGATCCTGCTACGAATATCACCATAGAGGTACGCGACCTGCAAGCCCCGCTCCTCAGGAGAGAACGCCGCTTTATCCTCGAAGGTGTCAAGGCGGGCCTGGCTCAACTGGACGATTACCACATCGAGCGACTGGACGAACTCGATCAAACCGGCAGATGGGCTGTCTCTTAT
>CAYPON010000115.1:0-10470 GCA_964412315.1 uncultured Anaerolineae bacterium | reverse complement strand
CCTAAACTGCTCGTACATTACATCGTCAGCACACCAACCACGCCGAGGCCAACTCACACGCCGACGCTTACACCTACTTTCACCCCAACTACGACGGCGACTCCCAGTCCGACCTGGACAGCGACGGCGACGCATACGGCCACCTCAAGCTCTACAGCGACGAATACATCCACGCCTACAGTGACCCCTACAGGCACCTGGACGCCGCTGCCAACGGCAACGCCGACCCCTACATCCAGCGCCACGCCGACGCCATCTCCCAAGCCTACACTCGCGCGCCGTTATCTGCCCTTTGTCTCCAATTTCCAGATGCCGACGCCGACATCTACACCTACGGCAACGCCTAGCCCTACGCCATCGGCAACGGAGACATCTACGGCAACGCCCAGCCCGACGTCTACAGACACGTCAACGCCTACTGCAACGGCGACGGATACCTTCACACCGACGCCCAGCGCCACACCGTCGGCGACGGCCATGCCTATTGATTCGCCAACGGCCACCGCCACTCCTACTCCTTCCATGACGCCGACCCCGACGGCGACGCCTACCCTCACTTGTATCGCCTGGGCGTACGTCTTGCGGGAGGAGTTCGTTGACCCAGAACTGACCGGCTGGCGCGTTGATCTGGGGAACGGTCGGGTCAGTGTGGAGAACTCGGTGATCAGCCTGCGGGAGAATCCATTCTGGGATTTCACCTTCCCCATAGTATGGCGCAACGATGGCTTCCCTGCGGAAGGGGATCTGGTGTTTGAGACACGTTTCCACTATTCTCACGTAACGCCCTTCGGGGTGACGATTGGCGTCGGATCGTTGCCTTATCACGGAAACCGGTATGTGCAGGACAAGCCCCCGATCCCTGGAGTCGAGGACATCCTCAGCATCCACCAGTTTGACGAAGAGTTCCGTATCAAGCTGCTGGACAGGATTGTATGGACCGGGCCACAGTTGGATGAGTCCTGGCACCAGGTTCGCCTAGAGCTTGAAGGCGATCGGTATATGCTCTGGGTGGATGGCGTTTACGTCGCGGAGGCGAGGAGCAACGTGAGGCCGATTTCGATCTACCTGGGCAATCCATCCATTCAATTCTATTCCGGGCCTTGGACGTGGCTACATGTGGACTACATCTGGGTGTCCCACTGCATAGAGTGGGGGTATACAAGTCTTCCGATGCCGGCGTTGCTCAAGCGCCGTTAGAAGCAAGAGGGGCGGGCGAGAACCCGCCCCTATCTTTTCCCCGCGAGACCGCTCACAGGCGGGATATTGCAAAGTAGCTGTCAACGGATTCGAGCACGGATTACACGGATTGAGGGCCGCGTAATCCGTTCGATCCGCTCCCAAGAATCCGTTGACAGCGCCGCTCCATTCAAGAAAACCAACTTTGCAACAGCCCTGCCGCTCATAGGCGGGATATTGACGCCGGCGGGGGATTGTGTTATAGTATCTGCACCCTTGAGCGAGGTGCGCGGGAAACGATGGCCGAGTTGCATCTTGATGAGCTGGTTGAATACGGCACCAATGCCCAACAGGGCAATCTGCTCGGCATCCAGCCCTTCATGCTGCCGGCTGATTATGCTTGCGAGGAAACGTTTTACGCCAAGATCAATGCTTATCTCAGCGTGGCGCAGCAACGTGGATGGTTGGACCCCAAGACCATCGTCGTCCTGCCAGAATACATCGGCATCTGGCTTGCCGCTGCTGGGGAGAAGCCTCGGGTCTACCAGGCGACAAGCGTAGCTGTCGCCATGCAGACGCTCATCTTGAGCCATCCTCTACGGTTTATCGCAGCCTTCCTTTCCGCCAAAGCGAAAGATAGGGTCAAATATGGGGTCTTTCGTCTGAAAGCGCAAGAGATGGCCCGGCTTTATCAGCGCGTTTTCTCTCGACTGGCGAGCGATTATAGAGCGACCATCGTGGCCGGTTCGATCCTTCTGCCCTCCCCTCGAATAGACGGCGGCAACCTGGCCATTGGCCGCGGAAAGCTCTATAACGTCTCGCTGGTCTATAAGCCGGACGGTTCTCCGTATGGGCATATCATCCACAAGGTTTATCCCGTTTGGGATGAGCTTCCTTTTGTCGCGCGAGGCGATCTCGCGGCGCTGCCGGTTTTCGATACACCTACTGGGAAGTTGGGCGTGCTGATTTGCGCCGATTCCTGGTATCCCGATGCCTACGAGACGCTGCAGGCTAAAGGAGCCGAACTGGTCGCTGTCCCCTCTTATTTGGCGCCGGACGGTATCTGGAACCAGCCCTGGCGGGGGTACAATGGCGGCGCTGCGCCCGCTGATGTCAATGCCGGCGATGTGCAGGCGCTAACTGAAGGAGAAGCCTGGCTGAAGTATGCCCTGGCAGGGAGGGCGAGCAAGGCTGGAATCCGCTATGGCATCAACGTTTTCCTGCGAGGCAAGCTCTGGGATTTGGGTTCGGACGGCCACACGGTTATGGTCAGGAACGGGACGGTCGTCGAAGCGAAGCATGTTTCCGGCGCGGCGGTCGTGAATTGCTGGATATCGTGAGCGTCAGCTTTTCAGGCTGACGCTGATGTACAAGGAGGGAGCGTATGAAAAGCCGGGCCCGGTTTATCCTCTTTCTCTTCTGCTACCTGCTCATCCAGCCGTTTCCCCCTCGCGCTACAGCCGCGCTTGAGCTTTACGGCACCCTCCACGCCATGGGCGTCATCGTCACCGTCGCCCCGAGCGACGACCCTGATCGGGATGCTACGGCTGCCGTTGAGTATCGGGCTGGCACTGAGCCTTATCGAGCCGGATTTCCACTTTCGCGTGTGGAGCGCACGCGCTTCGTCGGCAGCCTCTTTTGGCTGCAATCTGGGATGACTTATGACGTGCGGGTGACTTTCAGTGACCCGGACAGAGGCCCCTTGAACGGGGTCGTAGTGGTGGCTTCGGGTGCGACCCGCTCCGAAGTGGCCATTCCAGCACCGCTCCGCTCTCACTATGTGTCCCCACAGGGGAGCGGGACAGTTTGCAGCCTGGCTGCTCCCTGTTCTCTGGCAGAGGGGCTGAACCGCGCTCTAGCGGGCGATGAAGTGGTCCTGCGCGGCGGCGTCTATTATGTGGGTGAGCTTGAGGTGCCTCGCTCCGGCGCACCGGGCGCGCCGATCATCGTCCGCAGCTATCCCGCAGAGAGAGCGATCCTGGATGGAGCCGACCCGGCCACATTCGCCTGGAGAAGCGAGGGCGGCGTGTATCGCACCGAGGTCAACATGCCTGATCCCCACCTGGTATTAGCGAATGGTGTGCGTCTTTACCCTTACGAGAGCCTCTCTGACCTGCAGAGCCTGGCCTGGGGCATCCCTGGCTTCCACGCTGACGGCACGACTCTCCATGTGCGGCTGGCGGGCGATGCCAACCCTAACTCTGCCCGCATGGTTATCTCTCGCTACAATCTGGCGTTCCTGGTGGAACAGAATCACGTTTACTTTATCAACCTGACCTTTCGTCACTACGGCCAGGGAGAGTATGCCAAGGCGCTCTATTTCAACAACGCCAGCGATAACCTGGTGCAAGGATGCACTTTCGCCATCAATGACCTGGGCATCGGCCTCAAGCGGGTTTCTCATCGTAACGTCATCCAGGACAACGAGTTCTACGACACCATCTTTGACTGGCCCTGGGACGCAGTCAAGTCAGGGAGCGAGTTGGAAACCGGCGGCGTCCGTTTCTACGAGCCAGCCACCGGGCGCGGCAACATCATCCGCCGCAACGCCTTCCACGATTTCTTTGACGGATTCGGCATCTGCCCGGAATGGACGGCTGCGTTGACGAATGAGACCGATGTCTACGATAACCTGGTCTACAACGTGGGCGACGACGGCATGGAGACGGACGGGCAGTGCAGCAATGTGCGCATTTGGGGTAACACCTTCCACGACGTGCTGATGGGCATCTCCCTCGCTCCTGTCTACGCCGGCCCGGTCTATGCCATGCGCAATGTTATCTACCGCACTGGCATGGGCAATAACGAGTATTCGGGCAGCGCCTTCAAGTTCAACAGCGGCTATGGGCGATCCGGCCCGATGTATCTCTTCCACAATACATGCGACGCTGCCCTGCCGGATAACGATGGCCTCATGATCGGAGAGCCAGGCACCTGGGAAGTCATCGTCGCTCGCAACAATATCTGGGCAGGCACCGCCTATGCTCTGACCAACTATAATCCCAGCCAGCGGCTCGACCTGGATTATGATGATCTGTACACGACGCAATCCGGCGAACTGGCTTGGTGGGATGGACTGCCCGACCATCACTTGAACACACTGGCCGAGCTTCAAACTGCCACCGGCCAGGAGTTGCACGGCCACAATGTCCTGCCAGGATTTGCCAATGCGGGAAGCGGAGACTACCGCCTCAGCCCCGGCAGTAGCTTGATTGACGCTGGAGTCCTCATCCCTGGCATCAATGATCGCGGTGCCCATGCCTATCGGGGCCTGGCTCCGGATATCGGAGCTTTCGAGCAGCAGCCATCCCAGGGGAGAGTTCACCTGCCTTTGGTGCTCAAAATGCGCAGATGACGAAAAGAGGTCTGGCGATGAAGGTCCGTTCGTTTCTCGCTTTGCCTATCTTGCTTCTGTTGGCTCTGGCCTCTCCCCCCTTCGTTAGCGAAGAGACCTGCGAGGTTTGCAGGAAACCGCGCAGGTCTATCCATTTGGTAACCCAGGGGAATGTCTATTACGTGGATCCTGTCGGCTCTGACAGCAACCCTGGCACGCGCCAGGCTCCCTGGCGCACCATCCAGCACGCGGCTGGCCGGGTGAGAGCGGGCGATACCGTGCTTATCAACCCTGGCGTCTATAACGGCGGCATCAGGCTCAGCACATCAGGAATGGAGACATCGCCGATCACCTTTCGCGCCAATCTAACCACCAGTGGGCACAGCAGATTAACATGGATGAATCTCAATCTTAATTGGTCTTCATCGGTGTTTATCAAGGGTTCCTCAGTTATCATCGAAGGGAGTGGTGGGGAACGGGACGCCTTCTTCATCACCGAGGCGAACTACATCATCTTGGAGGGGCTGACCATCCAACACGCCACGCGCGCCGGGCTGCGTATCTCCTGGTCGCACCATGTCAGCGTGCGCCGCTGTCTCTTTGCTGATAATGGCCGCTGGGGCATCTTTACCGATTTCAGCGACTATACCCTGATCGAGGATTGCGAGTCTTACGGCGCGAGGCTGGAGCATGGCATCTATATCAGCAACAGCAGTGACTATCCGATCATCCGCCGTAACCGTCTGCACCACAACTATGCCTGCGGACTGCACATGAATGGCGACATCAGCATGGGGGGCGATGGCATCATCTCGCATGGGTTGGTGGAGTGTAACATGATCTATGCCAACGGGGTGGCGGGCGGGTCGGCGATCAACATGGATGGGGTGACGGATACGATCGTGCGCAACAACCTCCTCTACGACAACCACGCCAGTGGCATTTCCGTCTTTCAGATTGACGGCGGGAGCGGCTCACAGAACAACCGGCTGTTGAACAACACGATCATCATGCCTGCCGATGGACGCTGGGCGATCAACATCCCGGAAACCAGCGATACCGGAAACAAGGTCTTTAACAACATCCTTTTCAGCTATCATCCCTGGCGAGGGGGCATTTTGATTGCCGAGCCGCACCTGGCTGGCTTCGAGAGCGACTATAACATCGTCGTCAGTCGCTTCAGCGTGGATGGTGGGGATAGCGTGATCGGGCTGGATGCCTGGCGGGCGCTGGGCTACGATAGGCACTCGATCATCGCCACGCCGGAGCAGCTTTTCGTCAACCCGGCGGCGAGAGATTATCACCTCAAGCCGGGCAGCCCAGCTATTGATGCGGGCATCGCCTTGCCCGATGTGACCAGCGATCTCGACGGGAGGCCGCGGCCCTGGGGGCCAGCTTTCGACATCGGTGCTTATGAGTGGTGGCCGTTGTTCAGGAAAGTATGCTTGCCGGTCGTGGGGAGATGAAGTGGAATACCAGAAACATAATTTGAAGACGCTTTATGCTGCACAACTTGCGGCGGGGTTGGGGAATGTAGTGACCCTGGAGGGGGTTCCTGCCATCAGCGACGACGTAGACTGGAGCCTTTATCGGCTTCGAGAGGGGCTGTTGTATGTGCCGGATGCGCCGGGCTTTGGAATCAAGTTGACAGACCCTGGATAGTGCTCTATACTATAACCGATTCCGGCATGGAAGTGCCGGTCACTTGTACTTTCGTGAAAGGTGTCACGATGACTAGGCGTGGGAAGTTCGCAGCGCTTTTCCTCGTGGGCGTAGCCATGGTGGCTATGTTTCTTCTGTCCACCGGGGTTTCCGGCTTGGATCTTTCCGTCTCGCCTGGCCCTTTCCCTTTTCGCATCAAGATACCACGAATCCAGCGGGGGGAGATGCCGCCGCTGCCAGAGGAAGTCTGGACGGTCCCATTGGGAGGGCTTTCCCTGCTCACCCTCGTTCTCCTGCCTGTCCTGCTGGTCTACCTCCTTGTCTCACCTGAGGCAAGGAGGCGGACGCTCAGGGCTATCGGCCTGGCGCTTACCTTCTTCCTGATATTTCAGCAACTGCACCGCAGGCTAGGCGGTTTCTTCCGCCCGGCGTTACTGGAGCTCGAGGGCATATCGGAATGGGGAGGGGGCGTATCGCTGACTCCACCTGAGGAGTTCCTCGCCAGCCCCCCTCGGTGGCTCGTTTGGGGGATATCGGTTGTGCTGGCTCTCGTCGTGGCCGCGTTTCTCGGTGGCATCGCTTGGGTCATCTGGCGCCGCACGCATCGCGGGGAGAATCTCTTGGAGGAGTTGGCGCAGGAAGCACAAGGTGCCATCGCGTCGCTGCAGGCTGGGGACGAGTTGAGGAACGCCGTGTTACGCTGCTATGCGGGGATGATCCGCGTTTTGAGCAAGCAGCGCGGCATCGAACGCCAGAAGGCCATGACGCCACGGGAGTTCGAGAATCACCTGTGGAAAACTGGGCTTCCTCATGAAGCGGTTCATCAGCTTACGCGACTTTTCGAGGAAGTGCGTTACGGGGCCAAAGCCCCTGGCCAGGTTCAGGAACAGCAGGCCATGGCCTGTCTGCAGGCCATCGTCGAGGCTTGCGGGGGAACGCCATGAATGGTTCTCTGAGGAGGCATCTGCTATTCTTCGGGTTCATGTTGATCCTGGTGGCTTCGCTGGCTTTGGTTCTCCAGGATTTCTCGCGGCAGGTGATCATTGCCCGGTTTGCACGAGCTATCTGGGTTGGGCATCTTCTCTTTCAAAGCATTCCGCGGTGGGTTCTCTGGATCTCGTTTCTTACGCTTGCTTTGTTCGTCGCAGTGCGAAGCCTGCGGAAAGACTCCAAACCTTTTTGGAAAGCAACGGACGAAGAGAGAAGTTCTTCTGGCCCTGTCGAGGCCGAAATGAGATGGATTCGCCTCGCCGCATGGGGAAGCTACGGCCAATGGCGCCTCGCGCAACGGCTGGCGGAGCTGACTTTGGAAGCGTTGGCCCATCGCGAGCGGGCGAACCCTGCACGGATAAAGCATCTCCTAATCGCTGGCGCACTGGGTGTGCCACCGGAGGTACTGTCCTATTTGCGGGCCGGGCTGGGGTCTGTGATGCCAAAAGGTGGCGGCTTTATGGAAAGGCTTAGGCATCTCTGGCGGCCATTTACCTATATCGCTTCTCCTGAATCCGACGCGGAGCGAGTCGTCCGTTTCCTGGAAGATCAGACGGGGGTTCAGCGTGGCCGCTGAGATCGCCAAGGTAGCTGCTCTAACAGATCGCGTGATCTCCCAGGTTGAGCGCGCCGTGGTCGGCAAGAGGCTGCTACTGCAAAAGATCATGGCGGCTGTCCTGGCCGGTGGTCACCTGCTGTTGGAGGACTATCCTGGACTGGCCAAGACACTCATCGCCAAGAGCCTTTCCATCACCCTCGGTCTCCAGTTCAAGCGGATTCAGTTCACGCCCGATCTGTTGCCTGGCGATATCACGGGCGGCTATGTCTATAACCGTGCCAAGAATCGTTTCGAGCTACACAAAGGGCCACTCTTTGCGAACATCATCCTGGCCGATGAGATCAACCGCGCCTCTCCCAAGACGCAGTCCGCTCTCCTGGAAGCGATGCAGGAGTATCAGGTGACACTGGAAGGCGAGACGATGAAGCTGCCAGAGCCTTTCATGGTCGTTGCTACACAAAACCCCATCGAGTACGAAGGCACATTCCCTCTGCCCGAGGCACAGCTCGATCGCTTCATGATGAAGCTTTCCGTTGGTTATCCCTCGCCCGAGGATGAGCAGGAGATCCTGAGACGTCGCAGGGAGCGGCGGCGCGACGAATTCGATCTGAAGCAGGTGACCGACGTAGCGGAGTTGCTGGCCATGCGCCAGGCTGTGGAAGAGGTTCACGTGGATGCTGACATGGAGCGATATATCGTCGCATTGGTCGCCGCGACGCGCCATGCCACGCAAGTAGCTGTAGGAGCTAGCCCCAGAGGTTCGCTGGCGTTTCTTAAGCTGGCACGGGCCTGGGCCGCTATGGACAGTCGCGATTACGTGCTTCCCGATGATGTCAAGCTTTTCGCCATGCCGGTGCTGATCCATCGGTTGATACTGGAACCGGATCTCTGGATGGAGAAACAAGCAGCCGTTAAGGTCATTCAGGATATCTTGCAGGTGGTTCCCGTTCCGGTTATCGAAGAAGCCTGAAGATGAGTAGGCTCCTGCTGTTAGGTATCCTGGTCTATGGGTTGTTCCTCTTCGGCCTAGCCACCCTCAGTCGTGGGATCATCGCCTTTGCGATACCGCTAATCCTCTATTTGGGAACCGCTCTTCTTTACGGGCCGGAGGAAGTACGATTGCGTATCCGGCGAAGCCTCAGCGCCCATCGGGTCTTCCAGAATGCACCGGTAGTCGTACGACTTTCGGTAACCAATGAGGGTTCCTGGCTGGAGGAGGTTCTTGTGGAGGATCTTGTCCCGCCGCAGCTTGCCCTTCAAGACGGAGAGCCAGGGATACTCGCCTCTTTGCCGCCTGGCAGGACCGTCGAGTTCACGTATACTGTGAGCGGGACGCGGGGAGAGTATGGGTTCTCCGGTGTGCGGGCAGTGGCGAGCGATTGTTTGGGTCTCTTTCGGCGACGGAGGGTTTTCCCGCTCTCGGATTACCTTCTGATCCTGCCAGAAATCACCAAGATGCGGCGGCTGGCGATTCGGCCCCTTCGGACACACGGTTTCGCTGGGCCTGTGCCTGCCCGGCAAGCTGGCCCTGGGGTGGAATTCTACGGAGTTCGAGAATACCAATCGGGCGACCCACTGCGTTGGATTAACTGGCGGGCGAGTGCCCGTCATTACCGCGCGCTTTTCACCAACGAGTTCGAGCAGGAGCGCATTGCCGACGTGGGGTTGATTCTGGATGCCCGTCAGCGGCATGACATCCGCTCGAAGGAGGGGTCGCTTCTGGAGCACGCCATTCAGGCCACGGCCTCGCTGGCAGAGATCTTTTTAAGGGACGGTAACCGTGTCGGCCTGCTCATCTATGGCTGGTTTCTGGATTGGACGTTTCCCGGATACGGTAAGGTGCAGCGGGAACGGATTCTGCGAGCATTATCCCGCGCCAGGACAGGCGATAGCATCGTCTTTGAGACTTTGGACTACCTTCCTGTGCGCTTTTTCCCCGCCCGCTCACAGATCGTTGTGATCAGCCCCCTTTGCAGGGATGATCTGGCGATACTTATCCGTCTCAAGGCGCGAGGATACGAGGTTTTGGTCGTCAGCCCTGATCCGGTTAGCTTTGAAGCGAAATCGCTGGCGCCGCAGCCTGGCGTGGCCCTGGCAACTCGCATCGCCCGGCTAGAACGGACGTTACTGCTCCGTAAGCTACGGAGGGCTGGCATCCGCATCGTGGATTGGCGGGTGGACAAACCCCTTGATCAGGTCATCCACGCTTCTCTAGGCCGGGGGCCGCACATGATGCGCGCCTTAGGAGGAGAGCCGTGAGTGCCATAGCCCTGTTTATTAGCATCGTCCTAGCCACCTTTGCTTTGGCGTTAGGCTATGCTCTTCATGGCCTGTGGGCTGGCGTGCTGTTCATCGTAGCTCTGGGGGCGTTCTGGCTACTGGCACAGCGGCGCGGCTGGGACTGGATCGCCTCCGTGGAGTTGGTAATCTTTGTGGGCACGGCGGTTGTCGGCCTGGGATTGACGTCGAGAGCTGGCTGGATGCTGTTAGGCGTGGTTGCGGCGCTAGCGGCGTGGGACCTGGATCATTTTGCTCAACGCATGAAAAAGGGTGGCCACATTGAGGGGGCGCAGGCTCTGGAGCGGCGGCATCTGTTACGTCTACTTGTGGTGAGCGGCCTGGGCCTTCTGCTCGCCGCTGTCGCGCTGGAGATCAAGATCACGCTTCAGATGGGCACGGCTCTTCTGTTGGGGGTGCTGGCGATCTTGTGCCTGAGCCGGGCTGTTGGATTTCTGAGGCGCGAGAGCGA
>CAYPON010000114.1:0-10472 GCA_964412315.1 uncultured Anaerolineae bacterium | reverse complement strand
GGAGTGGGCCGTGGCGTATAGGTGCCTGTCCTCGTTGGTGTCAGCGTGGGTGGCGAAGTAGTAGTTGGCGTCGCAGTGGGCGGATAAAGCTCCACAAATACTTTGCGCTCCTTGATCTCCGCCTCCGCGTGATCGCATCCCTCTGTCTGCAAAACCCTGCTGTAGTAGGCCAAAGCGGTCTCGCGGTCCCCCTTTTCATAGGCGGCATCGCCGAGTCGTAAATAGGTGATGCAAAGCAAGCTCATCACCCGGCCTCCTGCATAGTTTGGCCGCTGACGATATAAACCCTCCAGTTGTGTGCGCACGGCCTCCCAGTTGGAGGCATGAAAAGCTTTCAGGGCTGCTAAATAGGACTTGGCGAGATTTCCTTCATCAATGGCGCGTTGGTCATCCGGCTTGAGCTTGGCCGCGCGGTCGAATAGCTCAATGGCCAGTTCCACCTGATCCGTAGCGTTTCCCGCCACCTCTATGAGGCGTTCCCCATAGCTGAGGTAGGAAACGAACAGGTAATTGCGCACTTCCTCCTTTTTGTATTCCGGGTCTATGGCCTGCAACTGTTGGAAAGCCTCGGCAGCGCGGCCCCAATCCTGGCTGGCATAGAATGCCTTACCTTGAGTGTACAGCTTTACCAATTGCGCTCTCCGCTGCAAGATCGGCAATTCGTCTGGTGTCTCCTGGCAGGCGCGCCGCAGGTCCGGATCCGGGATATTGCCCATCTTCTGACAAAGCTCTTGAAATGCCTTCAATTCCTCAACAGCGGCCTCCCACTGCTCCTGCGCTTTCAGGGCGACGGCTCTCTCGTACCGCTGCTTTATATCCCGCAGCTTTTTGGCCATCTCCAGCAGAGCCTTGGCCTCGATGTCATACGGATTAGGGCTTATAGCCAGCAGCTTGGTCAGTGTCTCGACGGACTTGACGTAGGTGCCCGAGTTATAGTACGCCTGGGCCAAGTTCCAAAGCCTCTCCGCCTCATTTTGTCGCGGCCAGCGGAATGCCATGAACAGCGTGATAGCTATAGCGGCAACGGCGACAAGAACTGCCGCTATCACCCATGTCCACGTCTCCCTTCGGCGTGATACAGGTGGCGCCACTGCTCTCCCAAGCGCTTCTTTTTCCCCTGCTTGCGCCGCCTCTGTGACCGCCCGCTCTTCGGCTTGTTGGGGTTCCAGAGCCTGCAGGCGGATGAAAATATCAATCTCATGCAACAGGGCATCCACTCCTCGCCGGTCAGGCTGGAGCGTCTTAAGGCGGCTGAAAACCTCGTGCGCTTTCTGCCATTCCTTGCGACGATAGTGGGTCATACCCTGCTCATACAGAGCATCGGCGGCGGCCAATATGCTGCTGTCGGTCAGTTTTTGCTCTGGCGCCGGCCTGGCGCTTTGTTCCTCTGAGGGGGGCGATTTCGGCACGCCTGGGCGCGCTTGCTCGCTGGTCTCACCATCCATAGATGATCCTCGTCAAGGTACTCTTTCGGCTTCTCCTAACGGCTTTTCCTGATCGCTGGTAGATGCGCTTTATAGAGAAAATGGCCCTGCACTCGTATGTCGTCTACATACGCCCAAGTATTGTAGAAACCCATCTCATAGTCGTACTCGCGGCTGTAACAGGCAAAGCGAATTTGTATAGTCTGGCCCGCATAAGGAGCCAGGGAACAGGTCCCGTCTTTCCAGCCAGTGTCTGCAACAGGCATGGTTGGTGTCCAGGGGCCAAAATAGCCGTCTCGCACCACTAGAGCTAACTCCTCGCCAGCCATGTTCAAGATACTCACATCAAAGGAATCGTAAAGCTTCCTCGCGTCCCCAGACCCGGTATAGACAGTATCGTAGGAAAGAACCCGATACCGGAAAATCAATGTGGGGTCAGCATAGTCTTCCAGAGGGGGCACGGTAATCGTTTGTGTAACCGCGCCATAGCCAAGTGGTACCATGGGTAAGTTATCAGGCGTTGTGCCCCGTCCCAACTCCGGCTTTCCTAGCAAGGCCATCGGCTCATTCGTCGGTTCAGGGATCTCCCCAATCCAAAGCGTGGTAGTGATGCGAGCACCCAGGACGCCGCCATGCTCCCACCCTGCGAAATCGGACGTGCGGAAATGCCCGTTGACCACCGCTTGGACATAAGTGCGCATGTCGCCGTATAGCAATGAGCCAGAATATGCGCTCAAGTTCCCCGCCACATCACTGGCGCGAGCGCGGAAGTAGTAAACGTGTCCGGGCTGCGCGCCGAATTCTGCGCAACGTTCCGTTGTAGCTTGCTGCCATTGTACCCACGACCCTGCCACCCCATCTTTGGATTGGATGTCGAACACGGAAAGGTCAGACCCGGGTGTCGCATCGCTGCCATCCCAACAGACGGTAAAAGTGACATCGGGTGTTTCCGCTGTGATTTCCGGAGGCAAAACCTCAACTCGCGCACGAGGCGGCTGGGTGTCAATTTTGACCGTGTATTCGTGGTACGTCTCGCGGTTTTCAGCCTGATCCAGAGAATCGTATCTGACGACCGTCTCGCCATTGTCCGTAAGCATCAAGGGCCCTACGTAAGCTTCCCAGGGGTCCCAAGGTTGCTCGGGAGGGCGAAGCCGATAGCGCGTTTGCGCTACACCAGATAGGTTATCGCTCGCCGTCAAAGTAACCACCACCGGCGATGTCCACCATTCCTCGCGGCCCGGCGTTCCTGTGAACTCATGGGTTGTCGTAGGAGGCGTCTCGTCGAAGAGAAATGCTTCTGGCCTGCGA
The DNA here is from genome assembly GCA_964412315.1 of uncultured Anaerolineae bacterium. GTDB lineage: Bacteria > Chloroflexota > Anaerolineae > JAAYEA01 > JAAYEA01 > CAYPON01. Next base: position 7,740 of record CAYPON010000114.1, on the reverse strand, counting down.
TACGGGTTTTGCCAGCCACTATTGCCCGCCGCGTCTTTGAACCAGAAATAGAGACCCCATCTTCCTTCCCCCGGCACCGCTATTTCTCCCGAACAATCGCCTGGGCAAAGCCCTGAACCTGGAATCAGAAGGCCGTCATCCGGCGAGTTGGGGGGAACGTGAGAATAGTAAGCGCCTATTATCCCGGAGACATCCGCTGGATTCGTCCAGGACAAGACAAACCGGTTCGCTTTTGACCAGCCTGCCGGGGTTATGGCAACACTTTGAGGGGATATGGGAGCTGTGCGGTCTATGTACAGCGTTTTCCTTCTCGTTTCCTCCACGTTCCTGGCGTTATCTTCGGAACGGTAGCATATCGTGGTGCGCCCCTCCTGAGTAATGACCACCTGGTTTCCTGGCTGCCACGTCAGGCCGCAGCCGATGGAGTAGGAAGTGACCTTGACTCCCGACACTTCGTTTACGCGAGGGGGCACAGGGTCAGTTGCCTGGAAAGTGATGGTGACCGGAGAGCGATACCAGAGTCCCTGGGCTATGCCTGAGACGGTGATTTGTGTCTGGGGAGGCCGCGCATCGTACCAGAAGAAATTCGGGCGATATCTATACGTGGTGTAATCGGCGTTACCCGCCTTGTCCACCAACCAGATGTAGATGCCATGTTTTCCTTCTGATGGCACCCGGATGCCAGTGCACTGGGTGATAGTTCTCGTGCTGAGGCAACTGCCTGTATAGTCGTCCCCAGATTGCGGCTCCTCGTCGAATTTATAATAAACTCCGACGACGCCGGAGGTATCGCGCGGATTCACCCAGGATACAGCGAAATCATTGCGATTCGACCATCCCACAGGTGTTGGCTGCGGCAGGCTGGGCATGGCGGGAGGAGGGGTGAGATCTATGTCTACCTGGGCCATCCGAGGAGGCTCTTCGCGGTTCCCGGCATTGTCCACCGAATAGTATTCCAACGTATGTCTCCCCTCCCCGGATACCACAATCGGCGTGCCCGTCCACGTCCGCCAGGATTCCCCATCCAGCCGGTATTTGGTTTCCCTGACTCCTGACATAGTGTCAGCGGGGCGCAAAGTGACGAGCACTGGGGAGGCTATGTACCAACCATTTCGACCCAGAGTTCCCTCGGCGGCATGTGTCGTCGTCGGGCGTAACAGATCAAGGTCAATCGTTCCCTCTACCTCCTGAACCGGCTCGCGGTGACCTGCCCTATCTTCGGCGTAATGCTGAATTAGATAGTGACCTTCTTCGTTCAGTGTAAAGGTGGAGCCGGATGTCCAGGCCGACCAAGGCCCACCCACCTTTTGATAGCGATACCAGATTGCTGCCACACCTGAGGTCTGATCCGTGGCAGCCAAGATCACCTGCACCGGTGTAACGTACCAGCCGGGTGCTCCCTGTTGCCCTCCAATGTGAGAAATGCCGGAAAAAGGCGGATTAAGATCAATCTTGATACGGGGCGAAATGGTGCGCGTGATCTCCACATTCCCGGCATGATCAACGGCGAAGTAGCTCACAACGTGTTCTCCCTCGCCACTGACGGCGAAGCCGGTTTCCGAGAGGGTGCGCCAAGGGCCCCCATCCAGCGTGTAGGAGATGACGGCCACCCCCGAAACGGTGTTCGCTCCCGATGGCACAGGATCGGTGGAGTAGAGGTACACCGTCACCGTGTCCGTGTACCACTCGCCATGATCGGGGGGACGGCTCAGCCCGTAAGAGCTTGTAGGCGCAGCGCGATCTAGGCGGAAAGCGTTGGGTAGCGGGGACGCAGTCCTGAAGTCACTATTGCCAGCGCCATCTTGCAGCCAGACGTACACGCCGTGAATACCGTCTGTGGGGACAGGGATGCCGGAAATGGTGTGGATATCATCGCCCCGTGCAAGAGTGTAGTAATCGGTGTTGCTGATGGGGGGGGCATCCAGCTTGCAGTAGGCTCCGCCGATCCCTGAAGGATCAATCGGGTTCCGTTCCCACTCTACCGTAAAGGAGTTCACCCTGGTCCACCCCGACGGATAGGCAGAAAGGATCGAAGGCGAAGTGGGGGGGACTGTATCAATGAGAAAAGGCCCCCGATGCACAGCAGCGCTCCAATTCCCCATCCTATCTGCCGTTCGCAGGTGGAAGTAGTATCTTCCACCGTGCGGCAGTGGAGGACTGGTGGAGTTCGTGCCGGTGATCAGGATAGTTTCCGGCGGCGTGGTGTTGGAGTGAGTATCCCAACGATAGGAATAACCAGCGACCCCGCTGCCATCGTCACTTGCTGGGTTCCAACTGATGCTGACTGTGGTATCATTCGACCAGGTGTTGGTGATATGGCTGCTCTGGAATACCGTCGGGTTCCTGGGTGGAGTGGCATCTACCAGGAAAGGCCCCAAATGGAGGGCGGTGGCGCTCCAGTTCCCCGCTCTGTCCGCGGTACGCAAATGAAACCAGATGTTGTTGCTATCTGACATGGGAGGGCTGGTGGTGCGCAAGGAGATGGTCTCGGTGATCGTGTCTGGCAAGGTGCTAAGATTGTTATCCCAAACGAGCGAGTAGCCCCCTATGCCGCTCAGGTTGTCGGAGCCTGCGTTCCAGGTCACCTCGATCGTGTTGTCTCTTGACCATACGCCAAGGGCATGAGAGGGACTGGTGATAAAGGTGGGATTGTCAGGAGGCATTAGGTCTATGTAATAGGGGCCACTGGGAATGGCGGTAGTAGCCCAGTTGCCGGCGTTATCACGAGTGCGGATATGAAAGTAGTGTGAGTTCCCTTCAGGAAGTGGCAGGCTCATAGCATACGTGGCCGTGGTATTAGCCACCTCCGGCGGCAGGGTAGAAGGCTGGGTATCCCAAACATAGCTATAGCCATAAACCTGGCTGGTCGCATCAGCGGCTCCAGACCATTGCATCTCGACAGTCCTATCGTTCGACCAGCGAGCGACGGTATGGCTCGAACTGGTGACCTGGGCCGGATTCCCTGGAGGTGTAGCATCCACGAATACGGGATAAACCGGACTCGCCTCCCAGACATCCTGGAAGTTCTTGCAGCGAAATTGGATCCGGTTCTGGTTAGCAGAGTCCGGCAAGTTCAAGTTCGTGACGCTGATTGTCTTGGTCGTGGAGATGACGCCGCTGATCGCCAGGTTGGTAGTGATCCAAGATGCGGACTGTATATCTCCGGTCGTCGTGTAACGATACTCGGCAGCATCATAAAAGCCGATGGGACTTGTGACCTGCACCTGACAAGTTACTGTGTTCGACCGCACCCAATTCTGGGGCTGAAAATTGGACCATTGGGCTTGCTGCAGAGCCAGGGAGCTAGAGATGGTGATCAATGCCATGGAGAGAATGGTGGAAATGAGCAACCGCAGAGCGCGGCCAAGCCCTCCTTTTCGCTTTGGCTGATCTTGGTATCCGATCATGATCTTATCCCCTTGGGAGATTCCCGGCTGGGGCACTAGAGCCGAGGTGAAGTACCTACCTGGCAAATCACAAAGTAGCTCTTGTGGGCATTCCCGATGGGCACAAGGTTCTATGCTCGTGACGTTCAGATAGGCCCTAAGCCACCTGGAACTTGTAGCCAGCCCCCCGCACTGTAATCAAGTACCTGGGGTTGTCGGGGTCTTCCTCTAACTTGGTTCGCAAACGCCGAATATAGACGGCCACCTGGTTGCTGTACCCTTCGTAATCATATCCCCACACGGTGGTGAGCAGCATGTCGTGGCTCATCACGCGCCCCGCATTGCGCATCAGGCAATGCAAAAGCTTGAACTCGATGGGAGTAAGTTCCACGACGTGACCATCGGCAAGGATCACGTTATTCCCTACCGGGTCAAGGCGCAGCCCGCCTGCTGCCAATTTGGTGTGTGAATCATCGAGAGGAAAGACCTCCGTCCGACGAAGCACAGCTTTGACACGGGCCAGTAACTCCGATGGCTCGAAGGGCTTGGCCAGGTAGTCGTCAGCGCCTAGCTCCAGCCCGATAACCTTATCTGATGTTTCGCCCTTGGCCGATAGGATGATGATGGGAATGTCCAGGCGCTGCCGGATCCTCTTCGTGACTTCCAGGCCATCTATATGAGGCATCATGACATCGAGAATGACAAGATCGGGAGCCTCCCGCTCGATGATCTCCAAAGCGGCACGGCCATTATCGGCTGTCTCTACTGTATATCCTTCCTCCCTGAGAAGGAAAGCGATCATTTTGACGCTGGGGGGGTCATCATCTACCACCAGGATGCGCATAAACTCTCCCTTTCTCGCTTGGTCTCGTTATCAGTTTCAGCCATAAAGGGGCAATAATAGCTTCAAAAAACAAGTATACCACGCTTTCCCAGTAAAGGCAAAGATTGAATACATAATTATAGTACATCCCGCTCGGCCCGCCAAAATTAGTCAAATCTTCTCGAAAGCTGGGGCGAGCTACAGGAAGGCCATTCCAGCGCTTATTGACAGGGTTTTTGGTATCCGCAGAGTTTTCCTGGCTTTCGAGAAAGCGCGATTTTGACAATATCGCGCCACCATGCTATACTTACGGCAGAAGAATACAAATGCTAGGGGAGCTTGGGGAGCCAAGCTGAGAGGACGGACCGATTGGCATAGCCAACCTGCCGTCGACCCTATGAACCTGACCTAGGTAATGCTAGCGTAGGGAAGCGATTCACGGTGCAATCGTCAGCCGTCGGCCATTTCTAGGTCGGCGGCTGATTTTGTTCACGGCGAGGGGAGCAGAGTGAAAGCGCTGATCGTAGCCAATGGGGAACTCGAAGAAGGGGGCTGGTGGAGGACACAGGTCGCTGATGCGACCTGGATTATCGCTGCGGACGGAGGAGCTAGCAATGCACTGCGCGTCGGGTTAATGCCGCAAATCGTGATCGGCGATCTGGATTCGCTGGATGAGGAGCTATTGACGCATTTGCAGGCCCACGGCTCCCGCCTGATGCAGCACTCGTCACGCAAAGATGAGACCGATACCGAGTTGGCCTTGAAATACGCCGTAGAGCTTGGCGCTACCGAGATTTACATCCTGGGCGCGCTGGGTGGGCGTTTGGATCATGCCCTGGCCAACATTCTTTCGCTGGCCATGCCGGAATTGGCAGATGCAGAAACATATATCGTCACCCGCCATTGCGTCATATCGCTCATCCGCCACGAGGCAAGATTTGAGGGCCAGGTGGGCGATATCCTGTCACTGCTGCCTGTGGGAGGGGATGTGACCGGCATCACGACGGAAGGGCTGGAGTACCCATTGCATGGGGATACTCTGCGTTTCGGGCCGGCGCGAGGGATCAGCAATGTCCTGACTGCGCCAGTGGCCAGGGTCAGAATCGGGGGAGGCTTGCTTCTGGCGCTCAAGTTCACCGGAAATGATTCGGGCAGATCGGAGAAAGCATAAGGACTGCCAAGGAGGTGAGGAGGCAAAGGAAAGCGGGGCCTTTTATCGGCTTGCCTGGCCGGAATAAAGGATAGGTTGCCTCGGGCTTATGCAATTTAACAAAATAACCAGGCGGTGCTGCTCGCCCAAGGAGCAGACGATAAATCATCGGCCTGAGAGCTTCAAGCCGGCCAAGGCCGGCTAAAAACGGGCGGTTTCAGCCCGCTTCGAGCTAGCTCTGAGCTTTTAGCGCGGCTCATTTATGGCCGCGTCCTCCGAGCGACATCACCAATCCATTTTGTTAAAGATCATCATGCCCGAGCATTTCGCACCCGTAAAGGGTGCCGTTATCAGTTAATGGAGGGCAAGATGAACACAAAGAAGTGGAATACGCGAGAGATCATATTGGCCGCCAACATGGGGTTGGTTTTCGGCATTCTGTTCATGGGGTGGAATATCATCTGGGAATTTGCCAAGCCGCTCAAGGCCACCGGGCTGCGCGACCTTTTCTACGGTTTCTGGTTCATCGCCGGGATCGTAGTGCCCTACATCGTTCGCAAGCCAGGCGCGGCGGTGGCTGGTGAAGTGCTGGCGGCCCTGGCGGAGATGCTGGCTGGTGGGGAATGGGGAGCGACGCTGCTTCTCAGCGCGATCGCCCAAGGAGGCGCGTCCGAAATCATCTTCGCTGTGACCGGCTGGCGCAACTATCGGCTGCCCGTTCTCCTGGCCGCGGGAGCTGCGGCGGGTGTGGGTAGCTTTATTGTGGATTACCTTCTCTGGTATAGCACGCTTGCGCCGGGCGTGCTGACCGTGATGTTCGTGGCCCGTCTGATCAGCGGCGCCATCCTGGCCGGCTGGCTGGGCAAGGCCCTGGCCGATGCCCTGGCCCGCACAGGCGTCCTCTCCGGCTATGCTATTGGCCGCGAGAAAGAAGGGGCGGCATAAGCGGGCATGATCGAAACCCGGCATCTCGGCTTCCGTTATGCCTTCGGGAAAAGGGCGGTTCTATCGGATATCAACCTGCAACTGGAAAAGGGGGAGACAGCCCTGCTTCTCGGCCCCAGTGGCTGCGGGAAAAGCACCCTGGCGCTCTGCCTGGATGGGCTGATCCCCCATGTCATTGAAGGCGAGATGCGGGGCGAGGTGTTTGTGGACGGCCTGTCCACCCGTGAATCCTCCGTGGCTGAGTTGGCGAGCAAGGTCGGCATCGTCTTCCAGGACCCCGAGAGCCAGTTCTGTATGTTGACCGTCGAGGATGAGGTCGCTTTCGGCCTGGAGAATCTGGGCATCCCTCCTGGCGAGATCGGGGCGCGCATCGGCACGGCTCTGCGCCAGATGGGGTTGGAGCAGGAGCGCAGGACGCGCCTGGATCGCCTTTCTGGGGGAATGAAGCAGCGGCTGGCTCTAGCCTGTTTGTTAGCCATGCAGCCGGATGTTCTGGTCTTGGATGAACCGACGGCGAATCTGGATCCACAAGGTGCAGCCGAGTTCCTCCCGGCGCTGGCCACTCTAAAAGGGCAACGTACTATGCTCATCGTCGAGCACCGCCTGGACGATCTGATGCATCTAGTAGATCGCGTGGTCATCATGGGAGGCGAAGGACGCATTCTGCTTCAAGGGATGCCGCGCGAGGTGCTGGCCACCAACGTGGATTTGCTGGAGGAGCAGGGGATCTGGTTACCGCAGGCCGCGGAATTGGCCTGGCACCTGGCCAAAGCGGGCGTCCGCCTGGAACCTTTCCCTTTGACAGTAGAGGAGGCTGCGGCAGCCTTGCGCAAGCTGCCGCAGCGCCCCCTATCCCGCGACGTCGAGGAAGCGAGTTCTCCGCTTTCATTCGCGCCCCCAGCGATTGAGCTACGCCACCTTTCCTTTGCCTATCCTAACGGCACACGCGCCTTAGACGACGTTCAACTGACCGTCGCCCGCGGCGACTTTTTTGCTCTTCTAGGCCCGAACGGGTCGGGGAAAACCACACTGGCCATGCACTTGATGGATATCCTGCGCCCTCCGCCGGGAACCGTTTATATCCAGGGGCGCGATCTGGTTGCCCTTTCCACCTATGAGTTGACCCAGCAGGTGGGGTATGTGTTCCAGAATCCTGAGCATCAATTCGTGGCCGATACGGTTTACGATGAGCTGGCTTATAGCCTGCGGGTACGCGGCATAAACGAAGCGGAGACTCAACATCGCGTAGAGGAGCTTCTGGCCGAGTTCGGCCTGGCGGCCCAGGCAAAGGACAATCCTTTTCGCCTGAGCCAGGGCCAAAAACGACGCCTCAGCCTGGCGACGATGCTCGCCATCGGGCAGCAAATCCTGGTGCTGGATGAGCCGACTTTCGGCCAGGATCGGCGCAGCGCGCGGCAGATCATGGAGCATCTGCG
>CAYPON010000113.1:0-10658 GCA_964412315.1 uncultured Anaerolineae bacterium | reverse complement strand
CAGGTAAAGCCCTTCGGGCCGAACCTCTCCCCGGGGACGCAAAAGGGCCTTGAGCATATAGGATCGCTCAAGGCCCTTCTCTTGCCTGGCAGGGGCGAACAAGCCTGCCTAAAGAAGTGGGAACTTTCGGGGTGCTATTGCGGTCTTATATGTAGTGCTGCAATTCCCAGCGACGGCTCTTCAGGCCGTCGCTCTTCTAACAAGAGGAGGGACGCCATGTTCAAGGGGAAGAAAGCTATGCTGCTATGGATTGCTTTGCTGCTTCTGGGTTGTGTTCGGCAAGGGCCGACCGCACAAACCCCACAGCGCGAACCTGTATCATCCGGCCCGGCGATGGTCGCCTCCAGCGGGATTGTAGAGAAGATCGAGTTCAAAGACTTGGCGACCCAAGCCGACGTCATCTTCGTGGGCAACGTCACGGCGATGAACAGCCGCTGGAACGACGAGCGCACGTTTATCCAGACCGAGGTGCGCATCGCCATCGAACAACTGGTTGCCGGGCAATTACAGGGGCAGGAATGCACCCTTGTCGTGCCCGGCGGCGAGGTGGGGGGAGTGAAGCAGGAGGTCTCCACGGCGCCGGTCTTCACCGTCGGTGAGCGCACGTTGCTCCTTTTGGTATGTGGAGAGGGGGAAAGCCTGACGGTTATGGGCGGCTTTCAGGGGAAGCTGGACATAGACAACAACACGGTGCTCCTCTTGGGCACTCCCCTGCCCGCTGTGCTCGAACAGATCAAAACCCTCCGCGCGAAGTAAACGAATCAGGGGCACTATGCTGCCTACATCCTCAGCAGCTTCGGTAGTATGTGCGAGGCGATAGCCTGTGCCCGTTGCCAGTTAGCCTGCCAATCCGTGCCTGCCCGCGAAGGATCAGGAACCAGGTCATAATCAGCTGCAGTCCTGAGCTTCCTCAGGCTATCGAGTTGATCACCTGTTGACCAGTCTCTCTTCCTCACTGCTATCACAACCGCTGTATGTGCACTTGTTGTGCTGGCTCCAACTTCAGTTCTTTGCCGGGCAACATGAAACAACGCATAATAGAGCCGGCTCACTGCGCTTCTCAGCTCCGCTTCTCCTCCTTTCTGCGCCAGGTCCATCGCTACGTCTCGAAAATCAAGGAACTGGAAAGGAGCCTTCATCCCACCGGACCTCAACAGCTATTCTCTCTAGGGCAATTCTGCGTAACTCACGGGAAAGCTGCTGGGACCAGTGCTGAAGAGCAATGCCTACTCTGTCCCAGTATTCCAAAGCACTAGATGGAGACAACTGCACCCATTGTGTGACGACTAACTCTGTTGTATCATCCTCAGGGTCAGAGAAAGTGCTGACCTCTATTCTAGTCAACGCAACCTGGGTTCTCCGAGCTTCCTCGATGAGCAAAGGATAAAGCTTGTCCAAGACCGACTTTACTTTGCCAGTGATACGCGACCGTGCAGAAGGTTGCACCCGCACCAGATGCTGCACTGTAAGTGATTCTGAATACTTGACTTGTAATGCCATGGCTGTGGCCTCCCTCGTCTGGATGCTCATCCTTAGCTCCATTATACCCTGCACACCGGACTTGTCAAACTGAAAAAATGGGAGTTATCGTCTGCCGCCTGATGCTTACAGCCCCTCTACCCATCTCGCCCGCCTGCCCCGCGCGTAAACGAACTGGTAATCGTGCGTTGCATCAGGGCAGAGATGAAATAGATCTTTATGTCAACTATCCGCATAGCTCCTCCACCGCCATGGCCAGCCGCTTGATCCCTTCCTCGATCGTCTCCTCGTTGACGTAGGAGAAGGAAAGCCGGAAGTGGCGCTCGCCCCCGCCATCGGCAAAGAACGGGCCTCCCGGAACGAACGACACCCCCTTCTGCACAGCCGCTTTCAGTAGTTCCAGCGAAGACGTTCCCTCCGGCAGGGTCAACCAGATGAACATCCCTCCCTCAGGCCGGGTGTATTCTATCCCCTCGGGCAGATATTTCTGGATCATCTCGATCATGGCATCACGGTGCCTCTTGTATACCTCCCTGATTTCGGCGATGTGCGAATCCAGGTCGTTGTCGGCGAGATATTGATACACCACCCTCTGTGCAAAATAGTCAGCGTGCAAGTCGCAAGCCTGTTTGGCGATCACCAGTTTTTCCATGATCCCCGTTTCCGCGCAAACCCACCCCAATCTGAAAGCGGGCGCGACCGTCTTGGAGAACGACCCCAGCAAAGCGGCCTGTTCTCCCAGGTAATGCCTCATGCTCGGCAGTGCCTTGCCCACGAACCTCAGTTCGCCGTAGGGGTCATCCTCCACATAGAGCGTCGGATGCCCCTTGAGTATTGCGGCAACTTGCTTCCTGTTCTCCTCGGAATAGGAAATCCCCGAGGGGTTCTGAAAGTTGGGCACGCCGTAGAAGAACTTGACCGTGTTATGCGCCAATATCCTCTCTAGTGCCTGGACATCCACCCCTTCTTCATGCAATGTCACCGTTTGGTAGGTGGGTCTGTAGAGGGAGAAGGCGTGGAGCGCGCCCAAATAGCCCGGACGCTCGACGAGAACCTGATCCCCTTCATCCAGGAATACCCTGGCGAGCAAATCCACCCCCTGCTGCGAGCCATTGGTGATCAGGATTTCCTCCGGCGTTACGTCAATTCCCTTCTTAGCACGATACCTCTCGGCGATGTACTCTCGGAGCGGCCAATACCCCTCCGTCGAGCTATATTGCAGCGCCTCCCGGCCATGATTCTCCAGGACCTTGATGCACGCCTCTTTGAGTTCGGCGACGGGAAATAGATCGGGACTTGGCAGCCCCCCAGCGAGAGAGATGATATCTTGGCTGCTGGCCAGCTTGAGTATCTCTCTGATCACTGACCTACGTGTGCTTTTTATTCGTCTGGCAAACAGATAGTCCATTTGCGCCTCCATAGTTTTGTCTCAGAAGACCATTGGGGTTTTCTCAAACCTCGATGGCTTGTTCAGGTAGTATAGTCAAGCTTGCCAAGCCGTCAAAAAAGACCTTCGAGGTTTTCTCAAACCTCGAAGGTCTATCCAGGTAAAAAACGTTGGCGGCCAAGACCCCCCAAGTCCTGGCCGCCAACTTACAAGGAGGAACCCGACGCTATCATTATAACCCTCCATCCCACGCTTCGTTGCGCACGAAACGAAAACTTTCCGCGGGTTCCGAACCATTGTTGACTCCTTTTACGCCTAGTGCTATGATATATGTGATACTATGATTACTTGGAGGTGCACTATGGTAAACCTGTTCCTGCGCTCAATGCTCGTCTTGGCTCTTCTGTTCGGCCTGTTGTTCGCCGTGGGGATGATGGCTGTCGCTTACTTCGAGCTTTCCATCTGGATAGCCATCGCCTTCGCCCTGGGAATACTGGCCCTGCAGTATCTCCTGGGCCCCTTCATCATCCAGTGGATCTACAAGATTCGCTGGGCTGAGCCAGAGGGGGAATTGGCCCGCTTTATCAAGGAGACGTGTGCCAGCAGACAACTCCCCGTCCCCCGTTTTGGCATCATTGATGACGGCAACCCCAATGCTCTCACCTTTGGCCACCACCCCGGCGATGCCCGTCTGGTAGTGACCCGTGGCTTGCTGGAGATGCTGAACGAGGACGAGATCAGCAGCGTCGTCGGGCATGAGTTGGGGCACATCGCCCATTGGGATTTCGTAGTGATGACCCTCGCTGCCGCCGTGCCGCTGGTGTTGTATATCCTGGCTCGTTTCGCTCTGCAGGCGCGGGGCGGCAAGGGCCAGCGCGGTAAAGGTGGCGGCTATATCGCCTTGGTCGGCATGTTCGCCTACGCAGCCTATTTCGTCAGCCAGTACATCGTGCTCTTGCTCTCGCGGGTGCGCGAGTACTACGCCGACCGTTTCTCAGGCGAGGTGACCGGGCAGCCCGACGCCCTGGCGCGTGGGTTGGTCAAGATCGCCTACGGGCTGGCCCGTGCGCCGGAGAAGGGGGTCAACAAGGATGATGCCCGCATGGTCGCCGGGCGTGCCTTCGGCATCTTTGACCCAAAAGTAGCCCAGGTGTTGGCAGCGGCTGGGGCCGGGACAGGCGCGGTCTCGACGGCGGCGATGACCGACGCCATGAAGTGGGACCTCTGGAACCCCTGGGCGATCTGGTATGAACTCTCCTCCTCGCATCCTCTGCCGGCCAAGCGCATCCGCGCCCTGGAAAAACAGAGCGAAGCTTATCACCGGCTGCCCAGTTTCAGCTTCCGCGCCGAACAGCCGGAGAGCTATTGGGACGAGTTCCTCGTGGATTTTGCCATCAACAACTTGTCGCTGATCGGCTTTTTGCTCGGCCTGGCAGCCGTTCCACTTGGCCTCCTACTTGAATTGCCGCTGGCTGGCGCGGGCGTGGGGCTGCTGCTGTGGGGGGGCGCTTGGTGGCTCAAGCGGCGTTTCGCCTACCCCCGCGACTTGGGCCAGCCGCGCACGGTGAGCGGACTGGTAGGCGAGGTGAAAGTCAGCGCCGTGCGCGCCATTCCCGGCACGTTGCAGGGCCAGATCATTGGCAAGGGTATCCCCGGCCTCTATTGGAGCGAGGACCTGGTTCTCCAGGATTCCTCCGGCTATATCGTGCTCGACTACCGCCAGCCACTGCGGTTGTGGGAGTTTCTGTTTGGATTGTTGCGGGCCGATAGCCTGATCGGGCTGGCAGGCAAAGCGCGCGGCTGGTTCCGCCGCGGGCCCCGGCCGGTTTTCGAGTTGCGGGAATTAGAGCTGGAGGATGGTCGGGTGATCAGAACCCACGTCTATCCGCTGGGCCAGTTCGCCAACTATGCTGTCCTGGCCCTCGGTTTGCTGGCATTGGTTGCGCAGGCGGTGGCGCTGTAGACGGATGAAAACGTTGCTCATCCTGCGACACGGCAAAGCCAAACGGGGGCCAGAACATCCCTCCGATGCCGACCGCCCGCTCACCAAACGGGGCAAAGAGGACGCCACCCGCGCCGGGCAAGCCTGTCGGGAGATGGGGCTGCTGCCAGATATAGTGCTTTCCTCCCCAGCCAAGAGAGCGCGGCAGACGGCAGAGCATTTCTGCGAGGCGGCCGGTTGCGGAGGGGAGGTTGACTTCCAAGATAGAGTGTATAAGCCTTATGTCCCGCAAAATCCTGCATCTTGACCTGGACGCCTTTTTCTGCGCCGTGGAGGAGCAACACGACCCCTCTCTGCGCAGGAAGCCCTTCGCTGTGGGTGGGCGCCCGCAGGCGCGGGGGGTCGTCTCCTCCTGTTCCTATGCCGCGCGGCAGTTCGGCGTGCGTTCGGCCATGCCCATGGCCAAGGCGCTTCGCCTCTGCCCGCAATTGATCATCGTTCCCCCTCGTCACGACGTCTACTACCAGGTCTCCCGCCAGGTGATGGAGATCCTCCATAACTGGACGCCTCTTGTGGAGCAGGTCTCCGTTGACGAAGCCTTCCTCGACCTCAGCGATCTGCCAGACTCGCCGGAGGCTCTGGCGCGACGGCTGCAGGGCAATATCAACAAGCAACTCGGCCTCCCCTGTTCCATCGGTGCGGCGACCAATAAGCTTGTCGCCAAGATCGCCACCGAAGTGGGCAAGGGTGCCGTGCACACGGGCGACTACCCCAACGCCATCCAGGTCGTGCCCCCTGGCGAGGAGGCTGCCTTCCTCGCGCCATTGCCGACGGAGATGCTCTGGGGCGTCGGCCCCAAGACCGCTGCTCGCCTGGCCGAGTTGGGCATAAAAACCATCGGCGAAATCGCCCGCTGGCCGGAGGCAGACCTGGTGCGTCGCTTCGGCCAGAATGGCGAGCTGCTGGCCCGCCGGGCGCGGGGTATAGATAACCGCCCGGTGGTCACTGAACACGCCGCCAAGTCTATCAGCCAGGAGATCACCTTCGCCCGTGACGTGCGCGATGGCGAGTCCCTTCGTCAGACCCTCCGCGGATTGACCAAGGAGGTGGGCTACCGACTGCGGCGGGCGGAGTTAAGTGGGGCCACAGTGCGGCTCAAACTGCGCTGGCCCGACTTTACGACCATCACCCGCCAGGCGACGCTCCCCCAGCCGACCGACCAGGACGGGGAGATCTATGCTGCCGCCTTGCAGCTTTTTGACAAAGTCTGGCCTGTCGGACGGCCCGTGCGGCTGATCGGAGTAGGCGTGAGCGAGCTGCAGCCGACCTGCCGTCAGTTGAGCCTGTGGGATACCGACGCGGAGCGGGAGCGCCGCCTGCTGACAACGTTAGACACGCTGCGCGAGCGATTTGGAGATCGAGCCGTGCAGCGCGGCAGGAAATAAGATATCAGCTACAGATCCAGCCTCATCAGAGCGAACTCTGGATCATCGTGATATACCCTAAAACCGTGCCTCAAATAGAACTCCAGCGGCCCAGAGGGATTGTCCTCGCTGCCCCTTCTGGCAAAGGTTTCGGCTGCCTTTATGCCTCTCTGTCGCAGGTCATCCAGGATGCTTTGCAAAATCAGCCGGCCCACTCCCAGCCCCCGCAACTCCGGCGACGCGATGAAAAGGCAGGAAATCAGGATGGCATCATCGCTCGGCGGCCCTGCTGGGTAACTGGCAGAGCACGGGAGAAGCCGAGGCGGCGCATATTGGGCATAGGCGGCAGGCTTCCCGTCCACGTAGGCTATCCTGCCGCAGTTGCCGAAGGTTTCGCGGGCCTGCTGCAGCCACTGCCCTTTCTTTTCCAGCCTCTCCTCCTTCCTTTCAATTGCCGGGTGTGTGCATTCTTCTGGGAATTCCCAATAGAGACAATACTTGCAGCTAAAAGGGGAGCCCTTCCACTCCGGCGCGTCCCGTAAAGTCTCCTCAGTGAGTTCGAGAATCTCGATGTTCACCTTGTCGCCTTCCCTCTCATGGTGGGCGCGCACTACAGCAAACTCCCGAAGTCTGCCAGACTTCGGGAGTCTTGCTTCTTGCCTCTCGCCTCTTGCTTCCTGCTATCGCCTGCAGAGCTGCTTCTCTATCAGCTAGGGTCAGCTCTTCAGGCTGATGCAGTATCACCTCCGGCTACGTTTTGCGGGGCAATCCTTCTCCGGCTACCATCCCCAACTCCACCCGCCGCAAGTGGCAGGCCACGCGATGGTTCTCCTCGAATTCGAAAAGCTCCGGCTCGCCATGCATACAGACCTCTTCCGAGCGGAACTGACAACGGTCGTAGAACTTGCAGGCGCCCGATGTCGAGGCGGCCAATTCCTGCGTCGTGGGCAACACCAACTGCTCGCTCCATCTCATGTCCGGATCGGGCACGGGAATAGAGGCAAGCAGCGTCTGCGTGTAGGGATGCTGCGGGTTGTTGATCACCTTGCTGATGTCGCCGCCCTCCGCCACAGAGCCACGATAGAGGATGAAGATCTCGTCGCTGATCTGGTAAGCCGTAGATAGATCGTGGGTGATATAAAGGAACGAGATGCCCTGTTCCTGCTTCAGCCTCAACATGATCTCCAGCACCATGCCACGCAACGAGGCGTCAATCATCGAGACCGGCTCATCGGCGACGATCAGGCGCGGCCTGAGCAGGAAAGCGCGGGCGACCATCACCCGCTGCCGTTGCCCCCCGCTCAGTTGATGGGGGTATTTCCCCAGGATCTCGGTTGGACGCAGGCCGACGACGGCGAGAGCGTCCTCCGTCACCTGCCTTCGCTCCTCCCCGCTCTTCGCCAGATGGAAGATATCCATCACCATATCAAAGACATGATCCACATAATAGAAAGGGTTATAGACTTCGTAGGGGTCCTGGAAGATAGCCTGCACATTCTTGCGATAGTCTATCCATTCTGGCTTGGACATCTTCCAGATATCCTGGCCTCTGAAGAGGACCTGTCCTTTGGTTGGCGTCAGGAAACCCAGGACTAGACGCGCCAGCGTTGTCTTGCCGCTTCCGCTTTCCCCCGCGATGGTCGTGACTTTGGGAGTCTCGGCAGAGATGGCCATGGACAGGTTATCCAGGGCCACATTCTGGCTTTTTCTGAACAAGCCGCTGCTGTATATCTTGGTCAGGTTCTTGACCTCAAGTAAAGGGGCTGCCATCGCCTCACCTCAGTTATATAGATGACAGGCCACGATGTGGCCGGGTTCGACTTCGCGCAGTTCGGGCACTACATCGCTGCACTGGGCCATGGCTCGTGGGCAGCGGGGGTGAAAGAGACATCCCGGCGGTGGAGTCAAAAGGGCAGGAGGCAGGCCGGGGATGCTCGTCGGGGCCTTTCTCTGCTTAATCGAGGGAATGGAAGCCTCCAGCAGTTGCGTATACGGGTGCAGCGGCTTTTTGAACATATCTCGCACCTGGCCCACTTCCGCCACCTTGCCAGCATACATCACGCACAGACGGTGCACCAACTGCGCCTGAAGTCCCATGTCGTGTCCGATGAGGATCATTGAGGCGCCAACCCGCTCCTGTACCTCGACCACGGTCTGCGTCACCAGGCGTTGCACGACTACATCCAGAGCGCTCGTCGGCTCATCGGCGATGAGCAACTGCGGCTTTAGGGCGATGGCCATGGCGATGCATACCCGCTGCTTCATGCCACCGCTTAATTCGTGGGGGAACATCCTCATCACCCGGGGGGTCAGACCCACAGTGGTCAGCAGTTGGCCGATCCGCTCCTCCAACTCGCTCCGTGCCTGGAGCCCCTCATGCGTCGTGATGCCATCGGCGATCTGGTCAAAGACCCGCATGACAGGGTTGAGCGAGTTCATCGCCCCTTGCGGGATCAGCGAAATCCGCCGCCAACGCACCTTTCTCATCTCCGCTTCGCTGAGCGTGACCAGGTCATCCGCCTGGCCATCGCCATCGCCCCTGCTCAGCAGAATCTTCCCTCCTATGATGCGACCAGGCGCCGGCACCAGGCGCAGGATGGACATGATCGCCGTGGATTTGCCGCATCCCGATTCCCCCACCAGTCCGAAACGCTCCTCGCGATTCACGGTAAAGGTCACGCCATCGGCGGCCTTCACAGCCCCCGCCGGCGTCAGATAATACGTCCGTAAATCCTCGATGCGAAGCAGTGGCTGGCTCATTCCAACGCCCCTTTCAACCTCGGATTGGCGATCTCATCGAGGCCGATATTGAAGAGGAAAAGGCTGGTGAAGATGATGATCAAAATCACGATAGGTGGGCCCCACCACCACCACATGCCCCTCATCACCGCCGCGTGGAAGAGCGCCCAGTAAAGCGTCGAACCGAGGCTTGGAATGCGCTGCGGCCCCATACCGAGCATCTCCAAACCGATGGAAGCGAGGATGCCACCGGACACAGAACCTACAAAGCCTGCGAAGACATAGGGGAGCAAATTAGGCAAGATTTCCTGGAAAATGATGCGCAGATCGCTGAGGCCAGAGAGCTTAGCCATCTCCACGAAGGCTCGTTCCCGCAAGCTCAGCACCTGGGCGCGTATGTTGCGAGTAGGGTGCGGCCAGGCAAAGATGGCGACGATGAAAGCGATGGACTCCAGGCTCATGACGCGCACCGTGGAAGCGATGACGATCAGGATGGCGATAGAAGGGATCATCAACATAATATCGGTGAAGCTACGGAGCACCGTGTCCACAGGCCCCCGAAAGTAACCGGTTATGACGCCGAGAACGCAGCCGACAAGTGTGCCGATTGTGCCGGCGATCAGCCCTACTTTGAAACTATTAGGCGTGGCGACGATCATCAAAGCCAACATGTCCCGTCCGGTGCTCTCTGTGCCAAAAGGATACTTTAGCGAAGGCCTCTCATTGAGAGGAACGCCGCCCATCAAGGCCAACTTTGGATCGCGGAACAAAGGGCCAAGGAGGCTGACCAGGACGATAAACAGGATCACCCCTACACCGAAAGAGACTTTCCAGTTTCCCCAAAGGAAGCGGCCGAAAGATGCGGTGGTATGGGCAAGGCCACCGCTAGCGGCTCTCTGAACTTGCTGGGCCACAGCCATCTGTTACCTCCTCTTATAAGTGATACGGGGATCGAGGCGGGGATAGATAAGGTCTATCACGAGGACAGCAAACGCTGTAGACAAGACCATGAAAAAGGTGATTCCTTGAATGAGTGTGAAATCCGAATTGGAGATGGCCGTCCAAAGCAGCCAGCCAAGCCCTGGGTAGGCGAACCAGGTCTCCACCAACGCCGACCCAGAGACAACGCCGCCCAACGACATGGCTAACGCCGTGAATTGGGGCAGGATCGCATTGCGTACCGCATAGCGCCAGAAGACCCGCGCTTTGCTCAAGCCCTTCGCCTGCGCCAGGACGATGTAATCATCGCCGTGGATGCCGATCATCATCCCTCTCATGCCCAAAGCCCAGCCGCCAGCGGTCACAACCACGATGGCCAGGGCAGGCAAGGTAGCGTGATAAATAACATCTTTGATGTAAGGCAAGTTCAGGCCAGGTGTCACCCCAACGCCGAAAGCGCCTCCGGAGGGGAACCATTTCAGGCCGAACACAAAGACATAAAGCAGCACCAGAGCGAAAAGATAGGAAGGAATGCTGGCGAAGGTCATGCTGAGAGGTAGGATGTTGCGCAGCCACTTGGGCGTAGCTCGCCAGCCCATCAAGGCCCCTGCGGTAGTGCCAAAAAGGAAAGCAATCACCGTGGCCACGGAAAGCAGGCCGATTGTCCAGGGCAACGCGCGCGCGATGATCTCGATCACTGAAGTCGGGTAATAGGAAAGGGAATAACCCATCTCGCCGCGCACCATAT
>CAYPON010000112.1:0-10756 GCA_964412315.1 uncultured Anaerolineae bacterium | reverse complement strand
ACGTAGACCCATGAACCAACGACGAGGGGGGTGGCCCAAACTGAATTGCCAGTGGCGAATTCCCAGAGCTTGGAGCCATTGGTGAGATCCAAGGCGTAGAGTTTCCGGTCGGCAGCGGCTACATACACTGTACCTTCCGTCGCGGCTACGTCCGCAACGATGGCATCGCCGGCCGTGAACTTCCAGAGCGACTGGCCGCTCTTTGTGTCCAGGGCGTAGAGATTAGGTTCGTCAGCCTTGCGCTTCAGGGAGCCGATTAACAGAATTTCGCCCACTGTAATAGGCTGGGCATAATAAGAGCCGGTTGTCTCTTTGCTCTCCTTGGGGAATTCCCACACCAGCTTTCCTGTGGCGGCCTCCAGAGAATACACTTTGCCCGAGGGGGTCGCGAAATAGATTACGTCACCTTCCGCCCGGATGCCACCCCAGCCGGGGCTTGTAGTAGGGCCCCCAAAGCAACTTGTGGCGAGAAGCGCCAACAGGAGAACGCCTAAAGCGCTTCTATACGATAGATTCCTCAAATACCCGCTCTCCTTTCAATGTGGGACGATATCACTTGTAGTAAGGTGAGAGAGCTACGGGCCCCTTATGGCACGGGATCATATCCCCCGGGGTGAAAAGGATGGCAGCGGCCGAGGCGTTTTGCTGCCAGCCAGCCCCCCTTCCAGACCCCATACCTCTCGACCGCCTCATACGCATACTGGGAACATGAGGGCACAAAGCGACATGACGGCGGCTTGGCGGGCGAAACCACTCGCTGGTACCAGCGTATCAAAAGCAAAGTGAGCCTTTTCATTCCCTCAACTGCTCCCAGACCCCAGGGGTCTTCAGAGACCGCTGGGGTCTTCCTTCTCCAATATGTTCGCCTGCCGGAAAAGTTGGGTGATCGCCTGATCTACTTGATGGTAATCCGCCTGCTGGATAGACTTGCGCGCGATAAGCACCATATCCCATCCTGGCTGGACAAGGGGGTGTTTCAGCCGGACTACCTCACGCATTAAGCGTTTGGCCCGGTTGCGAGCTACAGCCGTTCCCACGTGGCTGCTGGCGGCAAAGCCAAAACGGCTATAGGGTAGGCTATTAGGAAGAACACATAGGGCCAAGAGGGAATGAGACCAAGAGCGGCCGGCCTTTCGCACCCGCTCGAGCTCTGATGATCTGCGCAAACGCTGTTCCTTCTTCACCCTTTGCTATCAGGCAGTAAGACGTTTGCGCCCTTTGAGGAGACGCGCACGTAACACCTTGCGGCCATCCATGCTGCTCATCCGCTTGCGGAAACCGTGAACTCGCTTTGCGTGTCGTTTCTTGGGCTGAAATGTTCTCTTCGGCATCTGGTTTTCTCACCTTCCAAGGTTATCTGGATAATCTCAGGAGATCACCAATCGTCGCGTAGCGCACCGTTAGCAACCTACCAAGCCTATAGTCATATCCCGTTTGCAAAGAAACCGGCGTATACCTGACGAGATATTATATGCTGTTTTAGCTGTAGCTGCAAATCAGACCCTCGTTGAGCCTGCCTGCTTAGAACAAGGGGAGTTGTGCTTCATCTTGCTCGACCAAAGGCTCCAGGCCGCTGACCTGCTCCCATTTCTGCCAATCCACCTCCTCCGCTCCTGCCAGCCTTTGGATGTGTACATCTTTGATGAAACGCCACGAGCTGGAGCGAAGCATTTTTCGGCGCAGCACCGAACGCCGAATCTTGTACCGCAATGACCCTGATCTCGCGGCAGGGACAAGAAAGTATCTATCGGTATCCTCGGATGCCTGGGAAAACCTGGCTAGCGAGCGGTCAATCTCGCACGTGTCGCAAAGCACGAAAGCACATCGCCTCCCATCCGGCTTGAGCCAGATGGCATCGAAAATGCCCTCAGGCGTCCCCTCAAGCCTGGCGCTGGCGATAGAGCTTGCATCCGCCGGCTCCCCTGCCTCGCGCAAATGCCCCTGCTGCTCCGGCGCCAGCCAGACCTGGCAACCCAGGCGATTTCCCAGCCGAATCAGCGAACGGAATAGATCGCCTCTCTGTTGTTGGCCAGCGTCCTGATCCTCTAACCGTTGCCACCTTCCCGGCTCAACCTCACGAGCATAGGCGGTCAGACAGGCCTGCACTAACTGCGGTTCTGGCGCCAAGGGTAGAGGAAACATCCCTTTCAGCTTGGCATCCAGCTCCCCCCAGGTCCAGAAAGGCTGGCTCTGCATCATGTTTCGGAGCGCCTCTTCCACGCGATCGTCAAGCGCCCGTATTCCCTCAGGAGGCGACTTGAGCCACCAGGCCCCCTTCTCATCCTCTTCATCTTCTGTCACCCAGACAAGATGCCGCGAGAGAGCTTCTATCAGAGCTTGCCTGATCTGCTCACTCACGAAATCAAAAGATGCCGCCTTTTCCGGAGTCGTCGGCGCGACTTGACGCAACACCTCCTGTTGGGCCAGCCTGAACCAGACCGAGGCTTCTAGCATGGTCGTGTTTAACGGCTCACCTCGTTGGATCAACGCCTCCACAGCAGCGCTAAGCGTTTCTTCACGGATTCGGGTTGCTGAATCTTGCTGTGTGGTTGGTTGGAGGGGAGCCGGCCAGGCCCGCGCAAAAAAGAGGTGGCAAGATCCCTTCTGGCCCGAGAACCGAGCCGTGACCACCGTGGGGTCATCGAGCACCAAATCTCCGGCAGAAAGTCGGAAACCCGCCTCTGCGGCAGCCAGCATGAGAATGCCCTGATACGCCAATTCAGACGTAGTGAGAGACAGAGCCATGCAGCCTCTCGCTTTCAGGAGCCTATTGAACACACGCAAGGCGATCTGAACAGCCTTTTGATACCAGTGCCAGGAAACGCCCTTGCGACGGGCCAGACTCCGCAGAGGCTCTGCCACCTGTCGTCCGTAGAGCCAGCCACTCCATAGATAGGCGAGAGGCCAATACACCGCATCGAACTCCGGCGGTCGCCCGATGATTAGCGCCACGCTGCTGGGCGGTACAACCTGAGCCAGGCCGCGCACGGATTGCCTGCCCAGGTAGGCTTGAACCGGATTACCACCTTGGTGAGAACGGTCAGAGGGGGCGAAGAGTGCTCGAGGATCCGCAGCCAATGGTGGCAGAGTGCCCGCTGGCCTGGATTTCAACTCTTCACAGGCTTGCTCGAAGCTTAGCCAGACATTGATCTCCAGGAACTGGCGGGGAGGATGCAGCCGCCGCGGGCGGTAGATCACCCCGCCTTGTGCGAGGGTATGTAACTTGGTACTGGTGTCGAAGGCATTCAGCAACGCCCAACGCAATGCATCAAGCCTCGCCGTGTCCGGAAATAACGCTTCGATCTTGAGGAGCAATTGGGCAAGGGCGTACAGATTTCGCGGAGTATAAAGCTCCAGAGCTTGTGCTATGATGGCACGCTCTACATCATCGTGAGGCACAAGGCGGTCCAGGATATACCAGTAGTAAAGTCCCTCAGTTTTGATCTGGCTGGCCTGTTGGATGTCTATCTCCGATGCACTCTCCTCGTACTCTCCACGGCAAGTAGGGCAACGGTACTTTTTGCGTACAGGGACATTTCCCTCGCGGTCCCAGAGAAAATAGTCGGCACTCACCGGGCTGCCGCAGGAAGCACAGGAGGTGCGATATAAACCTTGCAGATGCTCTCGCAGCGTTATGCCCATTTTCGGAGCATCCGCCAGGCGTGTGAGAAGCGTATCCCACAGGTGAGCCGGCGGCGGATTCAAGGCGAGGCGCAGGCGCAAATCAGCCAGTGGATCGAAGTGAATGGCGATCACTGACCTGCCATGCTGCATGGCCTGGCTGACCAGATGCTCGCTTCGGCAGAAGGGGTCAAAGACGATGTCGTCCGGCTGGCTATATGTCGCCATGCAGTGATCTATGAACTCTTCAGACAGTGTGCCGGGACGATTGAGCACCTGGCTCCGCGTCGGCCACCAGGATATTTCTTTGCCCTTCAGTGGCCCAGAAGCATAACGAGCCATGGCTGCCCATCCTTGAAACTATACCAGGAGAAGCTCTTGACATATTATATCACGCTTGGCCCAGGCTGACAACTCTCCCGCACGGAAGAAACCAGTTGACAGAAAAGGTAAAAGGGTTAACCTTAATGATATGAAAATCTATCTTCTGGCTCTGGGCTGCAAACTCAATCAGAGTGAAATAGACGCTCTGGCGCGACGATTTCTCGCCGCCGGCCATGAGATCGTGCTCGATGCCGAGGAGGCGGAGGTCTGCATCCTGAACACCTGCACGGTCACCCACATCGCCTCCCGTAAATCTCGACAGGCATTGCGACGGCTCCGCCGTGCCAACCGTTCGGCCTTCCTCGTGGCAACCGGCTGTTATGCAGAAATATCGCCGCAGGAGATTAAAGCCCTCGGGGGCGTAGATATGATCGCCGGCAATGATGACAAGGAAAGGATCCCGGCCCTCCTCGCATCGAGGATACCCCACCTGGCGTCTGCTGCACCAATGGGGCCTGCAAATAGTGCTCAGAAGGCCGGCCCTCTCTCCTCGGCAACACCCCGCACCCGTGCTTTTGTCAAAATCCAGGATGGCTGCGATAACGCTTGCACCTACTGCATCGTTGCGAAAGCGCGGGGAGCGGCGGTCAGTAGACCTTATCCAGAGGTTCTAGGCGAGATAAGAGAGCGATTAAGCGAAGGATACAAGGAGGTCGTCTTGACCGGCGTGCATATTGGCGCGTATGGGCGAGAGCGGGGGGAAAGCCTGGCAGGGCTGGTGCAGAAAATCCTGGCGGAAACCGCTGTGCCACGCCTTCGTCTCTCCTCAATAGAGCCATGGGATTTCTCTCATGATCTCCTGGCCTTCTGGCGTGACTCCAGGCTCTGCCGCCATTTGCACTTGCCCTTGCAGAGCGGCTGCGACGCCACTTTGCAGCGGATGGGGCGGCGATATACAGCACAACAGTATGCTGAGATCGTGAGACAGGCCCGTGCAATCGTGGCCGACATCGCCATCACTACAGATGTCATCGTCGGCTTTCCCGGAGAAAGCGAGGGCGAATTTGCGGCCAGCCTGGAGTTTGTCAAACAGCAGGGCTTTGCCCGCCTTCATGTTTTCCCGTACTCTCTGCGCCAGGGTACGCCGGCGGCCATGATGCCGCATCAGATGAGGCCGGAAGAGAAGGAAGCCCGCAGCAAGATTATGCAACAGGCGGGCAGAGAAGGGACGCGACGTTCCCAGGAGCAGTACCTGGGCCGAATCTTCGCCGTCCTCTGGGAGAATCAGGTGGAAGCGCAGGGGCCGTCCGGACTGCCGGTATGGAGAGGGCTGACAG
Organism: uncultured Anaerolineae bacterium; assembly: GCA_964412315.1. Taxonomy (GTDB): domain Bacteria; phylum Chloroflexota; class Anaerolineae; order JAAYEA01; family JAAYEA01; genus CAYPON01. The sequence goes on along the minus strand of CAYPON010000112.1, from coordinate 5,474 downwards.
ATAACTATATTCCCGTCTTTGTGGAGAGCAGCCGCATCCTCGCCAACGTTATCGCCCCGGCCAGACTCGTCGCCTTGCGGCCCGCAGGTGTCTGGGCGGAAGTGCAAGAGGCAGCGTCATTTGCCGCAGATGGTCAGATTATGGTATACTATCAAGCTATGGTACACTGCGAAGGTGAAAGAGACCATCATTCAGAGCAGGAGGAGATGTGAGAGAATGACTACAACGGAGACGACTGTCCCCTCTGACTTTATCCGAGATGCCATCCAGGAAGACACACGGATGGGCAGATTCGGCGGTCGAGTGCATACGCGCTTCCCACCGGAGCCGAACGGCTATCTGCATATTGGTCACACCAAAGCGATGTGCATAAATTTCGGCATCGCTGCTGAGTTCGGAGGATTGTGCAATCTACGCTTCGATGACACCAACCCCGCCAAAGAGGAAGTCGAATATGTGGAGGCCATCCAGGAGGATATCCACTGGCTGGGATTCGATTGGGGGGATCGGCTGTTCTTTGCCTCCGACTATTACGAGCAGCTCTACGAGTATGCCGTGCAACTGATCAAGGCCGGCAAGGCCTATGTCTGCGATCTGAGCATGGATGAGATCAGGGAGTATCGCGGCACCTTGACCAAGCCGGGCAAAGATAGCCCCCACCGCAATCGTTCCATCGAAGAGAATCTCGATCTGTTCACGCGCATGAGGGCCGGGGAGTTTCCAGACGGCTCCCGCGTGCTTCGCGCCAAAATTGACATGGCCTCTCCCAATCTCAACATGCGCGATCCGGTCATGTATCGCATTCGACGGGTCACTCATCACCGCACGGGCGACAAGTGGTGCATTTACCCGATGTACGACTGGGCGCACGGCCTTTGCGATTCCATCGAGGGGATCACGCATTCCCTCTGCTCGCTGGAATATGAGGACCATCGTCCCTTGTACGATTGGTTCCTCGACGAATTGGGCGTTTACCATCCTCGCCAGATTGAGTTTGCTCGCCTTAATATTAGCCATACTGTGCTCAGCAAACGCAAGCTGCTGAAACTGGTGAATGGCGGCTATGTCTCTGGCTGGGATGATCCTCGCATGCCCACGTTGGCCGGCCTGCGCAGGCGCGGCTATACGCCAGAGGCGATCCACGAATTCTGTGACCGTATCGGTGTGGCCAAGAGCAATAGCATCGTGGACATAGGACTGCTGGAACATTGCGCCCGCGAGGACTTGAACAAACGCGCTCCGCGGGTGATGGCTGTGTTGCGTCCCCTACGGCTGGTCATTGACAACTATACGGAAGGCCAGATGGAGAAACTGGATGCCGAGAACAACCCGGAAGATGCCAGTATGGGGACGCGGAAGATTCCTTTCTCGCGCGTTCTCTACATCGAACGGGAGGATTTCATGGAGGATCCGCCGAAAAAGTGGTTCCGCCTGGCTCCGGGCCGCGAGGTGAGGCTGAAGCACGCCTATTACGTCAAATGCGTGCGGGTAGTCAAGGACGAAAAGACGGGCGAGATCGTGGAGTTGCATTGCACCTATGATCCCGAGACGCGAGGCGGCTGGTCGGCGGATGGCCGCGAGGTGAGGGGCACATTGCACTGGGTTTCGGCGGCGCATTCGATAGAGGCTGAGGTCCGCCTGTACGATCATCTGTTCACCGTACCGAACCCGGATGACGTGCCGGAGGGAACCGATTTCATGGTGAACCTGGACCCGAAATCTTTGGAAGTGTTGAAGGGTTGCCAGGTGGAGCCAGGCCTCGTCGGCGCCAGAGTGGGGAGCCGTTACCAGTTCCTGCGACAGGGCTATTTCTGCGTTGATCCCGATTCCGCTAAAGGAATGTTGGTGTTCAACCGGACGGTGTCGTTGCGCGACACCTGGGCCAGGATCGTGGAAGCGTCGAAGAAGGGCTAAGAAAAGCGGACTGAGGGTAGGCGTCCTTCGTCATACAAGCCGGTATGGCAAGGAGAAGGGAATATGGACAACAGGCCGTTTGTTTGGCAAATGATCAAAGAAGCCGTTGAAAGTATAGGGGGCAGTGCTACTTTTTTATCAGGGGGTAATCTCTCTCGGTGACTTAGGTGTCGCCGAGAGATCCCATTCCTCTGGAGTGATACCACCTTGGCGGAGGAGACGAGCCAGCAAGTCCCTACTGATATCACCCCGGTGGGGATTTGGTAGGATGAGTCGGCATATGCCTCGCAACATAAACTCGTGGCGCCCACCAGAGTACGGCCCCTCAAACCCAAGAGCTTTCAGCCGTCGGATCAACTCACGACGAGATACTGGCGCAAGAGGTCCCATTAGCTTGCTATTTCCTCGGGCAGGCGGATGAACACTTGGCCCAGTGACGGAATGGGCAGCCCCTTGGCGATGCTGAAGAGCAGCCAGTCTTCTATGGCATCAGCCAGATTACGGCGACATTCTTCCAGCGTTTTGCCAGTAGCCCAGACGCCTTCTAGGTCTGTTACTTCGCCATAGTAGGGTTCGGGATCGTCAATGATCTCATATCGGGCACGTTCGAGCGCCTCCTGGATGTATTGAGTAAGCATAGTTGTTTCCCCCTGCATTCTTATATCATTAACATCTATAGCACATGCTTTGCGAGTTGTCAAATCGGTGTCTTCTGTCACTGCACAAGCCCTGAGCTTTCGGGGCTTTTTGCGAGATCTGGCCTTTATGATATAATGGGCGACGACACATCATTCTAATAGCAGGGAGGTATATCAGGTGAAAATCGAGATCAACTTTTGTATGGACTGAGGGTATCAACATGTTGCCGCCAGTTTGGCGGAAGCACTTTTCGGAGCTTTCGGCAAAAAGCTCCAATCGGTCACGCTCATTCCAGGCAGCGGCGGCGTTCACGAGATCAGTGCCGACGGCAAGCTGATCTATTCCAAGAAGCAGACCGGGAAGCAGCCTACGCCGGAAGAGGTCGTAGCCGCCGTTCGTAAGCTGCTTTAGAAGTATGAGAACCCGTTGGCAATCCCTGCTCGTGACCTTCGCGCTGGGAGGGCTTCTCTGGGCAGCGGTCTGGAGCTACGCTGTCGCCTCACAGCCTGCCCCGAATATGCCCATTGGTGACCCCAACACGCGAGCCATATACCTTCTCCTGGACGGCCAGAAACGCCTTATCCCCGACACAGCTACCCTGGAAGCTCTCGGCTTCTCATTGAACGATGTGCAGTGGGATACGGGCGATCTATTGGCCAAAACTACCAGCGGCCCTAATCTTCTTCCTTTCAGCGTTGGCGATTTAATCCGGGACGAGGAAACGGGGACGATCTATCTGCTGGAGGGTGGGAAGCGCACCATCCCTGACCAGGAGACGCTGCGCGCGTGCGGCTGGAGCGAGTCTTCAACTCGCCCGTTGTCCTCGACGCTGGCCTCAGCTATCCCGCTGGGAAAGCCCTTCCCAATGCTGCGTCCAGGCGACCTGATCCGCCGCCGGGGGGACGTTTGTCTCTATCTGCTGGCAGGAGGGAGGCACTGGCTGCCGGATGACAGCCTGTTGGAAGTGTGCAACTGGTCGGAACGGGGCGTGCGCGAAGTAGAGCCTCTGGTGCTGGCCTCGATCCCGGAAGGGGATGTAGTGCCTTCGCTCTATTTCGGTTGCCTGGTGCAGAGCACCGATACGGGGGAGCAAGGGGTTTACATTTTAGACAGAGGGAAGCATCTGATCCCGGACAAAGCCACTTTTCAGGCCTATGGCTGGCAAGAGTCACGGATTTGGAGAGTGCCGCCAGCGCTGCTAGAGACTATTCCGGAGGGAGCGCCACTGGCATCGGCCAAAAAGGGGGAGAATCCTTTTGCCTACCAGCATTGGGGGCAGTGCACCTGGTATGTCGCCGAGCGGCGGTTAGCGCCGTCCTACCGTGATGCCAAAGACTGGTACGCCGATGCCCAAACCAATGGCTTTGCTACTGGGCAACGCCCCATGCCAGGGGCCATCATTGTGTATGGGGTCGAGCGCGGCATTTACGGGCATGTAGCCTACATCGAAACCGCCTATGCCGACGGGGCTTTCGCCCTGGTGGATTCGAATATCTGCGGTTGGGAATGCGTCCGCACGCGCATAACCGACCTCAGTAAAGAGATCGGCGTCCTGGGATTTGTCTATTGGAAGTACGAATAATCCTGCGCCAATCACTCGGCTTTCGTCAGCGCGTGTCGGGCGGTGAATCGCCTGCTCTGGGCTTGATCTGGAACTTGTCCTTTTCTCTCACGAGTGTGCCCAGGGCGCCGTTGACGAAGCGGCGGGTGCTATCACTACCGAAAAGCTTAGCCAACTCGACCGCCTCATTGATCACTACTTTGACCGGCGTTTCATTGGCAACCACAAGCTCATAGATAGCCAGCCGCAGGATATTGCGGTCTATCACCGCCAATTGATCCACAGGCCAATCGGGGGCGATTCTCTGGATGATACTATCCGCTTGAGGACGGTACTCTAACACGCCATGCACCAACTGGCGTGCGAACTCGATGCCGCTCTCAGGAAGATCCGTCTCTTCGAACCGCTGCGCCAAGACGGTGTCGGCGTCATGGTTGGCAATATCTATTTCGTAAAGAGCCTGTACAGCGATGATCCTTGCCTGATGTCTGACCTGCATAGGAAGCCTTTCGGCGTCAGGGATACAATCCGCTCTCTAGTGGGCTGCTTCCACGTCCAGGATATGGATGTTTACCTCTTTCACAGGCATGCCGACCATATCGTTAATGGCCCGCGTCACCTGCGACTGCACTTCCCGGCTGAGAGCCAGCATGTTCTTTCCCTGCTCCACAACCAGGTAAAGATCCACAGAGACGGCATCTTCGCTCACATCCACGCGCACGCCTTCGCCCCCCAAACGTCTCCTCAGTAAACCCGGCACACTCGCCAGGCGCACAACTCCGGGAACTGACAGAGCTGTCAGTTTGGCAATGGTGGACAATACGTTGGGAGCGATCCGCACAACCCCTAGCCTTTTCTCCATATACCCTGCTCTCCTCCCATCACTCTAAGACTATTGCATGACCAGGCCGCCATCTACACTGAGCACCTGCCCGGTGATAAAGCCCGCCTCCTCCGAAGCCAGGAAAGCGACGGCGTAAGCGATGTCTTCCGGCGCGCCAGGTCGCCCCAGTGGAGTCTTGGAGACCGCTTCGGCAATCAGAGCGGGCGGCAGATCGGCGGTTAGATCGGTGGGCACGTACCCTGGCGCTACGGCATTGACGGTGATCCCACGAGAGCCAACCTCTTTGGCCACGGACTTGGTGAATCCGATTATACCCGCTTTAGCAGCCGCATAGTTCGCCTGGCCTGCGTTCCCGGCCAATCCCGCCACCGAAGTGATATTGATAATCCGACCGTAGCGCTGCTTTATCATGACCCGTTGCACGGCCTTAGTGCAATGAAAAGTGCCTTTCAGGTTGGTATCCAGCACCAGATCCCAATCGGCCTCTTGCATCCGCACCAGAAGCGTGTCCCGCGT
>CAYPON010000111.1:5263-10771 GCA_964412315.1 uncultured Anaerolineae bacterium | reverse complement strand
GGCTGGGATGAGGGTGAAAAGCTGCCATTCAGATACTTCTGCCTTACTTCTTGAAGAAGTACTGCTCCGGCATCGTCGCCGCGGGCGTCAGCAGGTGCCAGTCGCTGACCCCTTTGTCCGTCACGTTGCGGAAGTTGTTTTTGGTGATGACCAGTTCCGGCGGCGCGGTGCAGACACCGATGCACCACAGGTTCTCTTTGTCCAGCTCCAGGATCTGGCGGAAGAGTTTCTTCTGCTGCTCCGCGTCAACTGTGTCCTTGATCTGATCGTACAGTTGCTGCACCTTGCGCAGATCGCCGGTCGGCTCGGTGCCTTGCTTGCCGACGGTATCGTACCACAGGCCAGCAGGAGTAGCGAAGATGGATTCAAGGCTGAAAGGAAGGAACCAACGCGGGTCAATGAGCGGGTTGAACTCGGCGCTCCCCGTCCAGACGCCCATGTCGTGGTCGTTGGCCTCCTTGCGCTGATACATGAGCTCACGAGCCTCGAGCTTGACGATCAACTCGATGCCAAGCTTCTTCCACTGTCGGGACAGAAGTTCGCCGATGTCTTGCCAGGAGCCAAAGACGCCCGCGTGCTCGTAGGTGATGGTCAGCCGCTTGCCGCTGGGCTTGAGGCGATAGCCATCAGCATCCTTCTTGCTCAGGCCCATCTCGTCGAGGATCTTGTTAGCGCCGTCTGGGTCGTACTTGATCAGGTTCTTGGCCTGCTCTTGCCAGTAGAAGGCTGAGGTGCTGAGCGGGGAAACCTGGTTCGGCTCGGCCATGCCCAGGAAGACCGACTGGATGATCTCGTCGCGGTTGATGCCCATGGAGAGCGCCCAGCGGAACTTCTTATCGCCCAGAATCTTGTTCATTTCCGGATCCTTGTGCATCACGTTGGGGGCGATCACTGAGTCAGTGATGTAGCCGCGCGCCCATTGGATGATGCGATAGTTCCCCTTCTCCTTGTTCTGCTGGAAGAGCGGGAAGTTCTTGAACAGGACATGCCGCAACTGCATATCCACCTCGCCGGCGATCATCTTCATGTTCGCCAGTTCAATGTTTTCGACGATATCGAAGGAGACTTTGTCAAGGTAGGGGAGTTGATTGCCCGCTGTGTCCACCTTCCAGTAATAGGGGTTGCGATCGAAGATCTGAGGATTGGCCGGACGGACCACCGCGGGAATCCAGGGGAAGATCACCGGCCGGTCTACATTGAGAGTGTAATTGTCTCGGTCCACGAACAGTTCCCGCCAGTGCGTGAACTTGCGCTCCTTGACCATGGCATCGAGCTTGGCCGCGTCCGCATACTTGGCGTGGAATTGCTTCATGTAATGGGCGCAGGCGTTGGCCATCCCGTAGCCATAGGCCGAAGCCATGTAGGTCATGAACAGGCCGTAGGTCTTGGCAAAGTTCCAGCGGATGGTATAGTCGTCCACCTTCTCCAGCTTGACCGGCTCCCCTCCTACCACCAGCCAGGGGCTGAGGGTTGGCGAGAGATCCTTGTTCAGGAATATATCATTGTACCAGAACATCCAGTCGTCGGCGTTGTACGGCTGTCCGTCGGACCACTTCATCCCCTTGCGTAGCTTGAAGGTGAAGGATTTGCCATCGGGAGAGATCTCCCAGGCCTTGGCCAGATGAGGGATGATCTCCGACCCCACCATATTCCAGCGGACAAGGTTCGAATACGAGAGCCGCGCCTCCAAGATCCAGGCTTCCCCGGCGGATATCCCTACTCTGTGCCAGGTGCCGCCGTATTGGCCGACCTCCTCGACCGGCTTGACGACCAGCACATCCTCGGGCAGCCTGTCCTTGACCGGCGGCAGCTTGCCCGCTTTGACCAGTTCCGCCCACTGCGGGGCTTCCTTGTACTCGGTCACCGGTTTGGGGGTTGCCGTTGCTGCGGCCGCAGCGGGCTTGGTCGGCTCGACCACGGCCGGCTTGGTGGGTGCAGGCGTGGCCTTGGCGCAAGCCTGGATGAGGGCCGCCGTTGCCGCCATGACCGACGCTTTCAAAAAGTCACGACGTGTAATCTTTTGAGACATCGAGAGTTACCTCCTTTTTGGGCTTGGGTGAGAAATCACCAGATCGAACTCCACAAAACGCTAAGGGCCTATCCGACAACCTCGTAGCCGCAGGCTTCACGCCTGCGGGAACTACAAGTTATCGGACAGGTGTGACCACGCGAATGTTTCCAACCCACCACCCCCTTCCCTACGAACAGATTCTTGTTGCCCCCAGGATATGTTGCTTCGGCAACAAGATGGTGGAACAGAATGCTTGTGTAGAAGGAATCGGGTGCTGAAGATTAAGACCCTGCCTTAATTATAATCAGAGTTAGCAGGGTGTCAATTTTGAGCTTTTTGCTTTTCGCCTTCCCCCTCTGCTGGCCGCACCTCCCAGAAGTCCTCCGGCTTGCGGATGCGATCCACGTACAGCAGGCCGTGCAGGTGGTCCAGTTCGTGCTGGAAGGCTTGCGCTAGCAGCCCCTCCCCCCGGTAGCGCACCTCACGCCCCCGCAGGTTCCGCGCCTTGATCACCACCTCAGTGGCGCGGATGATCTTGCCCGCGTAGCCCGGCACGGAAAGACAGGCCTCCTCCATCTCTTCTTCGCCGCTGGCCTTCACCATCTCTGGGTTGCACAGCACAAAAGTGCGCTTCGGTTTGATCTCCTGGCCGTTTTCGTCCTTCTCGGCGGGCATCTCGACCACGGCCAGCCGCAGGGGAACGCCGATCTGCGTCGCCGCCAGGCCCAGGCCGTTGACGGCGTGTATCGTCTCCAGCATGTCGTTCACTAAGTCCTTCAGCCCATCATCGAAACGGGTGATCTTTTTCGCTTTCTGGCGCAGCCGCTCGTCGCCGATCACGAGGATTTCGCGTTTCGCCATAACTCCTTCCCTTCCTACTCCCTGCCTACCACAGTGTAAGCGAAAGTGGTTCTGCTGTCAAGTTGCGCTCAGCGAGGCCCAGGGCTTGTGCAAAGTCAGCCGAGAGCTGACCAGGAGCTAGATTTGTCACCCTGAACGAAGTGAAGGGTCTCGTTCTGCTATGCAATGAGATGCTTCGCTCCGCTCAGCATGACATGGTAAGGGACTTTGCACAGGCCCTGCAGCGAGGCCCGACGCTAAACCATCGGGCTAAAAGCTCAAGCCGGCCAAGGCCGGCTGGGAAAACCGCCATTTGAGCCAGGTCATGCATTTTAATGAATTATTGCCGCAACAGGCTGGAACATGGAATGTTCAGCTAAGCAGCCCAAGCGCGCTCGAAGCGCGCTATTCTGCCATTTCGAGGCATGTATGAGTTAAAAAATATTATTTTGAGCACGCTTCCAGCGTGCTTGAGCTGTTCAGGCTGAAGATTCCATCTTCAGCCCCTAGCTGTGCGCGAGTCCCTGCATCAGCATTTGTCATATAAGAGAAAAAGCGTACAATAGCCCAACCAGTTCATGTTTTGGGGGAGGCTGGCCAATGTATGATGTGATCATCATCGGCTCTGGGCCGGCTGGTTATGCCGCCGGGATTTACGCCGGACGAGCTTGCCTGTCCACTCTGCTCATCACCGGCAGCACGCCTGGCGGCTGGGCGGCCCTGACCTCGGAGATCGAGAACTACCCCGGATTCCCGGAAGGAATCCAAGGCGCCGAGCTGATGGAGCGGATGCGAAAGCAGGCGGAACGCTTCGGGGTCAAAATGGTGATGGATGAGGTCACGGAAGTGAATTTTTCCTCTCGCCCATTTAGGGTGGGAACTTATAGCGACGACTACGAAACCAAAACCGTCATCATTGCTAGCGGGGTCTCGCCACGCAAGCTTGGCGTGCCGGGCGAGGATCGCCTAGCGGGCAAAGGGGTTTCCCGCTGCGCTACCTGCGACGGGTTTTTCTTCACGGACAAGCGGGTGGCGGTGATCGGTGGTGGGGACTCTGCTGTGGATGAAGCCCTCTTCCTCACCCGCTACGCCAAACAGGTTTACCTGATCCATCGGCGCAACCGGCTGCGGGCGCAGAAAGTGGCGCAAGAGCGTGCTTTCAAGAATGACAAAATGTCCTTCATTTGGAACACCACTGTGACGGAGATCATAGGCGAGAACTATGTCACAGGTCTAAAATTGAGGAACGTGGAGACCGGTGCGGAGTCCGTCTTGGAGTGCGAGGGCGTCTTCATTTACATCGGCAGCACGCCGAACACGCAACTATTCGAAGGCAAACTCAAGCTGGATGAGCACAAGTACATCGTGACTGACCTCCATTGCCATACCAGCGTCCCCGGGGTATTCGCGGCGGGCGATGTCCAGGAGCTTTCTCTGAAGCAAATCGTCACCGCCATAAGCTCCGGGGCGAGGGCGGCGATGGAGGCCGACAAGTTCATCGCCGAATCCGAGGAGCGCGCCTACCCAGAACGACAGCTTTGAACGGGTTGGTAGTGACGACTTTAGTCGTTCCCAGCGTCAAAAAGCGACTGAAGTCGCTACTACAAACCTCTGGCATCTTGATACGAAAGGAGGTGTGACAAGTGACGGTCACTAAGGAGATGTCCATCGGTGAAGTGGTGCAAAAGTACCCACAGACCATTCCGGTATTCTTGAGGCACGGGTTGATGTGCGTTGGTTGAGCGGTGGCTCGCTACGAGAATATCGAGCAGGGTGCTCGAGCTCACGGTATTGACATAGATGCCTTAATGAAAGGCCTGAATGCCGTTGTACCGCAAGCGGCGGCGAAGTAATGTGCGGAAACTTGGCGCTCTAGCGGACGACATACACCAGCAGGAAAAAGGCCACGACCATCACCAACAGGGCCAGTTCCATGCCCAGCACGTGTTGCGCTATTTGTTCCAGCTTGGCTCTTAGCATACCATTGATCTGATACATACTGCCCCCCTTCTAGGGCTTCGCATTTGCTTCCTGGGGAAGAGCCGGGATCGGCGGCTCTTCCCCAGCTTTGCTTTCTTACTCGGTTATGGAAGTGTTCTCGATCTCGCAGTCCGGTAAGGCGACCACCCTGGCCTGTAAGGATCCATCCTCATTCCAGAATCCCAAAGCTACAATCCGCTGATCCAAGAAGTCAGCGAGAGTGGGGTTCTCCACGCCGGGGACACAGAGGCGGGTCCGCTCATCCGTCTTAACTGTCTTGATCCCCTCTTCCGTTTGCACCGTCAGCGTTCCTGCCGTCGTGTCAACCGCCGTCACCCGGCCAGAGACCCTGCCTGGGCGGGGTCGCGGACGGTGAATGGCCACGATTTGGGCGAAAATGCCTCTGGGGTCTCTAGGATTCGGTATTCCAGTGACGAGGGCCTGATCGCCCACCCGCACATCATCCAAACCTGGTTCAGGGACGTCGGGGATAATGAAGCGGGTCTCGGCGGTCGTTGTTATCGTCCTCGTCACGGTGGAGCGAATTTCAAGGGTAAACGTCCCCTCCGCGAGGTCAATCGCCGTAACCCGACCGGCTACCTTAACGGGCTGAGGACGTGGCCGCTGAATGACGACTATCCGCGCGATGACCCGATTGGGATCTCTAGGATGCACCC
>CAYPON010000111.1:0-5163 GCA_964412315.1 uncultured Anaerolineae bacterium | reverse complement strand
ATGTCCCCCCTGCGAGGTTAATCTCCCTGACTGTACCGGCGACCTCAATGGGACGAGGTTGCGGGCGCTGAATGACGACTATCCGCGCGATGACCCGATTGGGATCTCTAGGATGCACCCATCCTGTAACGACGGCACGGTCACCCACCTGCACATCATCAAGGCCTGGCTCAGGGACGCCGGGGATGATGAAGCGGGTCTCGGCAGTCGTGGAGATTATCTTGGTGTCGCCGGAGCGGGTCACCAAGGTGAATGTCCCCCCTGCGAGGTTAATCTCCCTGACTGTACCGGCGACCTCAATGGGACGGGGCTGCGGCCGGTGAATGACGACACTCAGAGCAGTGATTCGGCTGGGATTCGCAGGATCCAACCAGCCTGTCACAAGGGCCTGGTCACCCACTCGCACATCGTCCAGGCCTGGCTCAGGGACGCCGGGGATGATAAAACGGGTGCTTCCGTTCGTGACGATGGTTTTCGTCTCGCCGGAACGAGTCCTGAGCATGAACGTCGCCTGAGCGAAGTCAATCGCCGTAACTTCGCCCGCGACCTCAATCGGACGGCGCTCAGGGCGGTGGACAGCGACGACCCGCGCCAGGAATTGGCTCCGGGCACGCCATTGCCCTGTGGCAACGACCTGATCCCCTACCTGGACGTCGTCGAGGCCGGGATTCGGGACACCGGGGATCACGAACTGCGTTTGTTCATTGGTGTGGATCGTGACGGGGCCGACATTGGATGTCCGCACGGAGATGGTTCTCTCGGCCAGCGATACTGCCGTTACCTGGCCGCGAACCTCTTGCATGTTGGCAGGCTCTTCCGCCAGGGCTGCGGTTCCGCTTCCCAGCAACAGCGTGACGACCAATATCATCAAGAACAAGTTTCGTCTTAACATGGTTATTCACCTCCTAAAGCGGTTGCCTCCATGGTACCCTGTCAACATTAGGCAGGTATTATGCATTTGTAAAAATTGTGTAAAACTTTATAACTCATCCTGGCCCCCTTGCCTGACATTTGTCGGACAAAACCCTGACCTTCAAGCAACGTCGCAATATACTCGAAAACAGCGCTATAGCCAAGCCGCCATTTGTCGGCAGTTCCGTAAATTGTCCCTAGCGAAAGATGTATTATAATCACAGGCGGAGAATTCAAGGGTTCGACGCTATTCCAGGTCAGGGCTTTCCCAAAGTCGCGAGCCCTCTCCGGTGGCCCGTCATTGCGAGGAGCGTAGTGTGCGACGAAGCAATCTCAGGCAGCGAGGGGCATGAGATTGCTTCGCTCCGCTCGCAATGACAGTAGTTTGGGAAAGCCCTGTATTCCAGGTACAGAGCGAGGCAAAAGCATGGCTTCCGAGCCAAAAGACCTCTCCAAGCTGGCGGAAGCCTTTCTGCCAGCAGAAGTGGAAACGACAGTAGAACCGGCATTGATCGTCCTTAGCGGACTGCCAGGCACCGGGAAATCGTACCTGAGCCGCATCCTTGCCCAGCGGCTGGCAGCCGTCATCGTTGAATCCGACCGCGTGCGCAAAACGCTCTCCTCCCCGCCCACCTACAGCGCGGAGGAGAGTGAACTGGTGCACCGCATCTGTCGTATTGTGGCCAGCATGCTCTTGCAGCGGGGCGCGAGCGTCATCTATGACGCCACCAACCTGGTCGAGTTCCAGCGCGAGATGATCTACCACCTGGCCGACAAGTCGGGAGCCAAACTGGTCATTGTGCAGACCGTGGCGCCGGAGGAAGTTGTGCACGAGCGGCTCGAACGTCGAAAACTCCATGAGAATGCCGACGATATATCCGATGCCGACTGGCGCATCTATCAATCTATGCGGCATGGAATAGACAAAGGCTCACGCTTCAGCCGCAATTTCATCATCGTGGATACAACCGGTGACAGCGACGAGAACGTGGCCAGGATCCTGCGCGTGATCCGCAAGACTGGCGCGCGAAAAGCGTGATCAAGAACCGAGCTTGACGCCAAATCGGGCCAGGAAACCTGCCAGCACGTGGGCAGCGATTGCTCCCTGACGCAGGACACGAGGCGGGCTGGCGGTAAGGTCCAGCACCGTTGAGGCGACGCCCATCGCTGCTTTCCCCCCGTCTAGGATCATCGCCACCCGTTCACCCAGAGCTGCCGCGGCCTCCTCAGCGGTGGTCGCTGGGGCCTCGCCCGAAAGGTTCGCACTGGTCGCTGCCAGCGGGCCACCGAGGGCGGTGATAAGCGCCAGAGCGATAGGGTGATCGGGCACGCGCAGGGCAATGCTCTCTCCGCCAGCGCACAGGATGTCAGGAAGATGGGGTGCTTTCCAGAGGACTAGCGTTAATCCTCCCGGCCAAAAGCGTTCCGCGATAGCCCAGGCGATGTCGGGGATATTGCGGGCTACGCTATTGATCTCCGCCGCCTGAGAGAGGAGCAGAGGGATCGCCTTGTCGCGAGGTCGCAGCTTGGCACAATAGATCGCCTCTATAGCTTCCGGCAAAAAGGCGTAGGCCCCCACACCATAAACAGTATCCGTGGGAAAGACAACGAGGCCGCCCCTGCGCAATATCGTGGCGGCCTCGAGGACAACTCCTTTTTCGCTTGCAGGTCGTATCAGGCCGGTCATCGTGTAACAAGATCCCGCTGAAATAACAAGGCAAACTGAAACATACGCCGCTCAAAACGCTCTGGCGAACAGGGAGCAAAACGCCGGGCAACTCTGCCTAGCCATGCAGGCCCCAAAAGTAGCTTGGGCGTTATGCTCGCCGAAACGGCCCGCGGGCCATCCTGCGGCAATCCGCCTTTATAGTCGGTCTCGGTTTTTCCAGATTATTGCCACTATAGCCCCGACGACGACAACGAGAAAGACCACGAGTACTACCCAGTTCATGATCATCGCCGAATCCTCCGTCCTCGAACTCTCGATCTTATTATATGCTATTTGTCTTGAACGCCAAGCGGTGAAACAGTCATCACCTGGCGCAAAAGCTCTTGATCTGATGGATAGGAGAATAAACAATAGCCATTTTAGTACAGCAACGCACTTTGCACAAACTCTCGAAAACGGTATAATGTCTGAAATGGCGGTAAGCTGCATTCCAGATGGGGGTCAAGGGGGAGCAAATGGAACATGCGGACTTGCTGGTGATCGGCGGGTCGGTGGTCACGATGGATGCCTCCTATCGAGTGCTTGCGCCAGGCGCTATCGTCGTGCGTGGCCGCGACATTGTGGCCGTGGGCCAGGCGCAGGAGATGAAGGAGCAATTTGCAGCAGCCGAGGTGCTCGACTGCCAGGGACAGATCGTTATCCCTGGGCTGATTAACACCCATACCCACATGCCGATGAGCCTGCTGCGCGGCTTGGCTGACGACCTTCGACTCGATGTCTGGCTGTATGGATACATCATGCCCGTAGAAAAGCAGTTCGTCAATCCCGAATTCTGTTACCTGGGCACCCTTCTCTCCTGCGCCGAGATGATTCGCTCCGGCATCACCTGCTATACCGATATGTACTACTTTGAAGAAGAAGTCGCCTGGGCCACGGTCGAAGCAGGCATGCGCGGCGTTTGTGGAGAGACGATCATGAAATTCCCTGCGCCCGATGCGCCGAGCTATGATGATAGCCTGGCCTATTGCCGCGAATTCCTAGAGCATTGGCAAGGCCACGAATTGATCATCGCCGCACCTGCCCCTCACTCTGTATACATGTGCACGCCGGACATTCTGCAAGCGGCCACCGAATTGGCCAGAGAATACAACGTGCCGCTGCTGATCCATGTTTCTGAGACAAAGGACGAGGTGGAGGATTGGATTAACCAGACCTCTATGCCGCCGCTGCGCTGGTTGGAGACGCAAGGTGTTCTGGGGGCCAAAGTCCTGGCGGCTCATTGCGTCCACGTCAACCATGAAGAGGTGCACATCCTCAAAAAGCATGATGTCGGCGTGGCACACAACCCAACAAGCAACCTCAAGCTGGCGAGCGGCTTTGCGCCGATAGAGGAGATGCTGGATACCGGCATTAACATCGGCCTGGGCACCGATGGTGCAGCCAGCAATAACAACCAGGATTTGTTTGAGGAGATGAATCTGGCCGCGCTGATATCCAAGGCTGTCGCTCATAACCCTGTCGTAGTGCCCGCGCGGCAGGCTCTAATGATGGCTACGATCAGCGGAGCGAGAGCTTTGCACTTGGATCACCTGATCGGTTCTATTGAGGTCGGCAAGCGGGCTGACTTGGCCATCGTGGATTGTAACAGCCTCCATACTGTACCCGACTTTAACACTACCGGCTTGAACGTCTATTCGCAACTCGTTTACGCTGCCAAAAGCAATGATGTCCGCCATGTTATCATCAACGGGCGCGTCGTGATGCGCGATCGCCAGCTCCTCACCGTTCAAGAAGACTCCATCATCACCCAGGCCCGTCAGGTCGGTGAGGATGTGAACCGCTTCTTTGTCAAGCGCGAAAAGAGCCTGTTGGAAAAGGTGGCGGCCATCGGTGGGCTGGAGCGCGAAGAGTCCTACGAGGTGCAGGTCAAAGCGAGTGTGCTCGATAAGGAGGCTTTTGAAGCTCGATTGAAGCACCCGGACATCGCTATAGTAAGGGAGACCGTGCGGGAGCAGTACGATACCTACTTTATGTTCTCCGATCCGACCTGGGGTATACTTCGCCATCGCGAAGACCTGGTGATCGAAGCCGATGGTTCGCTCTCACCCATTTACACCCTCACCGTGACCGGCCCGACGAAAGAGGCCGATTACGGCGACGCCATTGTCCTGAGCCGCTCCCGCCTCACGGCCCCCGCGAACCGGACTCTGCGTTTCTATCGGGAGTATTTCCGGCCCAGCGAAGAACGGCAAATCAACAAAAAGCGGTATCGTTACCGTATCCGCTACCGGGGCGTGGATTTCGCCGTCAATCTGGATCAGATCACGCAGCCTGCCCGCGAGGGCTGGTACGCTGAGATCAAGAGCCGAACCTGGTCGCGCCGCGACGCTGAACGAAAGGCGGCGATGATCAGCGAATTGCTCAAAATCTTTGATGTCAAATCGGAGCACCTGATCCGCAAAGACTATGTAGACTTCTGAAAGAGGCAAAGTGAACCAATTTCTCCCCGTGCCTTTTCTCGCTATAACCGTCGCGCTGTTAATCCGCGCCAAGCTGAAGGGGAACACGAGGCAGGTCTATCT
>CAYPON010000110.1:0-10921 GCA_964412315.1 uncultured Anaerolineae bacterium | reverse complement strand
CCTCCGTGAGGAGCAGCTTTACCTCGCCAGCCATCACCCGTTTGATCAGCGGCTCGTAATCCTCATACATGGCGACCGGAAAGGCGCGACGATAGTCCGCTAGCGTCTCTATCTGTGCCGCGCCGTGCTGCACCCCGTAATCGGTCTGCGCGTAGCCCTGGAGGAGGCGATGCAGCAATCCTTCCTGCGCTTTCGCCGGATTTTGCAGTGCATCTGTCCAGGGCTGCAAGAGGCCCTTGATCATCATCTGAGGATCAGCGGTAGACATGGATCTACCTCCTATCCAGATAATAACGTTCCTTATTATAACGAAAACGGGGCACGGGCCAAAACAGTTGCCTCTTTATCTTGACTACAACTTCACCCTGGTATATACTCGACCCGAAACCTTCCCGAAGTATGAGATATGAAAACCTACCACGTGAAACGGGCGCAAGGCCAATATGAACCAGGCCACCCAGAAAACGGCTTCTGGCAGGAGGCAGAGATCGCCGATGTCAACACCTACCCCTGGTACAAATCGGGGGATAAATGGCAGGCCTTCGCCCAACTGCTTTACGACCGCGAGCGGCTCTACTTCCGCATGGTCTCGCAGGATCGCCACATCCGAGGCATCTATACCAGGCTCAACGAGCCGGTCTACAAGGATAGTTGCGGCGAGCTTTTCCTCCTCCCCGGCACCGATCCAGCCATCGGTTACTTCAACTATGAGATCAACTGTGTTGGCACGCTCTTGATGGGCTACGGCAAAGAGAGAAAAGGCAGAATCTACGTCGGGCCGGAGTTGGCGGGGCGGGTGGCGATCTGGCATTTCATCCCCGGCCCGATCAAGCAGGAAAGCCCCGATGACTCGCATTGGGAGATAGAGGCCGTCATCCCTCTGGCCATCATGCACGCCCTGGCCGATTTCCCGAATCCGGGGCCGGGAACGGAGTGGCACGGGAATTTCTATCGCTGTGGGGACGACACCAGCAACCCGCAATGGAGCGTCTGGAACCCGATAGAGACGCCGCAGCCGGATTATCACCGCCCCGAGTTCTTCGGCAGGCTGATCTTCATGTGACTGCCGGACATGAGACCTGAAAGGGATGAAAACGCCAAGCTGCTATGGATCTCTGCGCCTTTGTGTTAATCCGTTTTGAGAAGGTTCCCGACCAATCCATCTTGAGCGAGACCGCCAATGCTTGCACCAATCTGCGGATTAAAAACCGGCAAGTCTGCGCAAATGGTTCCAATCGAAGTGGGGGCCTGGGCCTGGCCGCACGGCATCGAGGGCCGAATACCCCAAAATGCCGTTGAAGTAAGCAAGCTCTTCCGCTGGCGCATAGGTGACCGGCCCAGTGGGAGGGAAGGCTCGATGGATTCGATGCATCTGACAAAGGTAAGCCACCAGCCGGGCCAGGCTTTCGTACTGCTCATCAGTATAGGGGTCCCAGGCCATTTCGCCATCTTCACGGAGCATCTGCTCCCAATTGACCAGGGTGATGCCAAGCGAGCGGTAATTGGGCCTGATGATCGCCTCCCGTCGCGGATCAACGGCCTCCAATGTGCAATGATGGGCTGTGTCGCCGTCTTGCACTGACTGGTAAATGGTGCCATCTTTGTCTAGGACATAATGAAAGCTGACTCCTGCAGGATCGCTGGACATGCGTAGGGTGTCTCGCAAGCTTTTGCCGCTGGCGTGTAGGACGATCATGTCTATCGCATAACCGTGACGGCCTCTGGTGAAACTGCTCGCTTCCGCCGCTTCCCAGCGGATCTCCGGCATACCCGCTGGCACCGTCCCCAGCGCCCCGCCCGGCTGCGGGGGTGGAGCCTTGGCGGGGAGCGCGGCTTTGATCCAGGCTCTCTCCTGCGGCGTGAGGTTGGGCAGGTCGTCAATGGCGGGATCAATGTATATCCCCTGGCGATTCGCGGCCAGCCGCCCTAGGTCTAGCCCTGCCTTGTTCATCAGGCTCCAACTTTTTCCTCCTGCGATCCAAAAGGCGTCTATGATCTCCTGGTTAGTGTACTCGCCTCGCAGGGGCGGGGTTGGCTCCGCTGGCAGGGCCACAGCGTATTCGCCAGGGGTGAGTAGCTCCGGAGGGCCGTATTTCTCGGCGATCAGCTTCAAAGCCACTGCCATGGTCTCGCTGGTCAGGCTCTGTGCCTCTAACAGCGCGTAGATGGTAGGGATGCGAAAAGCGATCACGCGCCGGGCTAGAGGTGGCAGGGCGGCCAGGATGCGGCCAATCTCCGCGTGGGTGAGACCGGGCAATCTCTCAATTGGCTCTCCTATATAAGGCCCCTGGCGGTCGCGCACCAGGTCATCTAGGCTGATGCCGGCGCGATCCATGAGGGCGAAGCCGGTCCGCCCGCCAGCGATCCAAAAGGCGTCTATGACATCCTGGTTCGACCAGGTCTCCTTTCCGGGTAAGGTGACTTTGTATTCGCCAGCCACCAATTCGTCGGCGGAGCCATAGGTGGCAGCCACTTCAGCCAGGGCCTGCTCGATCTCCACGGAGGAAAGCCCCTGTGCTGCCAATAACTCAGTCGCCTTCGGTATCCTCACCTTGATCTCGCGTGGAGCCGCGCCGCGGACGCGCACCTGGCCGGAGGGGTCTTTTTCCAGGGTCAGCTTCTCAAACCCCTGGATCGTCACGCCGCCTTCATCTACCTCATCGGAAGCGGGATAGCCACAATAGTCCAGCCCGCCCAGGGAGCGGAACGCCTGGAGGAAAGGCCCTTTGACCATGTGGCAATGGTGCACATCCTGGCCATTGCGGTAGAAAAACCACTCCTCAGGCGGTTGAGGAGCGCGACGGTACTCTCCCAGCCGTTTCAGGGCTGTGACGACCTCTTGCCGGGAGCCATCTTTGCGGAACCAGGAGGCCGGCTCCCACAGGTCACTGCCGCCGCCGATGGTGCTGCCTAGGAGCCAGAAGCAGTTGCAGAAGTAGTACTCTGGAGCCTGGCCCATGTAACGGCAGGCCTCCTTCGTAGATGCCGCCACCTGAGCCTCGCTGGCGTTATCTCCATAAGGCGACGGCCCTAGGCGGAGGCCACCTTCCCCGGTCAGGAGAGGCAGTTCATGGCCCACCTTCTCCTTGATGATCCCTTCATACCAGACGAACTTTTTGAAGCCGTGGCTATCGGCGGGAAGGCTGAGCACGGGATAGTAAAGAAAGTAGTTATGGATGCCGACCCACATTTTGTCATAGAGTTTATCCTGGTCGGCTCTGGTGAGCCTGGCCTCGATTTCGTCAAAAATTCGCGCCAACATGACCAGATCATCGCCTCCCGGCCAACTCCCCCCCGGAGCCGGGGGGGCCAGGCCAGGCAACCCGCCGGCGTCTATCACCGTGAGCGCGGCCTGGGTCCAAACCTCGGTGACGATCTCTGAGGCGTTGGCCGGCACGATCCAGTTGGGCCACTCGTCTATGTGGTTCGGCTCGTTGTAGAGCTGAAAGTAGGGCACACCCAGGGAGCGGTAGAAATGGACGATCTGTCGCACCCGTGCCTGATCCAGGCCGACCTGTTCGCCGCGTGCCTTCTTCGCCAACGTCTCCAGGTCAAAGGTCTCGCCAATGCGGATGATGGGCATGATCTCCGGGTGAGCAGGGTCTGGCCCCACTAGCTTGCGCACCAGGTATTCGTTCGCCTGCCATTCTTGTCCTGTCCCGTTCAGGATGAGCACCCAGCGGATGTTCATCTCCTGCAGGTGAGCGTGCAATTCATCCGTTACCCGTTTGTGCTCGTCACTGACTTGTCCCCAGGTAAAGGGGATCCAGTGAAGGCCGCGGCCGTTGTCGTCCTTTGGTTTGGGATAGTCCTGAAGTCTCATCGGGGTTTACGCTCCTTTTTCTCCGTAAACCATAGAATCGTTACTCCTGGCTGCCCTCAGTTTAGCTGGAAGTGGAGAATTGTCAAAAGGAGCCCGCTCTGGTTTGCCATTCGCGATGAGGTGCGATACACTTGAGTAATAAGGTTTGGAACAGGAGGAGGAGATGAAAGGGAGGAGCATTTTCACACAAGCTGTTCATGCCGGGGAAAGGATGGCGCACCCCGATTGCACGCCCGTGGTCACACCGATCTATCACTCGATAGGCTATCTGTACAAAGATATGAGAAATCTGGACATGGTCCTCGCTGGGGAGAAAGAGGGCTACGTTTACGCTCGTTACGGCAACCCGACGACCAGGGCCTGGGAGGTAGCGATGGCCATGCTAGAAGGGGCCGACGATGCCGTGGCCTTCGCCTCGGGCATGGCAGCCATTCATGCCGCCTGCCTCGTGGCAGGGGCGCGGGCAGGAGCGACCCTGGTGGCAGCGCAGGATTTGTACGGGGCCACCTACAACCTGTTGGCACGGTTTCTCAGCACTTTGGGGGTGCGGACACATTTCTTGGACGTAACGAACCTCGCTGCCGTAGACGAAGCGCTTGAGGAGCTCCGCCCAGCAGCGCTGCTCTGCGAGGTCATCTCTAACCCCCTGCTCAAGCTGGTGGACCTGCCCGCGCTGTGCGAACTATCTCATCAGCATGGCGCGCAAGTGATCGCGGATAGCACTTTCACGACCCCCTACCTGCTTCGTCCCCTGGAGCATGGCGCGGATTATGTCGTGCACAGCGCCACCAAATACCTGGCGGGGCACGATGATGTGCTGGGAGGTGTGGTAGTGGGATCGCGGGACCGGATGAAAGGAGTTCGAGAACTGCTCAAAGCTATCGGCAGCAACCTCGGCCCCAACGAAGCTTACCTCGCCTTGCGCGGGCTAAAGACATTCCCATTGCGTATGAGACAGCATTGCAGCAATGCGGCTCAGGTGGCGGCCTGGCTGGAAACGCAGCCCGGCATCGAACGAGTATATTATCCAGGATTGCGCAGCCACCCGCAGCACGAACTGGCACAGCGGCTTTTCAGCGACAAGGGTTATGGGGGCATGGCGGCGTTTGAGATCCGTGGAGGAAACCAGGAAAAGGTGTTTTGCTTCTTCGAGGCTTTGCGCCTTGTCTTGTCTGCGACAACGCTGGGCGACGTTTATAGCCTGGTGCTCTATCCTGCCCACTCGTCGCACCGCTCAATGACGCCCGCGGAGCGCGAGCAGGCGCATATCGGGCCGGGGTTAGTCCGGCTGTCGGTGGGGATCGAGGATGCCCAAGATATCATTGCCGACCTGGAGCAAGCTTTGCAGGTAGTGAAGTGAACCCTCACCCCTCGCCCTGCTAGGGAGAGGAGCAAGAGGGGAGAGTGTACATCACAAAGGTAAACCCTCATCCCGGCCCCTGGGTAGGGAGAGGAGCGGGGTGAGGGTTTGCGCGCTGGAAAGCTTCCCAACTCGGAATAATACTTGCCTCATCTCATTATAGAACGCCATCGCCACGTCTTGAATAGGAATAAAGTACTAGTCGTTGACCGGTGTGGCTGGCGGTGGCATAATCCTGCCCTATTACAAACGGTTATCGGAGAGAAATGGAGACATCACCTGTCAGCTTGGGGGCCTGGCTTCTCGCCCTCTCCCCCATCGTCGTCGTGCTGGTGCTCATGGTGGGCTTCCGCTGGGGCGGCGCCAAGGCTGGGCCTGCGGGGTGGTTTACGGCATTGCTCGTGTCCATCGTCGCCTTTGGCGCAGGGCCGGAGCTGATCGCCTATTCGCAGTTGAAGGGTGTGCTCCTCAGTGCGTACGTGCTATACATCATCTGGATGGCCCTGGTGATGTACAACGTCGTGGCCGAGGCAGGCGCTGTTTCGGCTATCGGAGCCGGGTTCGTCCGACTGACTCGGGATCCTGTGCTGCAAATCCTCATCCTGGCCTGGGTGTTCAGCTCCTTCTTGCAGGGGGTTGGGGGATTTGGCGTGCCGGTGGCAGTGGTGGCCCCGCTCCTGATCGGCCTGGGCTTTTCACCGGCGACTGCGGTGGTTGCTACTCTAGTCGGGCATTCTTGGTCGGTCAGCTTTGGCAGCATGGGTTCCTCCTTCCAGGTGCTTACGGCAACCACGGGTCTGCCCGGGGCCTTGTTGGCGCCTTCGTCAGCAATGCTGATGGGGGTGATCTGTTTAGTGTGCGGCCTGGCGACGGCTCATATCCATGGCGGCTTCGAGGGCGTGCGTCGCGGGGCATTGCCCACCCTGGTGGTTGGGCTGTGCATGAGCCTGGCGCAGTATCTGGCTGCGGTTACGGGCCTCTGGAATCTGGGCGCTTTCATCGCCGCGCTGGTCGGATTGGGGGCAGTGGCGATCCTGACGAGGCTGCCGGCTTATCGAGGCACAGCAGCCCAAACTGATTCCAGTGGCCACAAAATGCCCATGACGAAGGGACAGATGAGCGTCGGCTGGGCCGTGATCCCCTATCTCTTGCTCATCGTCATCGTGATCCTGGCGGAGCTTTGGGCCCCCTTGCACACGGTGCTGAATCGCGTCCAAATCCGTGTCCCCTTCCCAGAAACGCGCACTGCCCTAGGGTGGACACAACCAGCGGAGATGGGCCGCACGATCAGCATTTTCGGTCATCCGGGGGCGCTATTGGCCTACGCAGCACTGATCTCATATTTCCTATACCAACGGCGGGGGTACTACCGGCCTGGGACGGTCAAGAATATCCTGTCACAGACGCTATACAGTGCGATCCCCTCCAGCCTGGGCATCGTCACCATGGTCGGCTTCGCCGTGCTGATGACGCACAGCGGCATGACCTACACGCTGGCCAAAGGGATCAGCCTGGCGATGGGAAAGACGTTCCCCTTTTTCTCCCCCTTCATCGGCGCCTTGGGCGCTTTCATGACCGGCAGCAACACCAACTCGAACGTCGTCTTCGCCACCTTGCAGATGAGCACAGCGGAACTGATCGGCAGGAACGTGGTGATCATCCTCGCGGCACAGACGGCGGGAGGGGCACTGGGCGGCATGGTAGCGCCCGCCAAGGTCATCGTTGGCTGCAGCACGGCAGGCCTGGCCGGACAGGAAGGGCAGGTGCTGCGGCAGACGCTCCTCTACGGCCTGGCCATCCTCATCGGCGTCGGCCTTTTGATCCTTATCCTAGCCTGAGAATAAGTAGATCCGCAGATGGCGCAGATTCATGCCGATGTGAAATCTGCGTCATCTGCGCAATCTGCGGATTGCCGTTTGGCGTCTTTGCGTTTTCATCCGGTGTTTTTTCGCCAGAGCGAAGCGGGTATATAATACAGGAACGAACTTTCTGGAGGTTGTGATATGTCATCCGATCCCTTTCGGGATTTTGAACGGGCGTGCCTGGATTTGCTGGCGACGCAGGTTCCGTTGCCCGCCGGGGCGACCCTAACTGTCCCGCCGCGGCGCCAATACGGCGACCTTTCCAGCAACATCGCTTTCGTCTTGAGCAAGGAGATGAAACGCGCGCCGCGCCAGGTAGCTCAGGAGATCGTGGACAGGCTGGATCTCTCCGCCTGCCCCCTGGTGGAACGGGTAGAGGTTGCTGGCGCCGGGTACGTCAATTTCTTCCTGAACGACCGAGCTTTCGCCGCGCATGTCCTCGTGACGATCCAGACGGAGGGGGCAGAATATGGCATACCACGCCCGGAGAAACGGTTGCGCGTGCTGATCGAGCACACCTCGGTCAATCCCAACAAGGAATGGCACATCGGCCACGCCCGCAATGCGATCCTCGGCGATGTGATCGGCCGGCTTTTCGGGCGAGCGGGCCACGAAGTCGAAATCCAGAATTACATAGATGACACCGGCAAACAGGCCGCCGATAGCCTCTATGCCTTGAAGTATTTTGGTGGGACTCCTCCGCCGGGGGTCAAGCTGGATCATTTCTGGGGCGATCTCTACGCGCGCCTCCATCGCCTGCTGGGCCGCGAAGAGGATGTGCGTGCTGAACTGAAAGAACTGGCAGGCCAGGAGTTGGACGCAACGAGGCAGGAGAAACGCCAGGCCCTGCAAGCGGAACTGGCCGAGATCGAAAGGATCAAGCGGGGTGTCGAGGTAATGATGCACGCCGTCGAACGCGGGGAATATGTGGACGAGGTAGCTCAGTGCCTGGATGCCCAATTGCGAACGGCCTGGTCACTGGGCGTGTCCTACGATCTGTTAAGCTGGGAGGGAGACATCGTCCGTTCTGGCCTTCTCGAAGAGGCCATGGAGAAGATCAAGCAATCCCCCTACGTTTATCTCGCCGAGACAGGCCCCAAGAAGGGCTGCTGGGTCATCAACATGACCGATTTCTGGGAGGGGGGCAAGGCGGAGAAAGATAGCACCCTGGAGAAGGTGCTGGTGCGCTCCAATGGCCTGCCCACCTACGAGGCCAAGGACATCGCCTACCAGATGTGGAAGTTCGGGCTTTTGCAGCGGGACATGCTCTACCGCAAGCATGTGAAGCAACCGGACGGTCGCGTCCTCTGGACGACCTGGCGGGAAGGGGAACGCCGTCCCCGCCGACATTCCGACAAGGTGATCAATGTCATCGGCGCGCACCAAAGCTACGCCCAGGCCGTCGTTTACACCGCCTTGCGGGTCACCGGCCATGAGCAAGAGTATCGCAACTCGCATCATCTGGCCTATGGTCTGGTCTATCTGCCTAGCGGCCATATGAGCGGACGCAAGGGGATCGGCATCGCCGCCGATGACGTTCTGCAAGCCACCATAGACGAAGCCTATCGGCGCGTCAGGGAGAAGCGCGGCTCCGAACTGACGGAGGAGGAGATGCGCCGCATTGCCGAGGCGGTGGGACGCAGCTCCGTGCGTTACTGCATGGTGCAATACGACCCCATGAAAGAGATCTTATTCGACATAGATGCAGTGCTGAGCCTGGATGGGAACACCGCCTCCTACCTCCAATACGCCCTGGTGCGCACCGAGTCGCTCCTGCGCAAAGCTCAGGAAGAAGAGGGGATTGACATAGAGGCCCTCTGGAAGGAGGTAGGGTCTTTGCCAATCCCCGAGTTGGTGGAGGAGGAACAGATCCTCATCAATTCTCTGGCGCGCTATCCTGGCGTCATCGCCCGCAGCCTGACAGAGCTTAGCCCGCACATCCTCACCGATTACGTCTATGAACTGGCGGGATTGTTCACCCAGTTCTATCACAAGTGCGCTGTGCTGAAAGCGCCGACGCCGCAGCAGGTGCAATCACGCCTGGCGCTGAGCAAAGCGGTGAACCAGGTGCTCAACAATGCCTTCGACATCCTAGGCCTGGACAAGCTAGGGATGATGTAGGGACAGCAGGCAACAGGTGACTGACCCGAAACTAGAGGCTTGCCCTGATCTCCTCCAGTGTCTTTTTCGCCTCGGGCACCTGCGCCAGGAAGCCCGTGATCCTGGCGCAGCCGTATTCATCACAGTAGGCGCAGTTCAAGACATTGTGCTGGATGGCGCAGGCGCGGATCTCGCACTTGGGCGCATAGCTGCACAGCCGCCCGGTCGTGGTCAGGCAGCCATCGCACACAACATCGGTAGCCGTGAACGGACTGTGGAATTCCTCGGTCCAGTGTTTGGCCACGCGCTCCAAAGCCGCCTGGTCATTGGCCTGCGTGGCGATGTACGCCTCGCACTTGCTGCAGATAAGCCCACAACGCGATATGATCTTTTCCATTTCCGTGCCCATCCTTTCTTTGGTTGATTTAGGTGCTTGCTCATAGGATAGCACAAATGTTCTAAATTGTCAAATTCATGATTTACCTTCTCCAAAGCTCCATATTGCTTCACGTAAAATGTTGCCAAAGGCAAGGGCTTTCCTGCTAGAATTCTGCTAAATGCGGGCATTGTTCTCTCAAATGATAATGTTACCGAGGGGACTATGCCTGCTGAGATACAATAGTACCACGATAGGCTGTTCAGAGCAACACCCTCCTGCAGGTTTGCTCGATTGTTGCTCCTCTGCCCTCAGTGTAGTACAATAGAATTGTCTCTGGTTTTCATCGGCGGTGGTAAGCCAGGCCACTTATGGACAACTCGGCGGTGTTAGTGAAAACAGCAGAAATGCTGAAACAGGATGATGCCAATGGAGATCGAGCAATACCACGTTCATGATTTTCGCCTCTCGGCCAAAGCGGCCAAGAACCCCTACGATGGCCAGTTCACCGCCACCTTCAAAGCGTCCGATGGCAGCCAGATAGTCATCCCCGGCTTCTACGATGGCGATGACACCTGGATTATCCGCTTTTCCCCCACGCAACCCGGCGAATGGTCTTACGAGACGCGCTCAGACGTCTCCGGCTTAGATAGCAGACGAGAGCGGGGCATCCTCTGCGTGCCCAACGCCAGCCCGAACATCCACGGCCTGCTTCGCGTGGATCGCAGCCACCCGCACCATTTTATCTACGACGACCACACCCGCTGTTTCCTGCTGGGCGATGAGTGCGACTGGCTCTTTGCCCTAGATATGCAGGACGCCCGCCGTTACCTGGATCGCCTCCAGGCCTACGGCTTCAACCAGGTGCTGATGCAGGTCTATGCCCACGCCGCGCCCTGGAGCGAAGGACAGCCCCATCGCCTGGTGCCCCCGCCCCTCTATCCCTGGGGAGGCAATAACGAGCATCCAGACCATACGCGCATGAACCCTCCCTTCTGGCGGCATCTGGACGAGATCATCTCTTATATGCATCAGCGCGGCATCCTGGCCCACCTGATGATCGAGGTGCACAATAAAGGGGTCAACTGGCCGGGCCGCGGCCAGGGCAACGATGATCGCTACTGGCGCTATGTCATCGCTCGCTACCAGGCTTATGGCAACGTAATTTGGAACCTCTCCAAAGAGATGTGGAAGGTAGATGACCCAGAATACTGGGAGAGCCGCGTTGACCTGGTGCGCCAGCTTGACGCTTATGGCCACCTGCTGACAGCGCACGATGTGACCCTGGAGCGCGGCGATTTCCTGGCCGACCAGCACCATGAGAACTTTCACGCACACATCCTGCAC
This sequence comes from uncultured Anaerolineae bacterium, assembly GCA_964412315.1. Lineage (GTDB taxonomy): Bacteria > Chloroflexota > Anaerolineae > JAAYEA01 > JAAYEA01 > CAYPON01. The sequence continues at coordinate 53 of CAYPON010000110.1, read as the reverse complement.
GAGAGGGCCAGACGTGCCTGGCCCGTCATGAACGTGGAGTACGGCTACGAGCC
>CAYPON010000109.1:0-10969 GCA_964412315.1 uncultured Anaerolineae bacterium | reverse complement strand
CAACACGCCTGTGCACCCGACGAACACTCCCGTGCCGCCCACCGACACACCCGTACCTCCTACGAACACACCGCTCCCGCCTACGAATACGCCGAGACCCACCAGCACAGCGCTGCCCACGCAAACACTTCCGCCCACAGGCACACCATCTCTGACCAGGGCGCCAACTCAAACCCTGACCATTCCGCCCGCGACGGCTACTCCCACAGCGACAGCTACACCAACTAGGGAAGCGGCGACGCCGACTTCCCTGCCCGCTACCTTTACGCCTCAACCGACCGCGACGGTCGCGCCAACCAATACACCCATGCTGCCCGCGCTCACGCCCACCAAGCCTCCGACGGCGGTGCCCACGGTGTTGGCGCCGGTCACGGTGACACCAACGCGAGTAGCGCCAACGGCCACGCCCACTCCCAGCGGTGGTTCCCGCCAATTCTCGCCGCTTTGGATACTGCTCCTGATCATCGTGGTAGCTGTGGTCGTCGCGGGAGCTTATTTCGTCCATTCGATGCGCACAGCCAAAGACGAAGGGGAGTAACATCCCTGGCCTGGGTTGGTTCGCCGTGCAAAGGGAAGTTCGCCTGAGTGAAAAGCAGACATACCCGGCCCTAATCCTGCTGCTCCTCGCAGGAACATTCCTGAGATTGGCACGCCTTGACGTCCCCAGCCTCTGGCTGGATGAGGCCATGAGTGTCAACGTGGCTGCACAAGATTGGGCAGGGCTTTTGCGCTCTGCCCGAGATTATTTCGGCGGCCTGGCTTACTTCTTGCAGCTTCACCTTTGGCTATCTTGCTTCGGGCAAGACGAATTCGTCCTTCGCTTGCCCTCCGCCCTTCTCAGCATCCTTTCTTTGCCTATCCTATACCAAACTGCACGTCGCTTCCTCGACCAGCGAAAGGCACTCCTGGCTGTACTGCTGCTGACCGTCGCTCCGCTGGACATCTGGTATGCGCAGGAAGCGCGGATGTATAGCCAGGCGAGCTTCCTCGGCCTGCTCTGTGTGTACGGCTATCTGCATTTCCGGGAGACGGGAGCGGCGACCTTTGCCCTTATCTATGCCATCGCCGGCCTGGCTGGCACGTATACGCTTTACTCTTTCCCGCTCATTCTGCTAGCGGTCAACATCCATTTTGCCCTCACCAGCTTCTGGTACCGCTATCCCCGAAGGCGGTGGATTCCCTGGCTGCTGGCGCAGTTGGGCATCGTAGTCGGCTTTCTGCCGTGGCTACCCATTTTTCGGCATCATCTCCAACTGGTTGCCAGCAATGTGAGAGCCTGGCAGACGCTAGCGGCCCTGTTCCAGTTCCTTGCTCGCTGGGGTATATCAGCGGAGCAGGCAAGGCGCTATTCCTTTTTTCTCATCATCCCGGCCGCTGTCGGCTTCATCAGCTTGATGATTTGGGGAAAAGGCTGGACGGCAACCATCCGACGCTGGCTAGACCGCCCATGGATGGCTTGCTTGTGGGGGGTACTACCTTACATCGGCCTGACGATCCTCGCCGCCTGGCGTCCTGCTTCCTCCATCAGACAACTAACCATCGGGCAGCCTTATCTGGCTATCGTTGCTTCGGCAGCGCTGAGCCGAATTCGACGAGGCCGATCAATGCTCTTATTCGCCCTGATTGCGGTCGCTATGGTTTGCACGATAAAAAACTACTGGACGCCCAAAGAGCAATGGCGCGAGGCAGCGCGACTCGTCGCCGAGGCTGAGCAGCCAGGCGATGCAATCGTATATCACGCCTATTATGCAAAGCCAGCGTTCGAGTATTACTACCGCGGCAAATCCTTCAGAAAAGGGGCCACGAAATTCAGGGATGTGGGGCCATGGCGAGAACTCAAGCGAAACTATCGGCGCATCTGGCTGGTGCTGAGCCACGAAATCTATGAGGACCCTACCGAAGAGCTACAGAAGTGGTTCGATCAGAATACGTCGTTCGTAGAGGAGAGGCGGCTGGTGGGCATTCGGATACGGCTTTATGAGACCGGAGGAGCGCCCTCACCCTCACCCCTCTCCCGCACAGAGAGGGGAGATGACGATCACCGCCCCGTTAGCTGATACACTGGCCCCCTCTGCTCCGCATGGTAACGCGCCATCAGCCGTTCATCGGCGTCGGTCAGGAGAATCGGCCAGCGGGCGATGTTCTCATCCAGGAAGCACGTCAGCCACTCGTAAGCATCCGCGCCATCCACAGGCACGATCACTCCCGGATAGCGGGGCAGAACATTTCTGCGGTACCAATCATAAGGCAACAAGTCGCGGTCAAGGATGAGGAGGTCAGGGCGTTTCTTTTCCACCTGCTGGGCGTACCAGAGGGTGAAGGTATGCTCGTCAGCCGCGCTGATCACCAGGGCATGGGCAGGCAAGCTACCGAGAACGGCCTCCGCGTAATCGCTGGCCTCGTGGTCGCGGCTCAGATCCAAGGCGGCGAAATTCCAGACGAGAGAGATGAGCGGCAAGAGGAACATCAGGCCGACGATGGGCATAGCTCTTCTGGATCGAGGTTCTTGCAAAACCCCCAGCGAGTCAAGAAGATAGAACATACCCCGGCTGATCCAGAAAGCCCAGATGAGATAGGCCGGGATGAGATAAACGTAAGAGTCGGCGGTGTTATAGCCGATAGCGTAAGCACTATACAAGGTCAGGATGCTCGCTGTACAGATGAACTGGCGTCGCGCTTCGCCAGCCAGTGTCCAGGCGCCCATCAGGCCCAAGGCCACACCCCAAGGGCCGAATTGCCAGACGAAATCTCCGGCCCATTTCGCCAGGCGCATGGGCAGATACCCCGGGGGCAAGGCGAAGACGTAATGCCGGTACAACGCCCCGGAGACCATCCAGCAAAAGCGGTCAAAGGTTAGCGGGTCGCCCCAGTTGAGAAAAGGCCTGGCCGCAGCTCGCAGCGGCAGGTACAGATAAACAGCAAGGCCGGCTAAGAAACAGATCCCTGCCAGGAGGATACCTCTCCAGCCGGTCTGACGGAAGTGAGGAGAAGACGAAAGGTAATAGAGCAGCAAGGGCAGCAAGAGCAACATCGTGAGATGATTCCCCAAGCTGAGGCCGTAGACGAAGGCCAAAAGCGCGAGCACTGCTGCCCCCCCACCTGTCGTTCTGAGGAGCGTTTTTTGCGATGAAGAATCTCCTTTCCAGTGAGCGAGATTCTTCACTTCGTTCGGAATGACTGCTCTTTGTGATGCACTCATGCCGTCCCAACGCCAGAGAAGGTAGAGGATAAGAGCCACCATCAAAGCGTTCAAGGCATAGACTTCGGCGATAAGCGCCTGCGACCAGAAAAGGCGCGAGAAAGCCAAGAGCAAGCTCGCGGAGGCGGCCGTGCCGGTAACCCACCTTGTAGCCGTCCCCGCAGAGGCGCGTTGCAGCGTGGCGCGTGCCCAAAGGTGGAAGACTACCACAGCCAGGGCAGCGCATGTCGCCGACATCAGATTCAAGCGATAGGCCACATTCCGCAACGGGACGAGCGAGAAGAGCCTGCCCAGAAGCACATAAAAGGGATAGCCAGGGGGATGTGGGATGCCAAGCGTATAAGCCGCCGTGATCAGATCGCCGCCATCGGCGCCCTCGTGCGCCCAGGTGATCCCCGGCGCCAGGGTCACTAGATAGACAATAAACGAAATGAGGAGAAGCGAGGCCGGCAGAACCAGGCTCTGAGAAATTCGTGTTTTTTTCATGAACGGCACAGCATACCTCCGGACGCAGGCATTTGGCTGCATCCGAAAAGCATTATATGATACTATCAGCGAAGGCTCAAGAGGAAAGAGCGGAGTGTCCGATAAACGAATGGAATCGGGGAAAAAGCTGCGGCGGAGCGCCGGGCTTATCCTGAGCACACTATTGAGCGTGTTATGCCTGGTTCTGGCCTTCCGCGGGGTGCAGTTGCCCGAGGTCATTCGCGCCCTGCGAGAAGCATCCCCTGGCTATCTAGGATTGGCCCTGCTCACTTATGTGCTGTTTATCTGGGCTAAGGCGCGACGCTGGCGTTTGCTGTTCTATCCAGGGCAGGGCAGGATGCGGCTCGGAAAGCTGGCCTCCGTGATCCTCATTGGCCAAACGGTGAATATCTGGTTACTACCTCACGCCGGAGAGCTGGCGCGCGCCTACCTGATCGGGGAAATCGAGGGGGTCAACAAGGCGAGAGCGATGGGGACGGTTGTCCTGGAGAAATCGCTGGACAGCCTAATGCTGTTGCTTTTCCTCGTGCTTCTGGCGCTTTTGATGCCGCTTCCCTCCTGGCTACAAACCTCCAGTATCCTCTTAAGCGGAGCGTTAGTTGCCCTTTTGTTGGTGCTGCTCCTCGCTGCCCGGCACAGAAAACGCATCCTCGCCTGGGGAGAGTATCTGATCCGCAAAGTGCCCCAACTGGATAGCCTGCATCTCTCTCGCCGCTTGATCGCCGCTGGAGATAGCCTGGAACTGCTGCGTCGCCTGGATGTGAACCTACAGCTTGTTGGTTGGTCGGCTTTGATCTGGAGCATAGCAGCGCTGACTAACCAGTTCACCTTGCGGGCGATGGGGATCACCGTCCCCTGGAATGTCTCTTTCTTCCTCCTCCTCGTCTTTCAGATAGGCGGCATCATCCCGGCCTCGCCGGGCAGGTTCGGCGTCTATCATTATCTGGCCGTACAAGCCTTGGCCATCTTTGCCGTGGAAAGGAGCCTGGCCTTGAGCTTCGCCATCGTCTTGCATTTGATCACCTATGTGCTCATGAGTGTCGCCGGAGCCTTCTGCCTTTGGAAAGAGAATTACGACTTGCAGGGCTTGGTGCGCGCAGCGGAATCCGCGGCCTCGAAATCAGACATCCCCGCGGACGGAGGATAAGCGATGATCTCGGTGATCGTGCCTGGCTACAATGTGGCCGCTACGATTGAAGCGTGTCTCGGCTCCCTGTTGAACCAAACGGTGCCGCGCGAAAGCTACGAGGTGATCTTCGTAGACGATGGTTCCACCGATGGGACATCCAACATTGTGAAGAGGTACCAGGATGTGCGCCTCTTGATGTTATCGTCTAATCGCGGGCAAGCGACGGCGCGCAACTTGGGCCTGCAGGAAGCTAAAGGGGAGTTTATCCTATTTACGGATGCCGACTGCATCCCCGCGCCCGATTGGATCGAAGCGATGCTCAAACCCTTCTCCAACCCCGAGATCGTGGGCAGCAAAGGGGTCTACCGCACGCAGCAAAAGGGGCTTGTGCCCAGGTTCGCCCAGATCGAATACGAGAGCCGCTACGACATCATGAAGCAGAGGCTGTACATTGATTTCATTGACACCTACTCGGCGGGCTATCAGCGAAGCGTCTTGGAGCAAATCGGCGGCTTTGATGCCCGCTTCCGTGTTGACGAGGATCAGGAGCTTTCCTTCCGCCTCGCCAGAGGGGGCTACAAGATGGTCTTTAACCCCAAAGCGGTGGTGTATCATCAACATCCAGCGACGCTACGGCGCTACCTGAAACGCAAGTATCAAATCGGCTACTGGAAAGCGTTCGTCCTGCGCCGCCACCCACAGAAGGCCATTGAGGATTCGCACACGCCGCAATCGCTCAAGGCGGAGTTGGCCTGGGCTTTGCTGGCTCTACTGGGTGCGGTTTTCGCCCCGATTTATCCCCCCTTACTCCTCGCCTCGGCGCTGGCGCTGGCCCTGTTCCTCGTTACTGCCCTGCCTTTCACGCGCAAAGCCTTGCGCCGCGACTTCCCCGTCGGGCTGATCTCTCCCTTCATGCTCTTTCTGCGCGCCCTGGCTTTGGGCCTCGGCCTGGTTGTCGGCCTGGTCAGCGCCTGGCGTCAGGCCATATAAATGTTACCGTACCTTGATCTCCTTCAGCAGGGGCTGCAAGAGATCGGGTGGCGCGGCGAGCATCGGCTCTGGAGCCGTGCGGCCATCAAGCAATAGCGACAACTCGACCGGCTTGCCGGATAGGTAGCACACGAGGCCTCCCACACGCTCCAGGATGGCCAGCGCCACAGCGATATCCCAGAGATGAGGGCGGCCAATTAAAGCGCCGACAGCCGTGCCTCGTGCCACATAGATAATATTGGCGGCGGTGCTGCCCATAGCGCGCGTCACGCCGGAGAAGCGAATGTCGTAACGGCGGTGAGCATCAGAAGGGACGCAAAGGAGCGCGTTGACGTTCCAGGAATCGCCGCTCAACCTGGCCAGAGGACGATCATTCCAGAATGCCTCTCCCTGTGCATCCACATAATAGCATTCCCGCAATAAAGGCATGTAGAAAACGCCTCTCGTCGGGCGACCACGCTCCAACAGGCCGATGGATATCCCCCAAACCGGCAATCCGCTGGCAAAGGCTCGCGTGCCATCAATGGGATCTAAAGCCCACAAGCATTCTTTTCCCTCGACGCTAATCCCCAACTCCTCGCCCAGGATGCCATGCTCTGGATAGGCCTCGCGTAACCGGCTAACCAAGAAGGCTTCGATCTCCCGATCAGCCCGAGTAACCAACTCATCTCCGGGCTTCAACGACGGCTGAACATGAAGAAAGCGGGCGAGAGCGATCTCGCCCGCTTGCAGAGCCAACTCTTTGACCAGTGAAAGGGAGACTTCTGCCATCGGCTCACACGTTGCCATGCCACTTGGTATCTTCATCGGATGGCGTTTTCCCCGCGGGAGTCGCCGGCGGCAAACTCGAGGCCGCGGAGCCAGTGCTGGATGGCCAGGGATACGTTGTCGTCCCGAAGCGCGTCAGGATAACGGCGCCCAGGCCAAGAGAGGCCACAAGCAAGGCCAAAAGCCATCCCAAGCAGGGAATCTGCGACACACCGGTCATGATCAGAATTCCCAGGACAACAGCGACCAGAGGGGAAGCTTCTTTCACCTTCAAAGCCTCCAGCGCTTTCTGGCCCAGGACTAGGCCGACAGCTATCCAGCCGAACAGGATCGCAATGCCCGCCGCCAGGATGAGAATCAGCGGCCCGATACAAGTGATGACCAGCAGGATCGTCAAGATCGGGATAACGACGAGGGAAAGCAACCCCACTCCAAAACTGGCCGCAGGAGCGGTCAGGATCACTTTGGCGACTTGGTTGGTCTGCACAGGGAGGAGAAGGATGACCAAAACCCCCAAAGCGGCCATGCCAAGCATAGTAAGAATCGCCTGAAAAATGTAGCGTACGATGTTCCAGGGCGACCACATATCGAAGGGCATGCGCCACCACCCAACCATAGGAAGGCGGTATGGCATCCTGAGTCCCTCCACGACTTCACCCTCAACGCGGGCACCTTCATCGCGGCTTATGGACCCTCCGAAGGTCGTCACCTCTCCTTTCACCAGGGCGGTGGAATAAAAGTGAACCGAGCCGCCGAGAATCGTCACATCGCCGGTCACCGTGCCGGCAATGGCCGCTGTGCCCCCCATGATCACGACATTACCATGCACGGTGCTGCCCTTTTCTGTGCGGGCTGTGCCACCCATAACCACCAGATCGCCATATAGGTCCTTCCCAGCCTCCAGGACATAGTTCCCGCCGAAGACGAATTGACCCTCTCCGCCATCGTCAGCCTGGGCTGAGCCAACGAAGGCCAAGAGCAATAACAAGACTGCCAAGACCACATATATCTTTTTCATCATTTACAACCTCCACATCAAGATTTGATCCCGGTCTCCACATAACTCAGGCGAGGGCCGGTTACCAGTCGAATCCACAAGACGGTCAAAGCCCCGGCCAGAATACCACAAGGGATAAGCACCTCTCTCGGAAGCGAAACAAGCAATGCTCGTGTCAGCAGGCCACAAGCAGCCGGAAAAGAGCGAGCGACCGCGCCCAGGCTCACGAGAAACTCGGGGGCTTTGCTCCAAATACCAGAGAGTACCTCGGGCTGATCCGCCAGCGACGCCGGCTCCAGCACGAAAGTCAGGGGCAATGCCAAGAGAAGCAACACCCCTATCGTCAGCACCAGGTATCCAGCCGCCAATTGCCGACGAGCGCGGCGTTGCGTAATCCGTTCAACGACTCGCGCTGCAAAGCCCACCAAGGGGGCCACTGCCGGCGCCGTCGCCAGCATCGTTGAGAGACGCTGCATGGCTGTCCAGGTCTGCTGGCAATCAGCGCAGCCCACCAGATGAGCCTGCAAAACCTGCCGTTCTCCCTCGTCCAGCAGATGATCCAATTCCAAGGACATAAGCTCAGTCGCTTGTTGGCAATGCATTCCGTACCGCCTCCATTTTCTGATGCGAAATAGGCCAAGATGATTGGCTCCCCGGATCGGGTGAGGGGCTGGCGCCGGGTTGCAGCTCCCGCATCCTCATCCGCTCCGCCAACATGCATCTGGCGCGATGCAAGAGAGACTTGATGGCGCTTTCGGTGGTGCCTAACACCTGCGACATCTCCTGATACGACAAGTCCTGCCAATAGCGAAGGATGAGCACGAGACGATATTGTGCCGGCAACTCGGCGAGCAGGTCATTTACAGCATCTTTTTCCTCCCGTTGCAAGGCCGCCCTCTCGGGGCCTTCATGCGGATCGGAGAAAGTGCGCCGCGACAAAAGATCATCCAACGATAGCCAGCTTAAACGTCGTCGCCGCAGACGGTCAATACAGTAATGAGACGTAATAGAGAGAATCCAGGATGAGAACTTTTTGTCCGGTTCGTATGTGCCCAAATGAGTGTAAACGCGCACAAAAGTCTCTTGCGCTGCATCCTCAGCTTCTGCCGCATCTCCCAAAAGCCGATAGGCCAGATTGAAAACCGGCGTCTTGTACGCATCCACCAGGCGCGCAAAGGCCACTTGATCCCCAGCAAGGGCCTGCCTGACCCAAGCCTTCTCTTCGTCCATTCGCTCACCTCTTCGCTACTCTATACGGATTACGGCTGGAAAAGTTGCAGCTTGACTTTTGGGCGGACTGGCCTTATGCTATGAGCGACAAGGCCAGGTTCGTAGTGACGACTTTAGCCGTTGCCAGCGGTGCAGAGCCAAACCCATACATTTCTATTTTGCTCAGAGGAGGCACTTGTGTCAAAATATCCTGTAGCGGTAGTCAAGACGGATGAAGCCAATATCGGCGTGGCAATAGAGCACGGCATTAGCTTGTTGGGTGGCATAGGCCGCTTTATCCGCCGCGGCGACCTGGTAGCCATCAAAGTCAACATGTTCATCCATGCTACGCCGGAATCAGGACGCATCACCCACCCCAAAGTGGCCATCGAAGTCGCGCGCCTCTGCCATGAGCAGGGAGCCAGAGTGGTCGTCATCGAACGGACGCCCAATCTGGAATTGGACTTTGAGCCTTATCCCGAAATCCGCAGATATGCGGATGTGCTCTGCATGGATTACGCACGGCACACCCCTAAACCCCTCCCTGGCGCGAGGTCCCTCCGCGACGAGGTGGACTGGGCCGACATCCTGGACGATTGCGATGTGTTCATCAACATCCCCGGCTTGAGGACACATGCTTTAGCCCGCTTTTCCAACGCCTTGAAGAATCTGATGGGCGTATTGCCTCGCTCTTCCACATTTCGGGTGCACATGTACGGGCTTGAGGGATGCATCGTAGATCTGAACGTGGCCCGCCCCAGCGACCTGATCATCACCGATGCCATCTATACCCTGGTGGGCAACTTCCCCGCCGAGGGAACCCCCATCTACACTGGCTTCATCACCATCGCCGATAATGTAGTCGCCGCCGATCTGGTAGCGGCCCACATCCTGGGCGTGAACCCTGAAGAGGCGCATACCCTGGCCGAAGCGCACGAGCGCGGCCTTGGGCCGGCCTCTCTGGCCGAAGTCATGCTGCTCGGCGATGACTTGGGCAAAATCCTGGAGGGCGTCACCATCACGCCAGCGGCCTGCGAAGCAGACCTGGAAGCCTTGTCCAAGCGTTTCACGATCTATGCCGACAACGCCTGCGCTCCCTGTCGCCAGGCATTGGCCGGCGGCCTGATTGCCGCGCAGCATTACGCCCCTGACCTGGTGGAGAGCCTTTCTGATCTCACCGTCGTTTGCGGCCCCCAGCCGAAAGAGCTGGAGATCAAAGCGGAGAATGTCCTATATTATGGCAACTGCACTTATGCCTTCCGCAACAAAGGGACGCAAATCCCTGGATGTCCGCCTCTGTCCGGCTATGTCCTGCAAGGGCTGCGGAAGATGGCTCCCTTGCGGCCCCGCCCTTCGCTCTGCTCCATCGCTTGGAAAGAATCTCCCATCCAGGCCGTGATCCCGATAGCCGCTGAGGCAGGATACGAGGGCCTGGAAATCTGGGGGCCACACATCGAACGTTACCTGCAGGAGGGGGGCAGGCTTAGCGACCTGAAAAAGATGCTGAAAGATGCAGGACTGGCCGTGCCGATGATCAGCCCCTACTTTGATTTCGTCAAAGATATGGAAGGGTCGCTCGTCGTGGGAGCGCGCTTTGTCGAGTACGCCAGCGCCCTGGGGTCGCCTTTGATCCGCGTCTTCACGGGCGGAGGAGCCTCTGCCAACGTTGACCACCAGACCTGGGAAACGGTGGTGCGCGGGTTGAAAGCGCTCTGCCAGACCGCTAAAGAGAAGCACATTGACCTGGCTATCGAAACTCATCAGGGCCACTTGCATGACACCAGCGCCTCGACATTGCGCTTGATCCGGAAGGTCGGCACGGATAACCTCGGCATCAATTTGGACATCCACAACCTGTTCGACATGGGGGAGGATCCGATCCTGGCTCTGCGCCTGCTCATGCCTTGGGTGCGCATCATACACCTCAAGAACGGCAGGTATGTAAACGGGAAACTCGTTCACGGCGTCCCCCTGGCTGAGGGGGACATGGAGTACAGTTCCTTCCTGCTGGAAGTCCTCAGACAAAACTATGGTGGCTTCGCCTCCATCGAATGGTTCGGGGCTGATCCCGCCCAGGCAGTCAGGTCCGAACTCGCTTACCTAAAAAGACAGTGGAGTAAGGCTGGAGCAGACAGAGGTATATGATCGTCCAACAGGCATTGCCGGAGCGATATCGCTGTTGTCGTAGCGG
>CAYPON010000108.1:0-11033 GCA_964412315.1 uncultured Anaerolineae bacterium | reverse complement strand
TGCGCGGCACGCAGCGTGGCGAGTTTCAGGGGATTCCCCCCACCGGCAAACAGGTAGCGTTCCCCTGGGTGTCCATCGCGCGCATCGCCGCTGGCAAGATCGTGGAGAGTTGGAGCGTTTTCGATGGGCTGGGGCTGATAAAGCAACAGCCCTACTTGGCTGCCAACGCTGTATCCCGCTTGCGGCGGAAGTAGGCCACTTCCCGTCTCACTGCCGTCAGGAAAGCCTCTCGATCCGCGATTTCGAACTCGCAGTGAACCGACAGCGGGCCATCGTAGCCGACGCGCACCAGCTCGGCAAAGACCTCCGACCAGGCCACCATTCCCTCCCCAGCCACGACGAAGGCGCGCGTCATCGCTCCCTCGTCGCCATGATCCGCTCGCTTCCGCAGTGAGTCCTTCAAGGCGACGATGCTGAGATACCGCCGCACCATGGACAGCCCCATCGAGAATGGCTCCCCCTCCAGCGCGAGATGCCCCGGATCAACATAGGCGCCGATGAGTTGCGGATCGAAGCCCTGCAACAGGAGCATCAAAGCGCCGCACGTGTTGCCCAGATAAAAGCCGCTGTGGGTATGGTAGCATATCCTGACGCCATATTTCCGCGCCAGAATTTGCCAGCCATCGAACGCGCGGCGCGCCTTTCCCACCTCGGCCCAGTAATCCTGCGCCTGCGGGTCAAAGCGGAAGTAGCCGAGTTTGAGCAGACGCACGTCCGCCTTGTCCATAGCTGCCAGGATCGGCTCCGCCGTAGGATGATCGGGCGTGAGCAGGTCAAAGTTCCCCGTGACCATCGGTACGACCAGGCCCGCCGCCGCGAGCTTGCGCACAGTAGAAGGGAGCATCTCCCCCACATTGTCGGGGTTGACGACATAGCCAGGCCGCACGCAGAGGTCATAGCCCTCCGTCCCCAGATCGTGGCCGCGCCGGATCAAGGCATCCACGTCATGGTCCTTCAGGAATTTGCTGAACAGTATAAGCTTCATGCTGCCTCCTTTTCAGTGCTTGTCTGCGAATTGGGAGAACCAGGGGATCGCCGTTGCTTTTCGGCCACAATCCACACCTTGCCACCCTGTCGCCTGACCTCGGCCCGGACATCGCATCTGGTCAGCATCCTGAGAATATCCGCCGGGCTGCGAAAGCGGCTGCGCAGCAAAAGCAGCCTCTCGGCCAGCGCGACGAGCTTGACCTTCCAGGTCCCAATGTTTGCCTCCTCAATGACCAGGCGTCCGCCGTCTCGGCCCGTGCCGGAGGCCGGTGGCCGGAGCAGACGGCAGGCTTCGCAGATGGCCTGCGGTGCATCAGTCAGGTGGTGGATGACATCCACAAGCAGGATGCGGTCGAAGGAGCCATCGGCGAAGGGCAAGCACTCGGCATGGGCCTGCACCGTCTCCAAGCCCTTGAGTTTGGCCTGTCGTAACATCTCAGGCAACTCATCCAGGACGACGATCCGGCCCGCCCAGGAGCGCAAGGCCGCGCTGACTCGCCCTGTGCCCCCTCCCAAATCCAAAAGCTGGCCCTCCGCAGGAAGCTGAAGCAACTCGCGCAAATACCCTGCATCGTCAAGCGGGAAGATCCTATCGTAATATGGAGCGATCCATTTGAAGTGGTCGAGGGTTGGCACCAGGTCCTCACATCCAAAGCAATCCCACAATGGCCAGAGCCAGGACAACAAGCAAAACGCCATCAGCCAGGCGAAACGGTATGACCTGCCGTGGATATGACGCCGGATCGAAGGCACGGGACGAAGCAGCCTTGACCACCTCATCCCCGTAGCGCAAGGCGTTCGCCGCCACCGTGACCAGGAACAGGCGCGCTGCCACGAACGGCCGGCGCAGCCCTCCACGCAAGCGAATGCTATGGTAGGCGGCCTCGCTGAGATCGCCCAAAGTGGGCAGCAGGTTAAAGGCCACGCCCAGAGCAAAACCCAAGCCGGGCAGCCCCGAGGAGGCGAACAGGCGTGCCCAGGCAGAGACGGACATCGCCCCCACGGAGACGCTCAAACCCAGGATCAACGCCAGCGCACGCCAGCCCATGGTCAGCCCCTGCCGCAGCCCGGCCCGCGACCAGGCCAGGCCGAAGGTGACAGCCCCGCGCTCCCCTAACCAGAGCGCACCCATCGCCACTGCGAGCAGGAAGAGCGACCAGACCCGCACGTCGGCCAGTATGCCCAAGCCTTTCGCGTTGGCAGCGAGGCCCAGCAAAAGCCAGGCCGCCAACAGATAAGGAAGGCGATGGTCAGGCAAAGTGGCCGCCATGACCAGCCCCCAGGCAAAAAGCCCCAGGTACGCCCATTCACTGAAATGCACTTTGAGCATTTGTGCTCCACATGCGAGTATCGTTGGTAGCGGAGGGTGCTGTCAACGGATTCGGAGAACGGACTACGGCCGATGGAATCCGTTCCAGAAGTCCGTTGACGGCTGTCCCTTATGTTAAGTGCCAACAGTATCATTTACCGTTGGGCACTCACTTCCCTACCCGTCGGCGGACGGTCTCCCCCAGTCCCCAGGCGAGCCATCCCGCCGCGCCGCCCACTGCCACGCGAATCAGCAGGAGCACCAACAAGATGAGCACCCCCTGGCGGACATCCAGGCCGATGGTCGCCGCGCCATCTTTGACCAGCTTGACGTAGACCTGACCGAGGCGCTGCCCGAAAAGGAGCGGCAACATGATAAACGGATGCACCGCGTTCCAGGCGAAGGCCAGTGCGCCGGCGAGAACGCAGTTGACCAGGCTCGGACCATGCCCTAAGAGCAGGGCGATCTCCATCAACGCTGATTCGGCCAGGATGGCCACCATCGGCCCCACCTTGACGCCGCCCAGGCTAAGCAGCTTAAGAAGCGCGGTAACGACGCCGATCATCAACACTGCCCCTGGGCGCGGCACAAAGCGTCGCCCGATTAAAGCGATGTCCACGCCCAAAGTGGTGAGCACCAAGCCATTGAAAAAGGTATTGGTCAGCGGAGGAAAGAGGATGTGTAGATACGCTCCCAGGCTGATCTCCACCGCTCCCCAGAGGGCGCCGAAAACAGCGACATAAACCCAATCACGCAGCGACCACTTGTTCATGAATCTTTACCTCTCCTGAAGAATACCGGTCGGCCACGATGTGCCCCTTTTCCAAGGTCACGATGCGCCGCGCATAGCGATGTACCAGTTTTTCATCGTGCGTGATGACCAGGATGGCCTGCCCCTGGCCGTTGAGCTTCCACAAAAAGTCCATCATGCGGCTGAGGTGTCCCCAATCCTGGCCCAGGGTAGGCTCATCCAGAATGAGCAGCCGGGGGGAGAGTGCCATGGCCGCGGCCAGAGCAGTGCGCTGCTGTTGCCCCGCGCTGAGGGATTGCGGACGGCGCTCTCGCAGGGAGGAGAGATCCGCTGCCGCCAGCAGGGCCTCCAGATGAGGCTCTCGTGGCCGGCGCAGGTTGTCCAGCCCATAAGCGACCTCGTCCAGGACGCGGTCGCATACCAGTTGGTGGACCGGGTTTTGGAAAAGCAACCCCATGCGCTCTCCCTGCGGCAGGTGGCGCAGATGGGATGCCCAGCGTATGCGCCCCCTACGAGGGCGCAGGATGCCAGCAAGAAGGCGCGCCAGGGTGGTCTTGCCCGCGCCGTTTTCCCCGACAAGCGCGACAAATTCCCCCTCGAAAAGCGTCAAATCCACGCCCGACAGGGCCTCGCGCTTGCCATAGCCTGCCACGATGCCCTCCAGTTCCACCAGCGGGACAGCGGCGGGCTCGCCGGAAGCTGGGCTACCACACGCCTCGCATGGCAGGTCGGTCGTGGGACGGGGATGACGCAAGCCGAGCCTGTCCAAAAGCTCTCGCTGTGCCAGGATCTCCGCCGCGGGGCCATCAGCCACGATCCGCCCTTCATCCATGAGTATCGCCCGTTGCACCTGGGAAGCTACCGCATCGAGGCGGTGCTCGATCAACAGGATAGTCACCCCCAGGCGGTGCAATCGTTCCAATGCCGATAGCACCTCGCGTCCCCCCTGACGATCCAGGTTGGCGAGGGGTTCATCCAGGACCAGGATACGAGGGGACATGGCCAACACGGCGGCGATAGTCACCCGCTGCTGTTCCCCGCCGGAGAGTTGGTGCACCGTTCGCCCGACAAGGTGCTCGATACCGGTCGCTCGCAATGCCTCAGCCACGCGGGCGGCGATTTCCGGCTCTGGGAGGCCCAAACTGCGCGGCCCAAAAGCGACTTCCTCCTCCACGATCTCATTGAAAAGCTGCGTCGCCGGGTTCTGGTGGACAAGCCCCACCTGCCGCGCCAGCTCTGCAACCCCGTGCACAGTGACATCAAGGCCGCCCACCGCTATATGGCCTCGCACCGTCGCAGGTATGATCTGTGGGATGATGCCGCCCAAAGCGAGGGCGAGCGTGCTTTTGCCCGATCCCGAAGGGCCAGTCAGCAGAACGTATTCTCCCTCCCAGATGTGGAGCGAGATGCCCTGAAGTACGGGCTGGTCGTAGCTCACCTCAAGATCGCGGACGTCAATCATAGGGATGATGGCCGCTATGGCCTTCGCGTATTCGTCGCCGTTGGCGGCTGTATGGGCGTCGTTGTGTTCGTCGGCGTTGGCACGGGAGTGTTTGTAGGTGGTACCGGCGTGTTGGTTGGCGGTACGGGCGTATGGGTCGGTGGTCGTGGCGTGTTGGTTGGCGGCACAGGCGTGTTCGTCGGCGGTACCGGCGTATTGGTTGGTGGCACAGGCGTATCCGTCGGCGGTACCGGCGTATTGGTTGGCGGCACAGGTGTGTTGGTTGGTGGCACAGGCGTATCCGTCGGCGGCACCGGTGTCAATGTAGGCGTCGTGGTGAAAGTCGGGGAAGGAACGGGGGTACGGGTCAAAGTCACGGTGGGCGTCCAGGTCCAGGTCGGAGTTACTGTAGGTGTCCTCGTCAGAGTAGGGGTCTCCGTTGGCGTGTTCGTAGGAGTATTGGTCCAGGTCATTGTGGGCGAAGGCGTTTCGGTAACTGTAGGGGTTAGCGTGGGCGGCAATTCCATGACGCTGATGTCGTAGTACTTATGGGGGCCGAATTGATCCAGGTTGGTGATAGTCACAACCACCATGACCTCGGCTGGCGACCGGAACTGGATCAGCGAGGCCAGTTGGCCCGGCACTGCATCGTCGTTTTCATAACGCTCGCCAGCTACCCATAGCTCCAGGCGCGTATCCACCCCTACCGCCAGATTGCCCGTGCTCACCACATACCAGCGCCCTGCCTTGGCGCGGAAGGTGACTTTGTCCACATCGCCTGTGGGATAGAAACTGTGCGTCTGCGTCTCGCCAACCGCAATGGGCGAGGGGTTAATATCGTTCGGCTCATATTGGTCGGTGAGCACAGGGGTCTTGGTAGGAATCGTTGTCGGAGTGAATACCGGCGTAGGAACCACGGTATTGGTCGGCCTAGGCGTAGAGGTGGGCACTGGCGTCGCCGTGGGGACGCGCGTCGGCACGACAACAGGAGGGTGAGTGGGCGTCAGGGTCGGCGCGGCAGCCACCGGCGTCGGTGTGGACGCGAAAAGCCCCCTGGCGTTCACCAGATTGTAAACTTGCATCCCGGCCCAGATGAGCACACCGGCCGCGACCACCAACAGGAAGGGCACCACAACCCTGAAAAGCGGGGAATCTCCAGCCAAAGCCACTGCGGTTTGCAGGCTGCTCCCCAAGCCCTTCTGTCGTAATCGCAAGAGATCCTCGCGCATCTCCGCTGCCGACTGGTAGCGATCCAAAGGGGCTTCTTCCAGCGCACGCATGATCATCTTGCTCAAGCGCGGAGAGACCTTAGCGTTGTAGGCCTCCGGGGGGATATAGTTGCGCACATAGAGCTTGTTGGTCAGCATCTCGTACATCACCAGGCCGAGGGAGTAGAGGTCAGAGCGCTCATCGAGATAGCCGGTGGTGTTCGCCTGCTCTGGCGACTTGTAAGCCGGCGTGCCGGGATGCCCACGGGCCGTCTGCGTCCGCCGCGTCTCCTGTCCTAACTGCGCCACGCCGAAATCGGTGAGCTTGGCCTGGCCCTCTTCGGTGAGCAGGATGTTGCTTGGCTTTATGTCGCGGTGCACGATGTCGCGGCGATAGATGGCTTCTATGGCGTTGCAGATGTCAATGCCGATCTGGATGACCCGCTCGTTGTCTAGAAGCTCGTCCTTTTCCAGGGTATTCTTCAGGCTGCCCCCGCCGACATATTCGAGGATGAGGTAGAGGTTCCCCTCCTCATCCGTCTCCAGAGCATAGGCGGAGACCACATTGGGGTGAGAGAACTTGCTGACGATGCGCGCTTCTTTGCGGAAGCGCATCTGGTATGACTCATACTCTTCCGGGTTGGTGGTGGCCGCCGATTGCAGCAACTCTTTAATGGCCACGGGCCGATCCATGCCAAGATCATGGCCCAGGTATGTCTTCCCGAAGCCTCCCTCACCGATTTCGGAGATAATCTGGTACTTGCCAGCCAGGATGTCGCCGGGGCGCAAGGTCATGGTTCTCTACTCTCCTATGCGGGTTTCAGACTCGTGCCAAGTATACCACACTTCAAGATGTGCCGCAAAATGAAAGGATCGCCTTGTAGATCGCTTCATAGGGGGATACCAAGGCATCGAACCAGCGAATCCGTTCATCACTGAGGCGAAACCAGTTGTACTGGTGGCGGATGAAGCGGCGCGTGTCTCTCTTGATCAGCCGGGTGGCTTCCTCCAGGCCGGCCTCGCCGCGCAGATACAGGCCGATCTGCTGGTATCCCAGGCCGGACATAGATGGCAGCTCGTAGGCGTAGCCCCGCGCGACAAGGCCGCGCACCTCCTCCACCAGTCCCACAGCGATCATGTCGTCCACTCGTCTGTCCACCCGTTCGTAAAGAGCCTCACGCGCCATAGTGAGGCCCAACAGGAGAACATGATAGGGGGGGGGCCGGCGCTTCTGTTGTTCGCTGATGGGGCGGCCCGTTTTGAGATAGACCTCCAAGGCCCGCACCACGCGCCGCACGTTCCGCGGGTCTAAACGCTCTGCCGTCACGGGGTCAATCCGTTGCAGACGCTCGTGAAACGTTTTCTCCCCCTCTTGGGCCGCACGCTCGAACAAATCCCGCCGCAGATCAGGGTCGGGAGCTACCGCCGGTATGCCCAAACCTTCCACAACGGCCCTGATATAAAGTCCCGTGCCGCCGACCAGGAGAGGAAGCTTGCCACGGTTCAGAATATCGTTGATCGCAGCGTAGGCCAGGGCCTGATATTGGGCCAGGGTGAACGATTCATCGGGGTTAACGATGTCTATGAGGTGGTGGCGAATCCGCGCCCTTTGCTGCGGCGTCGGTTTCGCCGTACCGATATCCATGAAGCGATAGACCTGGCGCGAGTCGGCGGAGACGATCTCAGCGTCAAGTCTCTCGGCCAACCAGAGCGCCAGACCCGTCTTGCCCACCGCCGTCGGTCCCATGATCACAACAAGCGGTGCATCTTCAGTTTGTAGTAGCGGCTTTGGTCGCTTTTCTGCGCCAGGAGCGACTGAAGTCGCTACTACGAACCCTTCACGGTTGTTTTGCTCTGGTGACATCTGTCAATCATCCTAGCCACTGACGGCGTTCTTAAGGAGGTCGAGACGGAGCAGCCGTCCGTTAGAGGCCATTTCGACCGCCACCACGTCAATGCGCCAATCCACGTTGTCCAAAGCCCTCTCCTGAAGATAAGTGAGCGCGACCTGAATGAGCCTGGCCTGCTTGGTTGACCTGATGGACTCCTCTGGTGTTCCATATTCCTCTCCGCGTCGCGTGCGCACCTCCACAAAAGCGAGATACTCCCCATCCTGGGCCACAATATCCATCTCGCCAGCGGAACAGCGATAGTTCTGCTCGAGGATACGATAGCCTTGTCCTTCGAGATGCCGTTTCGCCAACTCTTCACCTTTCCTACCTAGCAATTGCCTGGCGGTCGCTCTCATCATTTCCACACTCGACAGGATTTACATTCTTTTTACACAGCGATAACGCAGCCGTAACATAGAGATGGCACAACAAAGCATAGTCTAGCGCTACATTGTAGCATAAGGACTGGGCATGGGCAAGTATGGGACTATTATCCTATTGTGTAACACAGCGTCGCTCGCTATCATTGTAAGCGACATCGTAGATAGCCATGGTGACGCCCTGTCCATTATGATCGCAACTCCGGGGGTTCCTTTATGAGAAAGCACCTTACATTCCTCTCAATAGTCGCGTTCGTTCTGTTGGGCTTATGGCTCTCGCAGCCGGCCCTGGCCATGCTTTGGCCGTTGAACCTGGAGGATCTGACCAGGCAAGCGGAGATGATCCTCACCGGCCATGTTGTGGACCTGAAGAGCGAGCGCGATGACAAGCAAGGGATGATCTACACTTACGCGACCATCGCCGTAGACAGAACGCTGAAGGGAGAGCAGCGAGAACAGGTCGTCGTGCAGGTTCCTGGCGGCGAGGTCGGGCAACTGGGGCTGTGGGTCTCCGATACGCCTGAGTTCGCTGTGGGCCAGCAGGTATTGCTTTTCCTCGCAGGAAAGGACAACTTGCAGCCAGTAGGGTGGCAACAGGGGAAATATACCATACAAGATGGTGTACTCCTAGAGAATGAGAGAGCCTTGTCCGATGTCCTCCGCGTGATCTCCAAGATCGTGAAGCAGTCGGGGAGCCGCTCTCCCGCCCTCAGCGAGGCGGACCTGGACATGCGAGGCTTCCGGCGCGGTGGTCAATATGGGCCAGCCTACGCCTATAGCGGGCAGAAATGGTTTGGCCCGAATCCGATGGGCGAGCCTTATTATATCTATGAGAACACCGAGGACACCGTAGGCGAGGGCGCGGCGATACAGGCAGCCGCCAGAACATGGAGTGAAGTCCAGGGCGCCGACTTTCGGTTCACGTATGGCGGCCCGACTACTCGCGAAGTGCCCGTCTTGGACGGGTATAATGTGATCCGCTGGAACACTGGCCTTGGCGGGCCTATAGCTATTGCTTATATGTGGTATTACTACCCCTCCGGGCAAATCATCGAAACAGACATCGCCTTTGACGATGACTGGAATTGGAGCGCTGGCGAAAGCTGCCCGCCCTATACATTGGACGTTCAGAACTTCGCTGCACATGAACTGGGACACTGGCTGCATCTGGGTGATCTCTATAACAGTGCTGACTCGGAAAAGACGATGTATGGCTACGGCAGCTATGAGGAGACCAAGAAGCGCACGCTGCACAGCGACGATATAGAGGGAATTCGCTTCATTTATCCCCAACTTTTGGCACCGGAGACGAGGAGCGTAGCCCCGAGTAGCGGCTGGTCTAGACCGGGCACCTGGCAATACTTCACCACCGTCTACAGGGATGCTGATGGCTGGCAGAATATCCGTTACGCCGATTTCTTGGCCAGCCCCACCAGTACGGGGACGCGCTACGCCCACCTTCGCTACGACGTTCAGGCAAATCGCGTGTTCATCCACCATCCGACGGAGAGTTACTGGATACCGACCGAGGGGTTGCCGCCGGGTACCAGCGGCGTGATCAATAGTACATATGCCCGCCTGGATGTCGCGCACAGTTCCATGGTGGCCAATACGGATACGCTGACAGTGACCTGGGCGCTCTGGTTCAAATATAAGGCCAGCGGGCGCGTGCATAACCTGTACCTTTATGTGGAAGATATGGATGGCAACCACGACGGCTGGGATGACTACGGCGATTGGACAGTGAACGCTAAACCCTCGCTGCCTTACCTGTCGCCGGCTGAGGGATCCCTCTCCACTGGACAGTGGTATGAGTTCGTCACCCGCTATGCCGATGCCGACGGTCGCACGACCCTGGACGAGGTGTATCTGCTGATCACGACCTCCTGGGCGCGGACGCGGTACGCTGTCTACCTGAAGTATGATCAGGGGGAGAACAAGCTCTACTTGCGCAACGCGGCAGATACGGCCTGGTTGGGGCCGATAACCCCCAAGACGGCTGGGGCTTTCCTGGAGAATGAGTACTGCATCTTGCGTGGGGATTGGAGCCGCACAGGAGCTTATGATAGCAAGACGCTGACCGTGCGCTGGTGGCTGCAGTTTAAGCCAGCGTTCCCGGGCAGGCATAACATCTACATGAAGGCAGTGGATAACCTGGGGCCAGCGCTGAACGGCGCGACCGGTCTGTGGTACAAGGGATGGGTGGAAGTGCGCTAGAAGCACGGCAGATCCAGGATGACTGCTGATTGGCGAACCGTTCGGTCTGTGCTATAATACGCCCGCACATTACGCGCGATCCGGAGGGTATCTATCGTGAGCGTCGCTTGTGAGGGCGATCTGGCGCTTCTGGTGGGCAAGGATGGCAAACGCTTCCTCCCTCGCCTGCAAAAGGGGGGCCAGCAACATACGCACCGTGGCATGATCAGCCATGACGACATCATCGGGCAGTCATGGGGACGCGAAGTCACTTCTCATCTCCTCTACCCCTTCCTTGTGCTCAAACCCTCCATCTACGACCTCCTCATGAACGTCAAGCGCATCTCGCAGGTCATGTACCCGAAAGAGATCGGCTATCTCCTGCTCAAGATGAATATCGGCAGCGGCTGCCGGGTGATCGAGGCGGGAACCGGCAGCGGTGCGCTGGCTATAGCCCTGGCCTTCGCCGTGCGCCCCAATGGGCGGGTCTACTCTTATGAGCAGCGGGAGGATATGTGCCGCGCCGCCATCAAGAACCTGGAAAGCGTGGGGCTGAGCGCATTCGTCGAGCTAAAGCAGCGGGACATCGCCGAGGGGTTTGACGAACGCGACGTGGATGCTCTGTTCCTAGACGTGCGCACGCCCTGGCTCTATCTGGCCCAGGCGCGAGAGGCATTGACCAGCGGCGGCTTTTTCGGAGCGCTCGTGCCTACGACCAATCAGGTGCAGGAATTGATCGCCGGACTGGAGATATATCGTTTCGTAGATATCGAAGTGCTGGAAATGTTGATGCGAGCCTATAAACCGGTGGCGCAACGGCTACGTCCGCAGGATCGCATGATCGCTCACACCGGCTATCTCATCTTTGC
>CAYPON010000107.1:0-11093 GCA_964412315.1 uncultured Anaerolineae bacterium | reverse complement strand
CAACTTAAGAAGGCAATCTACGTATTTGTCCCGGGCGCTCCCAAGATCCTTGATTAGCTCAAAAGCCCTGATTTGCTCAGGAGTGTCCTCCCCAGCAACGACTGGCTCTGTAGGCATCTGCCCTTCCTCAGCCAATGGCATCATCGGTCTCAAGCCCACCCTGGGCCTGGTCAGTCGCGCTGGCATTATCCCCATCGCCCACAGCCAGGATACCGCCGGGCCGATGGCCAGGACGGTGGGCGACGCTGCCATCCTGCTCGGCGCGCTCGCTGGCGTAGATCCCCGCGACCCCGCCACTGAAGAGGGCCATGGCCGAGCCTACACCGACTATACCCAGTTCCTGGATCGAGATGGCTTGCGGAGCACCAGGATCGGTGTAGCGCGCAACTTTTTCGGCTTTCATCCAGAGGTGGATCGGATTATGGAAGGCTGCCTCGCGGAGATGAAACGCCTCGCAGCCGAGATCATTGATCCGGCCAACGTGGAAACGGCCAAACAGCTCCACGATTCGGAATTCCTGGTGCTCTTGTACGAGTTCAAAGCCGATCTCAACCAGTATCTGGCTAAGCTCGGCCCGGCTGCGCCCGTCCACTCCCTGCAGGAGGTCATCTCTTTCAACGAGCACCATCGGGAAAAGGCCATGCCCTACTTTGGCCAGGAGACCATGCTTATGGCACAGGAGAAAGGGCCGTTGACCGATCAAGCCTATCTGGAAGCGTTGCAGAAAAACCGCCGCTTCTCGCGCGCGGAGGGCATAGACGCGACGCTGCATAAACACAACCTGGATGCCATCGTCGCGCCCAGCACGGGGCCGGCCTTTCTGACCGACCTGGTGAACGGCGACCATCACGGAGGGGGCTGTTCATCTCCGGCTGCAGTGGCTGGTTATCCTCACATCACCGTGCCTGCGGGCTACATCTTTGGCCTCCCCGTCGGCATCTCTTTCTTCACCGGCGCTTTCCAGGAGCCAACGCTCATCAAGCTGGCCTTCGCCTTCGAGCAGGCGACCCTGGTTCGTCGCCCGCCCCAATTCCTGCCCAGCGCCCGTCTTGACTAAAATATGGGAAAAGGTGGTAGCCACCTCCGATTGGCAGACAGCAGCAGGAGGCCGCTAGCCGCCCATTCCGCGGCGATTTGACTCCTGCGGCGGAATGCTACACAATTGTCGTGGCATTATGGGCCAGCAAAGGGTATCATGCTGAGCCTAGAGAGAGGACTAGAGAGGAGGAAGCATCATGAAAATGAGGAGAATCAAGCAAAGTATCGCCTGGTTAGGTGCTGTGGACTGGGATAGGAGGCTGTTCGACTCGCTGATCCCGCTGCCCGATGGCACGAGCTACAACGCCTATCTGGTACAAGGCAGCGAGAAGACGGTCCTGGTAGACACCGTTGATCCGACCATGGTGGAGGTGCTCCTGGCGCAACTGGCGAGCGTGCAGAATGTTGATTATGTCATCTCGCATCACACTGAGCAGGACCATTCCGGAGCTATCCCCCATGTCCTGGCAAAGTATCCCCAGGCCAAACTGATCGCCACGTCCAAGGCCAAAGGGATGCTCATGGATCATCTGCACGTTTCGGAGGAGCGGCTTATCACTGTAGCCGACGGGGAGACGGTATCTTTGGGCGACAAGACTCTGGAATTCCTGCACATGCCCTGGGTGCATTGGCCGGAGACGATGGTCACCTACCTGCGGGAGGATCGTATCCTCTTTTCCTGTGATTTCTTCGGCTCACACCTGGCGACGACCGATCTATATGTGACCGACGAGGGGCGCGTTTACGAGGCGGCCAAGAGGTACTTTGCCGAGATCATGATGCCCTTCCGCGCGCCCATCCAAAAGCACCTGGACAGGCTCAAGGGCCGTGAAATCGCCTTGATCGCTCCCAGCCATGGGCCGATGTACGACAAGCCAGCGTTCATCATGGATGCCTACCGGGATTGGGTGGCGGACACCCCCAAGAATGTGGCGGTTATCCCCTATGTATCCATGCACGGCAGCACGAAAAAGATGGTGGAATACCTGATGAGCGCGCTGGCCGAAAAGGGGACCACAGTGCATCGTTTTGATCTGGCGGCGACCGACATCGGCAAGCTGGCCATCACGCTGGTTGACGCGGCCACCATCGTCATCGGCACGCCTACGGTGCATATCGGCCCGCATCCTCTGGCTATTTATGCTGCGAATCTGGCCAACGCCCTGCGGCCCAAAGCCAAGTTCGTCTCGGTCATCGGCTCCTATGGCTGGAACAGCAAAGCGGTGGAGCAGATCGCCGGCCTCATCCCTAACTTGCGAGTGGAGATCTTGCCACCCGTCATCTGCAAGGGACTGCCCAGGGAGGCCGATTATGAGGCCCTGGACAGGCTGGCCGCAACCATTGCCGCCAAGCACCAGGAGCTTAAGCTGAGCTGATAATGCTTTGCCAACGATCATCTGTCAACGGATGAGGAACGAATAGAGGGTGCACTTCACTGCGCGCTCAAAGATCACGGTGCAAGGGGCCTGGTACCCCGAAAACCTGGAGCGAATGACCGGTCGATGAGCGGCAAAAAACGTGTTCTCTGGTTGCATTCCGGTCCCCGCAGCGGGCTACAAACGCGAGACAAACGACTATTACCGTCAAGTGAAGGAGTTCAGAAAATGGACATCAAAAGAAGCGGCTCATAGCCCTCCAGCAAAGGACCGGCCGAGTATTTTACCGGCACTGTGCGCATTGACCCCCTGTTTCAGGCAAACGATCCGGCGCGCGCGCTCGGCGCCAGTGTCACGTTCGAGCCCGGCGCTCGGACAGCATGGCACACCCACCCGCTGGGCCAGACCCTGATCGTTACGGCTGGCTGCGGCCTGGCACAGCGCTGGGGAGGCCCCATCGAGGAGATTCGGCCGGGGGACGTGATCTGGTTCCCGCCGGGTGAGAAGCATTGGCACGGCGCTACGGCAACCACGGCCATGACGCACATCGCCATTGTGGAACAGCTCGACGGCAAGACCGCCGACTGGATGGAAAAGGTTAGCGACGAACAATACCGCAAGTAATCTTGCGCGTCTGAAATGGCCTCTTATCGACCTGAGTGCGATTCGTTTATTCGTTTTCCATTCGTTGACAGGATGATACGCTGAATGAAAATCACACAAGGAGGTGTGAAAATGAGTAACTCGCGCTATCGGGAACGTCTGGAGAAGTGTGGCCAATTGATGAAAGAGGCGGGGCTTGACGCCCTGCTCCTCACCAAACCGGCCAACATGTTCTACCTCACGGGCGACGGGCGACTGTGCGCCTTCGCCATGATCACCCGCGAGGGCAAGGTCGCCTTGGGTGTGCCGCAAACCGACGTGGAAGATGTCAAGCGACTCGCCCATTATGACCACATCGTCGGCTTTGAGGACGAGGTGGGGATGATCCATTCCATCGCCCATTACTTTGAGCATTTCGGCATCAGCAAGGGCGCGGTGGGACTGGAATATACCTATCTCACCCAGTCTATGATGGGCATGGTCACCCATCCCCATGCCAAGCCGGCGGGTGTGACGGTCAAGGACTGCACCCACATCCTATCTGAACTGCGCCTGGTCAAGGATGCGGAGGAGATCGAGCGCATCCGGGTGGCGGCCAAAGTGGCCAAAGCGGGGATGAAAGCTGCTGTGGAGGCCGTCAAGCCGGGCCTCACGGAAAGCCAGGTGGCGGCGGAGGCCGAATACGCCATGCGACAGGCGGGCGCCGACGAATTCTGGCGCACCTATGCCTCCTCCGGCCCGCGCACTAACATCGCCCATGGGCTGCCCACCCAGCGCAAGCTGCAAACCGGCGACCTAGTGATGATAGACGTGCACCCCATCGTCAACGGCTACAGCGCGGACATGTGTCGTACCGTCTGCGTGGGCAAGCCGACGGCGGCGCAGCAGGCGGTCTATGACCTCTATCTCAAGGCACAGCAAGCCACCATCGCCAAAGCTAAGGCGGGAATCGGCATGATGGAGTTGGAGCACACCCTGCATGGCGTGCTCGAAGAGGCCGGGCATGGCGAGCATGTCTTCGGCCCGCCAATCCACGGCGTGGGCATCGAGTTCGAGGAGGCGCCTCTGCCGGCGGGCCACGCCTTCTTCCATGGTGAAAAGGAGCCGCCGCCGCTGGCCGCCAACGTGGTTATCTCCGTGGGCAACTGCGGGCTGTACACCGGGCCCTGGGGCGTGCGCGTGGAAGATACAGTGGTCATCGGTGCAGAGGGGCCTACCGTTCTGACCAGCTATCCGCGACGGCTGGAGAAGTGAAGCCGTGTCCATTTATCTTGGCGCCGGGCAGGAAGGCTGCATAGTCGAGATCAAAGGCGTGCTGGGGCAGATATGGCTGCTTTTGGCCAGTCCTCACCTGTTGGAACGCAGCGGGGCATAGGAGAACTGACTATGGGGAGGGACGTGAAAATCGCGATTATCGGCGCGGGAAGCGCGACATTCTCAGCAGGCATCGTGCGCGACTTGTGCGTCAATGCGGGGCTACATGGCAGCCACGTGGCCTTCATGGACATTGACGAGCGGCGGCTGGAGATGATCGCCCGCCTGGCCGAGCGGCTGTCGGCTGAACTGAAGGCGGGCCTTACCTTTTCCAAGACGACCGACCGCGCCCAGGCTCTGCGCGGCGCGGATTTCGTTATCAATACCGCCCAGGTAGGTGGGCACGCCTGGGTGGAGGCGCAGCGCAGCCTGGCGGAAAAGCACGGCTACTATCGCGGCGCCGGCCTGCATAACTGGGGCCAGGCGATCTTTTTCCTGGAGGTGGCGCGCGACATCGAGCAACTCTGCCCCAACGCCTGGCTCATCCAGTCGGCTAACCCGGTCTTTGAGGGGTGCACCCTGATGGCCCGCGAGACGAAGGCCAAGGTGCTCGGCCTCTGCCACGGACACTACGGCTACCGTGACATCGCGCGGGTGCTGGGATTAGACTTGAGATATGTTTCGGCACAGATGCCCGGCTTCAACCATTGGATCTGGCTGACCGATTTCCGCTATCATGGCCAGGACGCCTATCCACTCATTGACGAATGGATCGAGACCAAAGCGGAAGCATACTGGGCAAAGGACGACCGCGCCTTTCATGATAGCCAGATGTCGCGGGCGGCGATCCACCAGTACAGGCTGTTCGGATTGATGCCGATTGGCGACACGCCGCGCATGGTTGGCTGGTGGTATCATACCGACTTGGAAACAAAGAAACGTTGGTATGGATATCTCGGCGGCTTTGACTCCGAGATCGGTTGGGGAATGTACCTGGAGAACATCGGCAAGAAGGTGCGAGAGGTAGAGCGGGCGGCCTTGGATGAGAGCAGGCCGGTTAGCGAAACCTTCAAGCCGGTGCAGAGCAACGAGCAGATCGTGCCAATCATCAGCGCGCTGGTCAACGATATGGAGGGCACGTATCAGGTGAACATCCCGAACCGTGGCCCGATCATCCAGGGCTTCCCCGAAGACCTGGCCGTGGAATGCCAGGGGGTAGTGAGCAGCGCGGGCATCCGGGGCGTCTCTGTGCCGCCCCTGCCGCGCAAGCTAATGGCTGGCGTGATGATCCCGCGCTGGTGGAAGGCGGAGCAGATGGTGGAAGCGATACGCAGCCATGACCGTGACCTGCTATTGCTCTACGTCCTACACGACCAACGGACACGCAGCTTTGAACAGGCTGAGGCGCTGCTGAAAGAGTGGTCTGCGGATCCACGCAACGAGCGAGTGGCAGAGTGGTTTAGAATGAAGTGCAGTGGCTAAAGACACTGGATGTGTCGGAGGAGGTGCGGCCGCCATTGGCGATGGCAATGCGCGCCGCGTGCTGGGAATTGCCCCTGATTCGACGGAGAGAGTGGGAGGATAGAGGCAAGCTGGCCTGTTAACGAGCGGCGCTCAAAGTGGTATCATATCCACAGCATAGGATACCTGGGGAACTGACTCACTGAATGTCAGAAAAGGAAAGCTCGATCATAAAGCTCACTATAGAGCATGAACAGGAAGATGACGGGCGCTGGCTAGCTGAAGTACTCGAGCTACCAGGAGCTCTCGCCTATGGACAGACCCCGGAAGAAGCGATCGCTAGAGTGCAGGCATTGGCATTGCGTGTGCTCGCAGACCAGTTGGAACACGAAGAGCACGCACCTGCCTTACTGGATATTTCCTTCGCTCCCTTATGAGCCAATTTGCTTTTCACGATAACGAAGAAATGGGCCCTCGGATGTTGGCCCGCATCGCCCGCATAACAGGTCTTACACCGCCTATTCTCTGAATTGGTTTCCGACAGCCTACCGCGTCGGAGTAGGCGTGGGTGTATGCGTCGGTGTAGCTGGGACGGCAGTAGGAGTAGTTGGGGCACGCTGTGCAGGAGCGGCGGTAGCTGTAGGCGTAGCCTGGCCTGCAGTGGGAGCAGCCGTAGGAGTGCTCGCCGCAACGGGCGTGGAAATGAGCTTCTCCAGGCTGTACCAGATGATCTCCAGCTCCTGCGCGGCCACGAAAGGATCGCTTTCGATCAAGGCACCGGCCGCCTCTGCTCGCTTGACGAGGGGCGTTAACTGCTCGGGTTTCAAGTCGGCGCTGAGCGCCGCAAACCACGCCACGTTATCCCTCGCCAGCGCCAGAGCCTGCTTGGCATAGCCGGCATTCTTTTCCAGCAGATGCAGGCGCGCTTTCAGGATCCCCTCCGCCGCCTGCATGAGCACCAGCCGCCGCTCGAAGGCATCGCTCAGGCTGA
The DNA here is from genome assembly GCA_964412315.1 of uncultured Anaerolineae bacterium. Classification (GTDB taxonomy): domain Bacteria; phylum Chloroflexota; class Anaerolineae; order JAAYEA01; family JAAYEA01; genus CAYPON01. The sequence goes on along the minus strand of CAYPON010000107.1, from coordinate 4,370 downwards.
CCGGCATGGTGATGATCCCCCGCAGGCTCAGCACCTCGCCCTGGATGGCTGCCAGGTGCTCGCTGATTTTGAGTGCATTCGTTTGTAGAGCCTTGACATTTTCGTCAAGCCTCTGGATGTCATTCTCCGCGGCCTGCGCCTGCTTTTGCGTTTTGGCGCTCCCTTCTTGCAGGCTTGCCACGCTGCCGTTGAGCTTTTCCACCTTGTCATTGGCCGCTGTCAGACCGCTGGACAGGCCAGCCACGCTGCCTTCCAGCTTGCTCAGGGCGGCACTTTGACGTTGCGTCGCCTCATCCACGCGGTTGATGTCGGCCTGTAACAGGCCTAGCCGTTGCTCCCGATTCGCCCTCTCCGCCTCCAAGGAGGAGCGCAGCGACTGGATAATCATCGCCTGTCCATCAGCCAGCTCTTGCAGGGCGCGGATTTCCCCTCGTGCGGCGCGCAAATCCGCGTCCAGGCTGGCCTGCGTCTTCTGCAAATCCGCCTGCAAGAGGTCTATCTTGACGCCATGAACCTGTATCGGCACCAATACCTGTGAATAGAAAGCAGGAATCCCCTCATAAGCAACATAATAGATGGCAACCCCCAGCAGCGTTCCCAGCCCAATGGCAAAGACAAGCCGGATGAGCCATAGGATGAACATGCCCAATCCTCGCCAGAAGCCATGCCCCTTTCTGGGGCGCTCCACGTCTATCTCGCTCATGCGTATCCTCCCTTCGGGTCTCTCATTTCGCGCCTAGAAGCGCCCGCAGGCCCTTCAAGAAAGCATCGAACTGCTGCACCAGGGCGCGGATCGGCTCCAACTCCGCGCTCATCGTCTTCACCTGCTTGTTCAACTGGCCGACGTTGGCATCCAACGCTTTGACCGTGGCATCTACTTTTTCCGCATCGGCCCTCAGCCCTTTCAGGTCGCCACTCAAGCCTTGCAGGCCCTTGCCAACCTCGTCAAGCTTCTTTTGCACCGCCCCCAACTCTGCGCCCAAGAGATTCACCTGGGTGGGCAATTTGTTCAGGGTGGCCAACTGGCCCTGTACCTCGGCCAGATCCTTGTTCAAGGAGTCGAGCCGGGTGGCCAGGCGGCTCTGCTCCTCCTCAAGCTGGATGCCACGCACGGCGGAGGTGTAATACAGGCTGCCATTGACCCCGCCGAGGATAAACAGGGCGATAACGGCCCCCAATATGGCTCCGACAGCTCCCGCGCCGACAAACCAGAGGAAGTCCTCCAGCCCGCGCTGCCGTGCCTTCACCTCCCTTATCGGCGGAGCGACAGCGGCGACCGGCTCCTTTGGAACCGCGACGGCCTCCTCCACCTTCTGGGCTGCTTCGACTTTGACTGTCTCAGCGGCCGGTTCAATGATGGCCTTTTCCTCTGCCACAGCAGCAGCCTGGAGGGAGGGTTCGAGGGCCTCGGCTGTCACCTTTTCCCCTTCGAGTGGGAGAGAAGCCGCGACATCTTCTGATGGTAGCTCCTCTCCTTTCGACGATTCGTCCGCTGCGAGAAGGATCGGTTCCTCCTCCTCGTTGAGTGCGACCCCCTCCTCGACGGGCGGCACCTCTTTCAGAAGCTCCTCATCCTCTGCACTCGCTTCCAGGGGAGGCGCCGCGACCTCTTTCCCCAAAGCCTCGCTCGCAGGGGAAGGGGTGGCCGCTTCGGACTCGTCCAGCGGTGTATCCCTCTCACTATCCGCAGGCGAAATCTTCTCCATTCTATCGGACCGTAACGGGCGCGATTTTCGCTTCCTAGCCATTGCTTTCCTCCTTTGATTCGCTCACGCAGGCATGAAGCCTGCAACTACAGCGTCGTAGATGAAGGGGCATTCCATCTAATGTCATTATACTATGGAATCACACATTTGACAAGAATGGCTGCCCATGATATATTGGTGTACGGAACAAAACGCAGAGGTAGTCGGAATGCCTGTTGCTAGCAGCGATTGTTGTGGCACTTGCGAATTCAATACCATCAGTCAAAGCGAAGGTCGCACCCCACCGGGAGATCAAGACCGCGCCTTTTTCTGCCAAATCCGCCAGGTGCCTATTGATAACCCTTTCTGGACTTTTTGCCATAACCATCAGCGGCGCAACCCGCTCCTTTCCAGGACGCCCCGTGGCCCGATTTGGGCCACGGTGTCCAACGTCCTGCGCCAGATGCCCCTGGCTGAGGATCTCTACATCCCGCCAGAGGCCGCTCCTCCTGCGGACGTGGACAGCAGCAGATATGCGCGTGTGCCTTACTTTGGCGGCACCCGCCCTCTGGACAGCGATCAGGGACGCTGCGAAGTCTGCGGCGAGGAGGTGAGTCGTACCATCGCCCTGCGCTTCCCCGCCACGCAAGAACGCCTTTGCTTCTGCAGCGTCGCGCACTATCTGCAATGGTGGCTGCAGACCGCGCCGGAAGCGCAGCCTTACCGCAACCGCCGGCCCACATCCTCTGATGTGCTATACGGCGATCTGCTCCTGTTGGTCGAGGAGCTGGTCAGGGTTGAGACCCAGCTCCTGACTGCACTGGACAAGAGCCGCCTGCTGGATGTTTTGCGTGGCCTGGAAGGAGCGCTCGTTCAGGCCAACAACGGCTACCTTGATTTAGCCCGCGCCGGGCGGTATCTGAGGGAGCGCGAAGCAGGCGGCAAGCCCTCGTCGCACCTGTTGCGCGCCTGGCTCAAGATGGCCCAGATCAGTGAGGCCATGCACGAGGAGGCGCCGAATCGTCAACTGGTGCGCTCCGCGGTGCGCGACATGCGCGAGGCATTGGATCGCTTCCTGGCCAGCGTGCCAGGGCAAGAGGAGCGACCGCGCCGCAGCAGAAAGTGGTGGGAGTTCTGGCGATAGGACCAAAAGGGCAAAGTGCGAAACTGCTTGCCTGCAAGATTAGCAAAGAAAGGGGACGAATATGGAATACGCGACGCCACTCATCTCGCGTAAGGTGCTCTTTGGCAATCCGGACAAGGCCATGCCGCGCCTCAGTCCGGATGGGAGCAAGATCGGTTACCTGGCCCCGGTCAACGGCGTGCTCAACGTCTGGGTGGGGCCGGCGGACGACCCCGCTGCGGCCGTGCCAGTGACGAAGGATACCTATCGCGGCATCCGCGTCTTTTCCTGGGCCTACACTAACGCGCATATCCTATACCTCCAGGACAAGAACGGCGACGAGAACTGGCGGCTCTACAGCGTGAGCCTGGCGAGCGGCGAGATCAAAGACCTCACCCCGTTGGAGGGGGTGCAAGCGCGCGTGCAAAAGGTCAACGAGCGCTTTCCCCAACAAGTCATCGTCGGCCTGAATGACCGCGACCGCACCCTGCACGATCTGCACCTGGTGGACATCGCCAGCGGCGAGCGGCGGCTCCTGCAGATCAACGAGGGTTTCGTGGGCTTTCACGTAGACGAGGACTATCGCGTCCGCTTCGCCGAGCGCATGTTGCCCGAGGGCGATGTGGAGATACTCCGCCCGCAGGAGGGGGGCGGCTGGGAGCGCGCCATGCACATCCCCATGGAGGACACCCTCAGCACGCGCGTCATCGGCTTCGACAAGAGCGGCAAGACGTTGTACATGGTTGACAGCCGCGGGCGGGACACGGCGGCGCTGAACGCGCTGCACCTGGAGACGGGCGCGCAGACCACACTGGCCGAGGACACGCGCGCCGATGCCAGCGATTTCATGCTCCATCCCACGGAGCGGAATATGCAGGCCGTGGCTTTTAACTATGAGCGGAAGGAGTGGCGCATCCTCGATCCGACCATCAGCGCCGATCTGGCCTATCTGCGCACGGTAGCCGACGGCGAGGTGGAGGTGGTGAGCCGCACCCTGGACGACCGGACGTGGATCGTGGCCTATGTCATGGACGATGGGCCCGTGCGCTATTACCGCTACGACCGAGCGGCGCGGCGAGCGCAGTTCCTCTTCACCAACTACCAGGCGCTAGAGGGGCAACCGCTGGCCAAGATGCAGCCGGTGGTGATCACCTCGCGCGACGGGCTGAAGATGGTCAGCTATTACACGCTACCATTGGGCAGCGATAGCAATGGGGATGGTATCCCCGACCGGTCTCTGCCGATGGTGCTCATGCCACACGGCGGGCCGTGGGGACGCGACCAATGGGGTTATCATCCCTGGCATCAGTGGCTGGCCAATCGCGGCTACGCTGTGCTCAGCGTCAATTTCCGCGCCTCGGACGGCTTTGGCAAGGCCTTTATTAACGCTGGCGACCGCGAGTGGGGCGCCAAGATGCACGACGACCTCATAGATGCCGTCAAGTGGGCTATCGCGCACGGGATCGCCGATGCAAAGCAAGTGGTAATCATGGGCGGGAGCTACGGTGGCTATGCCACGCTGGCCGGGATGACCTTCACGCCGGACACCTTCGCCTGCGGTG
>CAYPON010000106.1:0-11102 GCA_964412315.1 uncultured Anaerolineae bacterium | reverse complement strand
CCCCACTTGCACCTTTCTGCAACCTTTGTTATAGTATCCCTGGCTCTCTGTTGAGACCCTCATGGGCCGGGAACGTTTTTCGTCGGGATACCAGGCTTTCGTTTAAGGAGATACCGCTTGGAAAACGAGGACAAGGCTGTTGTTTGGGGCCACCCAAGTTACCTTTGGCGCTTTGGCCAGGATCGTCGGCTGGCCATGATCCAGCACTTTGCTCCTCTGGAGGGCAAGCTGGTGCTCGATGTCGGCTGCGGGATCGGCGCATACATGCGCAAAATGGAGCCGTTGAGCCGCGCTGTCTACGGCATAGACGTGGACGAGGCCAAGATCCGCGAGGCTCACCAGACTTTATCCCATGTTGCTGTAGCAGCAGCGGAGCACTTGCCCTTCCCGGCATCTTCTTTCGATGTCGTGCTGTTGCACGAAATCATCGAGCATGTGAGTGACGACCGTCTGACTCTCCAGGAGGCGTGTCATGTGCTGAGGCCCGGCGGGCGTATCGTTATCTTTGCCCCCAATCGCCTCTATCCTTTCGAGACCCACGGGGCCTATTGGTGCGGCATTTATCACTACGGCAACATTCCTCTGGTGAACTATTTGCCTGACGCATGGCGAAGGCGGCTCTGTCCCCACGTGCGGGCCTATACGCGGGCAGGAATTCGCGCCCTGTACAAAGACCTACCCCTTCGCCCGGTTGTACACACACAGATCTTCCCAGGGTATGACAAAATCGCGAATCGCTCCCCTCGAAAGGCTGCCTTGCTCCGGCGCATCACTTACTTCCTGGAACGCACACCGCTGCGAGCTTCTGGCCTATCGCATTTTGTCGTCCTGGAAAAGCTCGCATAAGAGGCGCGCGTGGATGTGCCCGATCATCACCTTGACTACCGACTTCGGCCTGGCGGACAGCTACGTGGGGACGATGCATGGGGTGATCCTGGGCATTTGCCCCACAGCGCGGGTTGTAGACCTGTGTCACAACGTCTCGCCGCAGAACGTACAGCAGGCGGCTTTTGTCCTCTACGCCGCCTATCGCTTCTTCCCGCCGGGCACGATCCATGTCGTCGTAGTGGATCCCGGCGTGGGAAGCGAGCGACGGATCATTGCCGTGCAGACGCGAGACGCCTATTTTGTGGCTCCGGATAACGGTGTGCTGAGCTATGTCCTGGCAAAAGAGACTGTCTTGGGGCAGGTTCACTTGACCAGACAGGAGTTCTGGCTGCCAGCGATCAGCCACACGTTTCATGGGCGAGATATTATGGCGCCGGTGGCGGCACACCTGGCGCGAGGTGTTGCGCTCTGTGAGTTGGGAGAGCCAGTGGAAGACCTGGTAAAGTTCGCCCTGCCAGAGCCGGCAGTTCAGCCAGATGGCTCAATCGTCGGTCACATACTCTATGTGGATCGTTTCGGCAATCTCGTTACCGATGTGCGTGAGGAATCACTGCCCAGCTCACAGGCCCTGGTCATCCACTGCGCCGGGCAGCGTATCAAGGGCATCCATGCCACCTATGCTTCCGTGGGTGACGGAGAGCTTGTGGCCCTGGTTGGCAGTAGTGGCCATCTGGAGATCGCTGTGCGGAATGGCAGCGCGGCGGAAGTGCTTCGCGCTCAGGTGGGGGATAAGATCGTTATTAAAGGTTAGAAGGGTTTCAAGTTGCAGGTTTCCCAAAGGAGGGTGAAATGGCGAATGTTGTCATTGTGGTAGATATGCTCGTTGGGTTTTTGGATCCGAGCCGCCCTTTGTATTGTGGGCCAACGGCTACGGCCATTGTGCCTCGCCTCCGGCAGTTGATAGAGGAGGAGCTGTCCAAAGGGTCGCATATCATCTACCTGGTGGATACACATACGCCGGACGATAAGGAGTTCCAGATGTTCCCGCCGCATTGCATTGCGGGCACGGAGGAATCCGAGTTAATCCCGGAACTGCGAGGCTACCCGGGGGAGATCATCCGCAAGACGCGCTACAGCGGGTTCTATAGCACTAACCTGGAAGCCCGTTTGCGAGGGCTTAAGCCGGACAAGATCATCGTGATGGGTGTCTGCACGGACATCTGCGTGATGCACACGGTGGCTGATGCGCGCAACCGCGACTATGTCGTGGAAGTGCCGAGGGACACCATAGCGACCTTTGACCAGGAAGCACATGCCTGGGCGCTTAAGCACATGGAGAAGATCCTGGGAGCGCGCATCGTGTAGCCAGGTCCAGTGATGCTCGAGCTGAACGTGTGATGCTTCGGACTTTCGGCAGGGCTTTCCCAAGCTCCAACCTGTCATTGCGAGGAGCGTCCTTTGCGACGAAGCAATCTCCCATGGAGCGGAAAAGGAGATTGCTTCGCCGTCTCCGACGGCTCGCAATGACATATACGGCTACTTTGGGAAAGCCCTGGGACTTTCGGGGGGTATTTGCTCGCTGGAATATATTATGATATAATTGCGCATTCGACGGCGCGCATTTGGCGCACCCAAGAGTCCGTCAGATCTGTTTGCGGAGGTTCGGGTTGACCCTATACTTGAACATCATTCAAATCCTTGTATCCATCGCCTTGATCGTTTTGCTTATTTTGCAGAGCAAAGGCGGCAGCCTCAGCCGTATGTTCGGCGGCGAAAGCTCTGTCTATCGCACTCGCCGCGGTGTGGAAAAGACCGTCTTCCAGTTCACCATCGGCCTGATCGTGCTCTTCATTATCGTCTCTGTGATCAGCGTCGTGGTCAGCCGCTGATCCGGAAAGAGGCCACGAATATCCGTTGGCAAGCTCTCTTCACTCTAGGCGTGATTCTCCTGCTCGTCCTCGCCTTGGGCTATTGGGTTCGTGCCCAGACACTGGTCGCTGTTCCTAAACAGGGAGGCACATATGTGGAGGGCCTGGCCGGCAGCCCTTTCTATCTGAATCCCCTTTTGAGCTATTATAACGATATAGACCGCGACCTTTGCCGACTGGTTTTCGATGGCCTGACGGAGAGCCATGCCAGCGGTGAGATCGTTCCCAACCTGGCGCTACGCTGGGACCTATCCGAGGATGGCCTTTCCTACACTTTTCACCTCCGTGAAGATGTCCGCTGGCACGATAGAGTGCCATTCACCGCCAGGGATGTCCTCTTTACGATTAAAGCGATACAGGATCCTGGGTATAGAGGGTCGTATGATCTGGCGGCTTTTTGGCGGGATGTCAAGGTCGAGATGGTCAACATGTACACCATCCGTTTCTCCTTGCCACAGCCGTTTGCGCCCTTCCCTGGTTTTACCACGATCGGGCTTCTTCCCGCTCACCTTCTGTCCGATGTTTCCTCTCAGGCTCTACTGGCCCATCCCTTTAATGCCTCTCCGGTGGGTACAGGGAGTTTCCGGGTGGTCGAGATGAATATGGAGCATATTCTCTTGGAGAGGAACCCTCATGATTATCGGCCACAGCCTTACCTCGATCGCCTCGAATTTAAGTTCTATCCAGGCCACCAGGCTCTTCTGCCGGCCTATCGTCAGGGAGAGATTGACGGCATCAGCCGCGCCCTGTTGGAGGATTTGCCTTCCATCTGGGCGGACCAGAGCTTGAACCTCTATTCCGCACCAGTGGCGGACTATGCGCTGGTTTTCCTGAATTGCCAATCTCCGCTCTTCCAAGATAAGGTGGTCCGCCAGGCGCTTCTTTACGCCACGGATCGCCAGGCTTTGATCAATCAGTTTTTGAACGGGCAGGGCGTTGTCGCGCATAGCCCGATCTTTCCTTACTCTTGGGCTTATGATCCCGCCATCAAACAGTACGCCTATGACCCGGAGCGTGCCGCCCAGTTGCTAAATCAGGCGGGCTGGTTGGAGGTGGACGAAGCAGAGGAACGGCATAAAGCGGGCAAGAAACTGGCTTTCACGTTACTGACGAGCGGGGAAGCCAGGCGCGTCAAGATCGCCGAGGAATTGGCACGCCAATGGGCCGAAGTGGGAATCAAAGCAACTCCACAGGCCGTTGGAGTCGCCGAGTTGATTCGCGATTATCTCAAGCCTCGCCGCTTCGAGGCTGTTTTGTACGAATGGCAGCAACTGCCGCTGGATCCTGATCCCTACCCGCTGTGGCATTCCACCCAGGCTGAGGATCCTGGCCAGAACTTCGCCGGCCTGTTGGACGATGCTCTGGATATACTTTTGGAGGAGGGGCGTCTGAACCGGAATCCCGAAGTGCGCAAACGCCTGTATGACCAGTTTCAACAACTTTATGCTGAAGAGGCCCCGTCGCTGCTCTTGTATTATCCTGTCTATCATTATGCCATCTCTAGAAGAGTGCACAACGTGCAGCTTGGCCCCCTTTTCGATGCGAGTGACCGATTCCGCACCATTCGTGGCTGGTACATGCTAACCCGGCGGGTTATCGCCAGCGAGGCCAAGTTCGCCTCGCCCTAAGCCGCAAGCCCTCCTCTGGATAGGGCGGTATCCCCGCGCAAGTCCTGACTGCTTGCTTTTTCTCAAAATGTCATGGTAGTTATTTGACAAATGGATATTGGCGTGCTATAATTGCAACTAGAATAGCATTGCATCAACTGCTGTGATCATTTCCAGGACCTTTTGCGCGAGGTGGATGTGGCTCTCATTCTGGTCGTTGATGACGAGCAAAGCGTCAACGATATGCTGAAGCGTGCCTTGCAGGCTGATGGACACGAGGTAGAGACAGCCGGCAACGGTATTGAAGCCCTCTCCAAACTCCGCAAGCGGCATCCTGTTCTGGCTATCCTCGATATCGCCATGCCCTTTTTAGATGGCATCGAAGTCTGCCGTCGTGTGAAGGCGGATCCGCAACTGGCTTCCACCCTGGTGCTTTTTTTGACCGCCAAATCGGCCATTGAAGACAGGATCCAAAGCTTTGAGGCTGGATGCGACGATTACCTGGCGAAACCGTTCGATCTGGCTGAACTGCGTGTGCGTGTGCGCGCGCTTTTGCGTCGCGCGGAGAAAAGCCCAACTCCAGCATGCCTGGCCGCAGCAGGGCTGTCCCTCGATCCGCGAACCTTTCGGGTGCATATGGAGGGCCGCACAGCTCAACTCACCCCTATGCAATTCGAGCTGTTGAGCTATATGGTGGCTCACACCGGCCAGGTTCTCTCCACCTCACAATTGCTCCATGAGGTTTGGAATTACCCTCCTGGCGTCGGCAACCCAGGGCTAGTGCGCATGCACATCAAAAACCTGCGCGCTAAGATAGAGCGATTTCCTGGCTCACCCCAATATATCCAGACGGTGCCCCGGCACGGCTACAAGATCAACGGCGACATCCCCACGAGCTAGTCCGCTGGTGCACGAGGCCCGAAGAACAGGTCTATCCACTCTTTCCAGTGAGATGCCGATCTATCGGTAGGGCCGGATGATGGCAAGGGCGTCGGAGTAGGTGTGGTGGGACGCTGAGTTGGCGGGGTCCCTGTTTGGGGAACCGGTATGAAGACTTTTTCTTCCGGCCGGCTCCATTTGAACTCCTCCCGCGCCACCTTTTCCGCATAGGCATCGCTCGTGACCTCTGTGAGCTTGTATTGAAGCGTTTGTTTCTCTTTCTCCAAGACGGTCACTTCTTGCCCAAGCTCTCCTGCCTGCTGTCCGACCCGGCAGCTCTCGAACGTTACTCCCAGGAGAGCTACCACGTAGAAAACGATAGCGGTAGGTAGCAGGACCTGCTTAAGCTGTTTCCAGAAGATCGGGAGCAGAGGTGTTCGCTTCGCCATGTTCACCACCTTGCCCGCGTATGCGGGCCACTATCAGAACTATCCTGTTCCCGTGGCTTCACTGGCCACGGGCGCAGGGATTTCCTGCACAAAGGCTGCATCTCCTTGCCCTTCAAGGAAGCTTAAGGTGTAAAGCACGATAGAAAAGGCCGTTCCCGCTTCTCAACCGAACGGCCCCTCTTTGGCTGTTCCAGCAGGCGAGGAGCATATTAGCCTGGCGCGATGGTCAGGCGATATACCGCCGTCTCCTTGCCTCCGAGATCGTACTTGTACCGCTCATCCCCGCGCAAAAAATCGAACCGTTTGCGCCCCCTGGCGATGGCATCATGGATGATATAGCTGAACAATACCAGGCCGGGGCTAAAAGCCAGGTAAACCGATGGGTCATAACCTGAATTATACACCAAAATATCCCCTTTGTAGTCAAAGCAAAATAGACTTCCCACCGGCCGGCTACCAAAGTAGATAAAACTCAGCTCCAGCCAGCCGTTTCTCTGTGCCCCTTCAGCGATGGCGCGGAAAAAGAGTCTGGTGCGCTCATCCCAGAAGGCAGCCTTTTCGGGATCGCTTTGCTCGTGCAAGCGGAAAAAGAGTGCCAGGTCCTCCGCGAGAGTTGCAGGATTTTCCGTCTTGCGCCAACTGGGGGAAGCTTCACGCTCCGCCTTGGTCACCTTGCGGCGCAGTTCATGGCGCTCCTTTCTGCCCAAAGAGGATACATACTCCTCCCATGTGGATGGCAAGGTGATGATGGGACAGACATCCTCGCGGGTTGAGGCGGCTTTGTAACCTCTAGCCTCCGCCAAGGGGGGAAGATGAGCCAAAAGCGGCGAACTGGCCGGCAGGCAATGCAGGTCTAGCATATCCCAATCGCGCATCTCTTCAGACAGGTAGCGAAACATGGCTTCGCAAACAACGGGCGCGCTGTCCCGCTCTACAAGGAAGTCGAGATAATCCGAGACCTCGCTGCCGCCGATGAGGTGCAACATGCGCCATGGGATGCCGGCGGGAACCGTTTGGGGCCTTTCTATGCTTAACCCAGGGAAAGGCTCCCCTTTGTCCGCGACGAGCACCTCGTGATGAAAGAGCGGCGCAATCCCCAGCAAGCGGCCCGCCTCATTTCGCACAGTGAGCAGGCGCAGCGCTTTTCCCCCGCCATAAGCCTCCCACCAGGCGCGTTGCCAAAACCACCGCAGAAAGATCGCATCTGTGACGGAATGCTCCAGGAGCGCATCCCACTCCCGACTTAGGGCAGAGAAGTCCTCGAGAGCGGTATGACATTTTACGCGCATAGATAGCTCACCTTTCTCCAGAGTTGACAACACAACGGGGAAAGCCCTGTGGCTTATTGGCCAATGATGACGCGAATCTCATGAGGCGGAGCGAAATTACCTGTTATATCCACCACGGTCAGGCGCAATATGTACACGCCTGGCGGAAAGCCGGTGATATTCCAGGTATCCAGGAGGCCATCGGTTACCGGCTGTCTGCGGATTTCGCTGATGCTATGCCATCGCTGGGGATTCTCTCCCAGGCCGTATTCGACCTTGTAGAACTGGAAGCGGTCCATCGTCGCTGTTCCTTTGATCTCCACCACTCCAGCGACGCGCATACCATCTACGGGGTAACGAATGCAAACACCCGGGCTGGGACACTTAACCGGCACAGGTGTCGAAGTGGCAGGAGGGGTGGGAGTCGGCGCCAGGATGGGCCGCCGCCATGTTGGCGTAGGGGTGGGCAAGGTGGGTGTGGAAACTACGGTTCGGGTGGGAGGCTCTTCAAAGACAAACAGGGTGGCCGTTGGCGTAACAGTTGGCGGCAAAGCCGCAAAGGAAGGGGCCAGATAGAATTTCACCGCTGTAATGGCGACAATGATGCCAACGAATAAGAAAGCCAGGGAGAGAGCGCGCGATTCACGAGCGGCGGCCACCTCGCGTTCCAGCTTAAAGATCGTCCGCTTTTTCGCTCGCCGCGCAGCCAGCATATCCCGAATGCAGACAAGAAGCGCCAAAGTGCCGGCGAGATAAAGCCATAAGGCATAGGCATTGATCCAATCCACCATTCTGGCCAAGATGTTTTCCACGGCTTCCCGTCCGCTCACATCCTCTGCAAAACTCCCTGGATGAGGGCGCTCAGGCGGGGAACAATCATCGCCCCAGCCTGGAGCACCTCCTCATGGGTGACTTTGCCGGCGCCAGGGTCGCCAGCAACCACATTGCTGATGGCTGAGATGCCGAGCACCCGCGTATTCCCGTGACGGGCGACTGTCACTTCGTTGGCGGTGGACATGCCCACGGCATCAGCGCCGATCATTCTCAAAAAACGTATCTCCGTCGGCGTCTCGAAACTAGGCCCTCCCAACATGACGTAAACCCCTTCATGGATGGGAATCCCGCGCTCTTGCGCCACTTCCCATGCCATGCGGCGAAGCTCCGCATCATACGCCTGCGTCATGTCCGGGAAGCGGGGGCCCAATGTCGGGTCGTTAGGCCCCCGTAGCGGGTTGTGGCCTGTCATGCCGACTAGGTTGATGTGATCGGCGATGAGCATCAAGTCGCCAGTGCGAAAGTGCGGGTTCAAACCGCCGGCGGCATTAGTCACGATCAGCGTCCGCAACCCCAGGATTTGCAGGACGCGAATGGGCAACGTGACCTCTTGCATCGAGTGCCCTTCGTAATAATGGGCGCGGCCACACATCGCTACCACTTCGCGACCGCCCAAATGGCCAACCACCAGGCGTCCACGGTGTCCCTCGACATTGGGCACAGGGAAATGAGGGATGTCGGCGTAAGGCAACGTCACCGCGCCGGTTATGGCGCTTTCCAGGTCATTGAGGCCTGAACCGAGGATCAGGCCTATCTGGGGCAGCGCGGGCAGGCGTTGGCGAATGCAGTTAGCCGCTTCTTCGTAAGTTTTCCTGGTCAACATGGCGTTCTTAATCGTTCGCAGAAGCGAGACGACCGCCTGCCTGGAGCAAGTGCTCGCTGTTTATCCGGGTGTATACCTGAGTAGTGGAAATATTGGCATGGCCCAAAAGCTCTTGCACATCCTTCAGATCGGCGCCGCCATCCAACATATGGGCAGCAAAGGAGTGGCGCAAAGTATGGGGTGTGATAGATTCGGTCAGGCCAGCCTCGCGCACATAGCCCTTGATAATCAGCCACAGCCCCTGGCGTGTCAGCCTCCCGCCCCGAGGATTCAGAAAGAGCGATTTTTCCTCAGGGGCCGTCCGCTTGAGCAACTCCCGTCGCCCCTTTTCCAGATATTCCTGCAGAGCACGAATGGCGCGGTTATGGATAGGAATGATCCTCTCTTTGCCCCCCTTGCCAAAACAGCGAATGCTTCCCGTGGCCAAGTCAACATCTCCTACTTCAAGGGCAACGATCTCGCTCACACGCATCCCTGTCGCATAGAGAAGTTCCAGGATCGCCTTGTCCCGGTAGCCCCTCGGCGTAGCATCATGGGCCGGCATCTCTAGCAGGCGCTCGATCTGCTCTCGCGACACCGGCTTGGGCAGATACTTCTTGACCCGCGGCGAATCCAGCGTGGCAGTAGGGTCATCCTGGATCAGCTTGCTGCTTACAAGATAGTGGAAAAAGGACTTGACGGCAGCCACCTTGCGCGCGGTAGTGGAGGAGGCGTACTCCAGGGTGCCCTTCATGTACATGATGTACGAGATCACGTGCTGTTTCGTCACCCTGTTCCAGGAAGTAACATGCCTGGCTTGGCCATGTAAGAAGCTCAAAAACTGAGTCAGATCATTTTGGTAGGCCAGTTGTGTGTTTTCTGAATAGCCTTTTTCAACTTCGAGAGACTTGAGAAAATCTTCAATCTGCTGCCGCATGGTAATCTCCCTCACAAAAATCTGCCCCACACTGAGACTGCCGCTATTGTACCACAACTTGGCATAATAACAAAACATACCTTATTCATCCTGCGATTGACCCAAGCAAAGCTTACCACCAAAGCGCCCAAGCGCAAAATCCCAATCCTGGCAAAGATGGCGTACATCTGTTTCCGATTCCACTCCGTTTTGACATCCATCCCGCTCCATAGTATCATGTGGCCAAACAAACACAAGGAGGTGTACTTATGACGGACTTTACCACCGTGGATCTCTCGGCCTTTTGGAATGCGTCGCGCAGCAACCAGCCCCTGGCGGAAGGGAAGCCGGCACCCTGGCATCCGCAATATGAGCCATTGCTGCAAGGTATGTTGGGGGGCAAGCAGGCTTTTTGGGGAATCCCCTTCGAGCTAGGCCCTGCCGAGGGCAGCCAGAAATGCTTTGTCCTCTTGGGAGACAAGGCGGGCCAGGTGACGATCCCTCTCTCTGGGAAGGCAAGCTACCTGCTCTTTGCCCATTTCTGCAACGCCTCCCATGACCCCGAAGGGAAGCGCCAGCGGGCGGACGTTGGCTTGGGGGTGGTGACGCGGCCCGGCGAGCATTTGGCGGATTACGTCCTGGTCTATGCCGATGGGAGCGAACATCGCCAGCCGATCCGGCGTCGCTTCGAGATCGGCGAGGCGAAGGTGGATTGGGGGCAGCTCTCCTTTGCCGCGCGGCCCCAACATAAGCACGAGCGGCTCGATTGGCGGGGGCCATCGCCCAGGGGCGCCTGGGGATGGATGCAAACGGCAGCAAGCCAGGGAAGTTATCCGGGTGGTGGTGTCTATTGGGTCTATGCCCTGCCCAACCCTTATCCCGACAAACCATTGCGCGGCATCCGCTTGGAGCCAACGGGCGCGGATCGCCTGGCCATCGGCGGGATCACGCTGTACCAGGGCCATTACCATCCCCTCCGCCATCGCCGCCTGGAGACAGTGCGCGCCATGCTCAGCGAGCCGGTCGCCGTTGAAGGGGCCAGCGTTGACCTGGACCTGGGCGTCGTCGCCAGGGTATATGCTGTGCCGGCCTTCGTGCCCCAGGATTGGCTGGCCGGCCCTGTATGGGGCTGGGGGGAGGAAGAGACGCTCCTGGATCAGGCGCGCGAGTTATTCATAGACCTGATGGCCAGCCCCGACGCCACCTTGACCATGGCCGGCCATCCCGTCTCGATGCGCACTGTCTTTAGCAAAGGCCAGGCGGAAAGCCAGGAGGCTGCCGTCAAGGTGGAACTGCTCACACCGCAAAAGACATGGCTGCATGTGACAGTCGAGGATGCGACGACAGGGAAGCCTACGCCGGCGCGTGTCCATTTCCGCTCGCCTGATGGTCGCTACTTCCCACCTTACGGCCATCGCCACGAGGTGAATAACAACTGGTTCGAGGACTATGGGGGCGACACCAAGCTAGGCTCCACGGAATATGCCTACGTGGATGGGCGCTTTCCCATCGAACTGCCGCTAGGCCCGGTCTATGTGGAGATCGCCAAGGGGTTCGAGTACCAGCCCGTGCGCGCCAGGCTGGACATCCA
>CAYPON010000105.1:8850-11124 GCA_964412315.1 uncultured Anaerolineae bacterium | reverse complement strand
CCCGGTGCGAGAAAACCGCACGCCGGGATCTGTGCGGGGAGAGGGCGGGTAACTGCCCTCTCTACCGCGATGGCAGCGTATTGCGCCTTTGGTGGGTAGCTCCCGATGTGAGGCGAAGATTGACCAAGAGTTAAAGAACGCATCATACAGGGGAAGAAGTGGAGAGAGTAAAATCTGTTGAAAGTTGGTATTTCTATGAGGAAATGGCGCGTCGGCAAGAGTATGGTGAGGTTGTTACTCCCGACGGCAAGATTTCGTTGATGCCTGAACTGGAAGCCGAAGCTAAATTCTTTATCAGCCAGTTGCGGGGAAGCGATTTTGTCATTGATGTAGGGAGCGGACTGGGTTTCCCATCGCTTGTTCTGGCTCCGCATGTGAAACGCCTGGTTGCTCTTGATGCTTCGCCGACCATGGTCAGCCGACTTCATTCGCATATTCACAAATTGGGATACAACCTGAGGATGAGCGTTATACTTGCCGACGCTACAGCTCTCCCTTTTGGGAACGAGCAATTCGACGGGGCAGCACTCAGCGGCACACTCGGTAGTCTGTCTGAACCCGAAGATTTCTTGAAAGAGTTGCATCGGGTGATGCGAGAGGGTGGGACTGTTGTCTGCATTGCACAGAATTTCAGGCATAAGTTGCAGCTAGAAGAGAGTGGATTCCTTCGCTTCTGTATGGATAATGGCAAGCTCACTTTGCGTGTTACCGAATACTTGAGCGGTCCCTATCGGATTCGCGAATCTTGTTACGCGATTTGTGATGACAGCAAGATTTACCAAATCCTTCTTACTGAACATCCAGAGTGTTCCACTTGGCAAGCACCTTGTACGCTAGACCTTTCCGATTTGCCGTCCGATACTATTATGGAAGCCATTTGCAATGAAACGATTCAATATGATGTGAATGGTCTTTCAGATGCTCTTGAACGTGCAGGATTTCAGGAGTGGTGCATGGAGTTGCGCCCATTATTCGGTCTTCAGCACATCTTCGCTGTCTTTGAGAAGAAGTAAAGCATGCAATCTTGTAGTTGTCCACCCGCACTGATTGCCTAACCAAGCGTTGGTGTGCCCTGAAGTTATCGTCTGCTAACCGGTGCAGGTCCGGTCGTGGTAACTACCAGGAGGCCACGTAGCAGATGTCCAGTGCATCTGGGCGACTGGGTGTTCTGAAGCGACGTATTCCCCAGAGAATGGGGAGCAAAGAAGTAGGGCGGGGCTTGCCCGGCCGCTCTTGCCTGGCCTTGTGCGCAATCAGAACGGTGGATCGAGACCCACCCTACCGCCGCTTGGAGGTATGTATAGTGCCCACCGTTCGCGGCATCCCTGGCCTATATCGCTTCTTTTTCTACAGCTTTGATTGCTACGAACCAAAGCATGTCCATGTCCGGCGCGAGCGAATGGTATGCAAGTTTTGGCTGGAGCCTGTCGCGTTAAGCTTCAGCGAGGGTTTTTCACCTGCAGAGCTCAACCGGATTCGCAGATTGATTCTTGACTATCGGCAGGAAATCCTGGAGGCGTGGAATGAACATTGTGGTGAATGATGCACCGCGCATTGCTGAGGTAGAAGTAACGGATGATTTGATCATTGCCCATCTTGTTGATGGCCGCACGATCAGTGTGCCATTGGCCTGGTCATGGCGCTTATCTGAAGCAACGCCTGAACAGCGCAAGCATTTCGAGATCATTGGGAGCGGACAAGGGGTACATTGGCCCGAGATAGATGAGGACATCAGTGCAACGGGAATGCTATATGGAATACCGGCCCGTCCTCCTCGCAGACGAATGACGCGGCCCGAACCTATGGAAACCGTAACGCCCGATTCTGCTATGAACAATCTATACACAGCGGTAATCAAGCAGGATGGCGAGTGGTGGATTGGTTGGATAGAGGAAATCCCCGGCGTAAATTGTCAAGAAGCATCCCGTGATGAGTTATTGGATAGTCTCAAACTAACTCTACAAGAAGCCCTGGAGTTTTACAGGCAGGAGGCTATCGCCGCGGCCGGCGGGAACTATCAAGAAGAGCACATTGCCGTATGAAGCGGAGCGAGTTAATCCGGTATCTTCGTTCTCAAGGCTGCGAACTGCTGAGGGAAGGCCGGCGTCATTCTTGGTGGCATAATCCGGCGTTAAACAGAAGGTCGGCAGTTCCCAGGCATAATGAAGTCAGCGATATTCTGGCCGAGAAGATATGCAAGGATCTTGGGATACCGCCGGTGAGATGACGCCTAACGTGCCGATGGAGCCGAACGGGCTACACGGGCGGCAACTG
>CAYPON010000105.1:0-8750 GCA_964412315.1 uncultured Anaerolineae bacterium | reverse complement strand
GCAAGAGTACAAGGCGAAAGCATAGGTGGATATTGCGCACCGGACAAATATGGCAAAAGAGCCTACTATAGGTATCAGATTCCTGTGGGGAGCACTGATTAGAATAATCCTTTCGCTCCCGTGTGCGGGCATTTTCTATTTGGTTTGGATGGCTGTTTTCCTCTTGGCTACCAGATTGAATAGTTCCGCTATAGAAGCCATTCTCTGGTTGCTGGCCCCTGTGCTGACAGCAGCAGGTTTTGCTATAGGCATCACGATAAGTGAACAGCTAACCCAAACAAGCAAAACCAGATTCCTTGGCAATTTCATCTGGCCTTTGATTGGATGCGCAATCGGGGCCGGGGTGGTTTATTGGTTTGGGCCAATGCTCATCGTCTTTGGAATGTTTGTGGCTGGAACGATAAGTGTTGCCTTCAGAGAAGCAGTGAGGTTAATGAGCAAACGCGCCTGATCCCTCATTGCAGCCGGCGCGCCCAGCGGCACTTGGCCAGTGCGTCGCTGTTCGCCATGCCCGCGTGCGGCTGAACTCGCTGCCGTTTGGCAGGCGAGTAGCATTGTTTCCGTGAGCGCGCATAATTCAGGCGTGTTAAGGGAAGATAGCTTTTCGCGCACTCTTGCTCAATAGCCCTTCATCCGCTTTCTTTTGGCGCATTGCTCTTGCGAGGGGCCTGGTGGCGGCGGGCTAACTCGGCCTCCACCTCTGGCCACCCGATATCCTGCTGCAGCAGCAGAACGAGCACATGATACACTAGATCGGCCACCTCGGAGATGAGCCTCTCGTGGCCTTCCCCCTTTGCAGCGATGACCACCTCCACCGCCTCCTCTGCCACCTTTTTCAAAATGAGGTTCTCCCCTGCCGCCAGAAGGGAACAGGTATAAGAACCCTCCCGCGGATGTTCCTTTCGATCACGCAACAATGCAACCAGTTCAGGGATGCCGAAGCGCTCTTCCTCTGGCCCGGCATCCCCTGGCTTCGCCAGCGTCCTGAAGAAGCAGGTGCGTTCCCCCGTGTGACAGGCAGGGCCTCGCGGCTCGACTAGATAGAGCAGCACGTCCGCGTCGCAATCGCAACGCACCTCTAGCACCCGCTGCGTGTGGCCCGAGGTCTCCCCCTTGCGCCATAGGGCCTGACGGCTGCGGCTCCAAAAATGGGCTTCGCTGCTCTCCAGAGTCCGCGCCAGGGCCTCCGCATTAGCATAGGCCAGCATCAGCACCTCGCTCGTGCGCGCATCCTGCACAATCACGGGCACTAGCCCTTGCTCATCCCATTCGATCCGCTCCACCTCTCACCCCCACGAAACCGTAGATAAACACGAACGGACAGCGACCCCCTGTCCGGCGAGATACTCCTTGACCTGGGAGATCGTCAGTTGGCGATAGTGAAACAGGCTGGCCGCCAACGCCGCGCTGGCGCCACCCACGGTCAACACCTCGCGGAAATGCTCCAGGGCACCCGCCCCGCCGGAGGCGATGACCGGGATGGAGACCACATCCGCTACAGCCTTGGTGAGCGGCAGATCGTAGCCGTCTTGCGTCCCATCGCAGTCCATGCTCGTGAGCAGGATCTCCCCCGCTCCGCGCGCCTCTGCCTCTTTCGCCCAGGCCACGGCATCTTTTCCGGTGGGAATCCTCCCCCCATGAATGTATGCTTCCCAGCCCGACGGTATCTCCCGGCTCGGATCGGTGCGCTTGGCATCAATGGCCACGACGATGCATTGCGCCCCAAAGCGCGTCGCGCCCTCGGTGATCAACTGTGGTGTCTTGACTGCCGCGCTATTGATGGAAATCTTGTCCGCGCCGGCCAGAAGGATAGCGCGCATGTCCTCCACCGTGCGAATGCCGCCACCCACGGTAAAGGGGATAAAGACGGAGGCAGCGACGCGGTGCGCTACATCCAGCACGATATCGCGCCGCTCGTGGCTGGCCGTGATGTCCAGAAACACCAGTTCATCCGCCCCCTCCTGGTCATAGATGATACCTTGCTCTACAGGATCGCCCGCATCGCGCAGGTTGAGAAAATTGATCCCTTTGACCACTCGCCCATCTTTGATATCCAGGCAAGGGATAATCCGTTTCGCAAGCATTTACGGCTCCTTTCCCGCTTGGATCGCTTCCGCCAAGCGAATATCGCCCGTGTAGAGGGCACGCCCGATGATTGCTCCTTCAATTCCATCCCTGGCATGTTGCCGTAATTGCCGGATTTCCTCCAGAGCCGCAATGCCACCGGAGGCGATGACGCGCAACCCGGTCCTCCGCGCCAGATCCACACTCGCCGCCACGTTAACGCCAGATAGCATCCCATCCCGCGCCACGTCGGTGTGCACCGCCCGCACCACTCCCATCTCGCGCATCCGCAGCCCCAACTCCCAGGCGCGGAGCGTGGAGGTCTTCTCCCAGCCATGCGTCACTACCCAACCATCCCGCGCATCCAGGCCAACGGCCACCCGTTCCGCGCCGTATCGTGCCAGAGCCTGCGCCAGTAACTTGGGGTTCTCTAAAGCTGCTGTCCCCAGGATGACCCGCATCGCACCAAGCTCGAAAACGCGCTCGATATCGGCCCAACGGCGCAGCCCGCCGCCAAATTGAATGGGCAGTGGCACCGCCGCCGCGATAGCCTGCAATGCCTGCAAGTTCGGCGGCAAGCCTTCACCGCCAGCATGTCCGCCGTCCTGGAACGCACCGTCGAGGTTGACTACATGCAGCCACTCAGCTCCTTCCTCCGCCCACCGTTGAGCGGCCAGCACCGGATCCTCTCCGTAGACGGTCTCTTTATCTTTGCGCCCCTGCTGTAGACGGACGCATCGTCCCTGACGCAGATCAATGGCGGGATAGATAATCATTTATCAAACTCCCGACGAAATTTCGCAGAATGCGGAGGCCGACCGCCTGGCTCTTTTCGGGGTGAAACTGCAGGCCAAAGACGTTCCCTTTGCCAACGACCGAGGCAAACTCAACCCCATAATCGGTCGTGGCCAGGACGACGGTGGGGTCTGCCGGCTGGGCATAATAAGAATGCACAAAATAGGCATAGCTGCCGTCGGTGATCCCTTCCAGTATAGGGGAGGGCTGAACGGGGTGGATCTGATTCCAACCGATGTGGGGAACCTTCAAGGGGCCTTGAAAGCGCATCACCCGTCCGGGAAGCAATCCCAGGCCCTCGTGGATTCCCATCTCCTCGCTCTCCTCGAACAAGAGCTGTAACCCCAGGCAGATGCCCAGGAGCGGCTTGCCCGCGGCCACCCACTCGCGGACAACCTGGGGAAATCCACGTTGATGGAGGTTTTCCATTCCCTTCCCGAACGCGCCTACGCCCGGCAGGATCAGTGCTTCCGCCTCCTTGATCCCCTCCGGCTCGGCCACGATGGCCGTTTGCGCACCCACCTTCTGCAGCGCCTTCTCTACGCTATGCAGGTTGCCCATGCCGTAATCTATGATGGCGATCATAGCACTCCCTTCGTGGAGGGGATATCGGACTGTCGCGGATCGAAAGCGACCGCCTGACGCAAAGCACGCCCCAGCGTCTTGAAGATCGCCTCGGCGATGTGATGGCTGTTCGTCCCACAGAGCAGCCGGATATGCAACGTCATCTCGGCGTTCACCGCCAGCGCGCGAGCGAACTCGCCGACAAGCTGCGCGTCGAAACGGCCTACCGTTTCCGTTGGGAAAGATGCTTCGAATACACAAAGTCCCCGCCCGGAAAAGTCGAGCGCCACCAGAGCTAATGCCTCGTCCATCGGCAAAAGCTGGCTGCCATAGCGCGCGATGCCCCGCTTATCACCTACGGCGGCGCGCAAAGCTTGACCCAGCGCGATGCCCACGTCCTCGACCGTGTGATGGTCATCTACCGCTGTGTTACCGCTGGCATGGATCGTGAGGTCTATCATGCCGTGCACGGCGACATGGGAGAGCATGTGATCGAGGAAGGGGACCCCCGTATTGATCTCGTACCGCCCGGCTCCATCCAAGTCGAGATCAACCTCCACGGTCGTCTCGCGCGTCTGGCGGCGGATCGCCCCCCGTCGTCCGTTCATCTTTCTCCTCCTCTTAACCTGCGCCAGGCAGCCGCGGCGTGGGCAGTCAGGCCCTCCGCCTCGGCGATGCGGGCAGCAGCAGGCGCAAGCTTTTCCACCTCACCAGCGTGGAGAGCGACCAGGCTGGTGATCTTGACGAAATCGGCCACATTTTGGGGCGAGGCGAAGCGGGCTGTCCCGGCCGTGGGCATAATATGGCTTGGCCCGGCGACGTAGTCGCCGAGTACTTCGCAGGAGAGGCTCCCTAAGAAGATGCCGCCCGCGTTGCGAATGCGATCCAGATAGCGCCAGGGGTCAGCCACATCGAGACAGAGATGCTCCGGAGCATACTCATTAGCCAGCTCAAGCGCCTCTCCGACATCCTTTACGATGACGATGCCGCCATGTTCGGCCAAGGAGCCGGCGATGATCTCCTGCCGTTCCAGGCGAGAGAGGTGCGCGCTCACCACTGCCTGGACGTGCCTAGCCAACTCCGACGAAGGTGTCAGCAGGATCGCCGAGGCCATGACATCATGCTCGGCCTGCGCGAGAAGGTCCGCCGCCACGTTTTCGGCATCGGCAGCTTCATCGGCGATGATGAGTGTCTCCGTGGGGCCTGGCAGGCCATCAATGCCCACCCACCCATAGACCTGGCGCTTGGCCAATGTGACGAACAGGTTGCCGGGGCCGCAAATCTTGTCCACGCGCGGCACACTTTCCGTGCCAAAGGCGAGCGCGGCGATGGCTTGCGCGCCCCCAATGCAGAACACGCGATCCACGCCAGCAATGGCCGCCGCTGCCAAGATCGTGGGCGAGGCAGTGCCGCTGGCCTTTTGTGGCGGCGTAGTGATGATGATCTCCTCCACACCGGCCACTCGCGCCGGGATGGCCGCCATGAGCAGTGAGGAAGGCAACGGAGCCGTGCCACCTGGGGCGTAAATCCCCACCCGCTGTAGAGCCTGCACGATCTGCCCGAGCGTGCCGCCCAGGTTCAGATCGAACCAGGAAGGAATAGCTTGGCGTTCGTGGAAGGCGCGGATGCGCGCGGCGGACAGCTCCAGGGCCGCCGACAGATCGGGAGGTATAGACGCTCGCGCCGCAGCGATTTGGTCGGCGCCGATCTCCAGGCTTTCGAGCTGGGGGCCGTCAATGCGCCCCGTCCACTCCCTTACCGCAGCATCCCCCCGCTGGCGCACGTCGGCCAGAATCCGCCGTACCGCCTCCTCCGGCGAGATCTCCTCGCTGAAGATGTGGCGCAGGCTTTCGCGGATGGAAGCCGGGACGGACACCTCAGCGGGTGGGCAGCGTTTCAGCAAGGTGCGACGCGCTTCCTCGGCGTTAGCGTAAATTCGCAAAAGGCTCATGGAACTCTCCTTTTCTCACCGGCTGATAACGTCGCCAGGTCTCGGATGAGGGCTTTAATCCCTTCGCTCTTCAACACGTAACTAGCCCGATTCACAATCAAATAAGCCTCGCAGCGCATGATCTCCTCGACCTCCACCAGGTCATTCTCGCGCAACGTTCTGCCAGTGTCCACGACATCCACCAGGAGATCCGCCAAGCCGACATTCGGCGCCAACTCCACCGAGCCGGTCAGGCCGATGATCTCCACGGAAAGGCCCCGCTGCATGAAATAGTCCCGCGAGATGCGAGGATACTTGGTCGCAATGCGCAGGCCGGTCTCCAGGCGCAGATTACGGGCGGCGCGCGCACGAGGCGCAGCGAGGACGACGCGACAACGCCCAAAGCCCAAAGGGAGGGGCGCGTACACGTCGCTATTGGACTCGCGCAGCACGTCCAGCCCGACGATGCCGGCATCGGCTACGCCATACTCGACATAAACGGGCACATCCGTGGCTTTAGCCAATATGAAACGCCAGCGGCCACTTAAGTCCTCGTGAACGAGCTTGCGCGAGTCATCCGTCAACTGCAAATCTCGACAGCCCAGGCCGTGGAATAGCCCCCGCGCCCGCGCTAGTAACCTCCCTTTGGGCAAAGCGATCGTCAAGCGTTCCATGTGCCGATCTCCTTCAGTACCCCCTGGCGGTCGAGGAGCTTTTCCCCCTGCTCGTCCATAAGCCGCCATTGTCCGCCCCCCTCCCAACACAACACGCGATGCGCTTTCTTGTTCCTGGCGTAGCCGGCCAACTCCCCGCCTGTCCTTCCCGAGATGTCCATCTCAACGCGCAGCCCTCTCCGCCGCGCCTCCGCCGCTATCTGGAAGCATTCTGGCCACGGCTGCCCCGGCAGGACGAGATGAGGGGCGATGTCCACTTCCCAACGGGCTTGGCGCTGCAAAGCGAGGAGGGCGCGCTCCAGGCTGATGGCAAAGCCCACCGCCGGCAGACGAGGGCCGAAATGTGCGATCAAATTGTCGTAGCGTCCACCTCCGCAGATCGGGAATCCTATCCCCGGCGCGAAAACCTGAAAAAGAAGCCCCGTGTAGTATTCCATGCCGCGCAGTTGACCCAAATCGAGGGAGATGTGATCGGCGATGCCGATGGCCTCCAGGAGGTCATAGGTTCGGCGGAGGCTCTGCAGCACAGCGCAGACTGCAGGCTGGGCGCAAAGCTCCTGCGCCCGCTGCAAAACCTCTGGGCCACCCTGCAATTCAGGAAGAGTGGCGAACAGTTCTCGTATCTCTGGAGGTAGGTTGAGCTTGGAGAGCAGCCGATTGAGCGTAACGTGATCTTTGACATCAATGACCTCTCGGAGAAGAGCCATTTCCTCCTCGCTCGCGGCAATCTCGCGGAAGAGTCCTTTGAAAAACCCGATCTGGCCCATGTTGATGCGAAAGTCGCGCAGGCCAAGAGCTTGCAGTGCCTCCACCAGTAGAGCCACGACCTCAGCATCCGCCTGCTCGCTGGCAGCGCCGATCAATTCGATCCCCGCCTGGCTGAACTCGTGACGCTTTCCGGCTTGTGGCTCCTCATAGCGGAACACGCTGGCGGTATAGCAAAAGCGCAGCGGCAGGGGCTGGTCGAAAAGCTTGGTGCCGACGATGCGCGCCGTGGGGATCGTCAGGTCCGCCCGCAAAGCCAGGATATGGCCTTGCCGGTCGAAGAAACGGTACATCTCTTCCTGCAACTGCGCGCCCGCCTCCGTCGCCAGGCTTTCGTAATACTCGAAGGTGGGCGGGATGATCTCAGTATACCCCCAGGAGAGAAAGACGCTTCTCAGGACATCCTCTGCCGCCCTTTTCCGCGCCGCCTCCTCGAAGAACAGGTCTGCCACGCCATGTGGCAATTGCTTATCCCAATGGTATCGCCCATTCATAGCTGCTCTCCATAGTCAAATTCATAAAAACAAAAAAGACTAGCGTTGCACTAGTCTTTTGGGATGAATCGGAACTGTAGCAGGCGACGACGCCTTAGCGCCGCTTCATCCACTGTGTATGGTGATGATGGAAGGAAAACCGAACCTGCAAATCCAAAGGGAGCGCAGGCGAATATGCCGAGAGGAACGCGCCTTCAAACCCGGACAGAACATCCCGAAACATCCTTGCCCACTCCCTTTACAATACACCTATTGTTCGCCAGCCGAAGCGCGGGCCTGATTGAGCTTTTTCATCAGGCGAGACTTGCGACGGGCCGCATTATTCCCGTGCAGCACACCCTTCGTCACTGCCCTATCCAGAGCACTGATCGCTTGCAGTGCCGCCTGGGACGCTTCCTCAAGGCGTCCCTCACTTAACAGGTGGGTGGCCTTTTTCACGAACGTCCGCGCCCTGGAACGCACCGCGCTGTTGCGCGGTGTTCGCTTCTTTGTTTGCCTTATCCTTTTGATCGCCGACCTGAGGTTCGCCAACTCCCTCTCTCCTTTCCGAATATAATACAGTTAGAATCTATATGATAGCTGATTTGAGCATTTTGTCAAATCTGAACGAAAGACCCCGAAGGTCTAGGGTCCGGGGAGCGGTGCTCGCCCCGGGGTCGCTGGCGTGGAGGACGGCCATGGCGAGACGTGCCAGTCTCTGCCCTCAGGATCCGAGGGCCTCTGCCCGCGACGAAAGTACTCGGAGTGGTAGAAAGACCCGATATGCCTTGACGAAACGGAAAAGCTCTGTCGCGCTTGCAGGAAGGGGATCTGAACCAGCCAGGGGATGCGCAACGTGGCGCGAATCTCGAACAAAACGCTGCTCTGCACTGGCCCTTCGCGCTCGGTGGGCTGGCCGGGGAAAGGGTCTATGTCCGCGTCAGTGGTCAGGTAACGGCGGAGATCAGCCCCATGCCTTGCGAACTGCGCATAGATGAGCGGGTCAGCCTCCAATATGCCGGAGATTTTTTCCCAGGCATCGTTCTTCAAATCTTCGGCACGGGGGGGAGTGTAAGCAATATTGGCATCCGGCTTGGCTAACTCCCGCACAGCCAGGTATGTCGCGCGGTCCAGCGCTTGCCGCATGGCGATAATCTCCCAGACATAATAGCCCCCCAGAAGCAGCATCACAAACAAGGGAAGGAGGATGGCGTATGAGATTGTGGAAGCCCCTCGTTCATCGCTGGTAAGCAGACAAGTGTCTCCAATAGTCACAAACAACTCTCCTGATCTCACGGAGTCGGTGTCGGCTCGGGTGTCGGCGTCGGCGGCATGTAATACGGCCTTTCTTTGAAAGCCACATGCTGCGAGCGGATGACCAGATGCCGGGCAGGCAGCATGGGGATACCGATTTTCCACGGTACGGCCAGGCGTGGCACGATGATAAATGGGTCGAAGGGTCCCATAAGCTCGGCAGGGTCGTAA
>CAYPON010000104.1:0-11136 GCA_964412315.1 uncultured Anaerolineae bacterium | reverse complement strand
TGTTATAAGAGACGATCTGGTATTGGCGCGCCAGGCTTGGCTTGAGGTCCGGATCCACGATCTCGAATTGTATCTGGTTCGTATGCGAGGTGTACTCTTTGAGAAGGGCTTCCAACTGTTGGCCATACTGCTCCCCGCCTCTCATGAACGCAGTAATCTTGACCGTTCTTTTCAGGGCTTTCAGGACCTGCCTCGTCTGGTTGGAGAGCGAGAACTGCTTCTCCTGCGTCAGGTCGAAGCGTTTGTGATGCCTGACCGAGAGAAAATTAAGCATCGCCAGGATGCCAATGAAGGCCAGCGACATCACCAGAGCATTGCTGCCATAGCGAGCCGTCCGGCCGGTGACAGCTTCGCGCACCTGGCCCGGATTCAGCAAAGCGAAGATAGCCAGCAGGAGGATACCCACAGCCAGAGGGATTTCGTTCTGGAGTTCCAGCTTGCCGCCGCTGAGGAGAAGGAGGGCTGCTCCGATGATGAGAGCCGCGACCCCGGCTAAAGCAACATAAGGCGAGAATTTTCGGGCTTGAGCGAGCATATTACCTCCACCTCCTCATTTCCAGGATTCTGGTGGTGAGAAACAGGCTTCCGGTGATGATGCTGAGCGCGTAGATCACATCCTTGCTATCAATGACCCCTTGCGGGAACTCGTTGAAATGCGATGAGAGATCCAGATAGTTTACCACGTTGCCCAGAGTCCCGGTCACGATGCCGGAAAGCGCGCCCAGCAACCAAAAGGCCAACACCAGCACGAAGCCCAAGACGGCGGCAACGATCTGATTGCTGGTCAGAGAAGAGGTGAACAAACCGAGCGACAGCAAGGTGGCGCCGAGCAAGAAGACGCCCAGATAGCCGCCCCAGATAGGGCCAAAGTCCGGGTTGCCGTAGATGCGGAGCAGAACGGGATAATACCCCGTCAGAATCAGCATGACGGCGAACAGCCCCAGGCTGGCCAGATACTTCCCCAGGGCGATCTCCCAATCGCGCACCGGCGAAGTGAGTAATAGCTCGATGGTGCCTTTGCTTTGCTCCTCCGCCAGTAGGCGCATAGTCAGAACCGGCGCAATGAGGAGCAAAATGGTGGTCATGTTCATGAACAGGTATTGCAGCGTCGCCTCGCGGGAATAATGCAGGATCATGGAAAAGAGGTATCCCGTGATGGCGAGAAAGGCCGTCGCAATCACATAGGCGATAGGAGAAACAAAGTAGGCCTGTAACTCGCGTTTGACGATGATGAGCACGTTACGCATTCGTCTCCACCTCCTCCTCCGCCTGGGTGAGCTTGAGGAAGATCTCTTCCAGCCCCATCACCAGCGGCCTCATCTCCAAAAGCCCCCAACCACGCCCTGCGACCAGAGCCGCTATCTCGGCGCGGTTGTCCTTCCCGACCGCGCAAGATACCTCGAACGTCCCATCTTTGTTGTCCTCGACGGACAAGACACCCGCCACGCTTTTTAGCTCCCTGTTGATGGAGGGTGGCGGGTTTTTGACACGAATCAAGAGCCTGTCATGCCCCTTCAAACTCTCGGTCAGGCGCTGCGGCGTGTCCTCAGCGACGATCTTGCCCTCATTGATGATCAGGATTCGGCCACAGACCTGGCTGGCCTCTGACAGGATATGGGTGCTGAGGATGATCGTGTGATCTCCGGCCAGCCCTTTTATCAGCTCCCGTGTTTCGCGCACCTGTCGAGGATCCAGCCCGATCGTCGGCTCATCAAGGATCAGCACATCGGGATCATGAACCAGCGCCTGGGCCACCCCAACCCGTTGCCGGTACCCTTTGGAGAGGTGGCCGATGAGCGTGTTGGCCTCGTCCTGGATGTTCATTGTCTCCATCACTTTATCTATCTGCGTCTGGGGTTTCCGCAGGCCACGCAAACGCGCCATGAAATCCAGGTACGACCGCACCGACATATCGGTGTAGAGAGGCACCGTCTCCGGCATATAGCCGATATGCCGTCGCACCTCGAGCGACTCGGTGAAAACATTGTAGCCGGCCACCCGCGCGTTGCCGCTAGTGGGAGGCATGTAGCCGGCGAGGATGCGCATCGTCGTGGTCTTCCCTGCCCCATTTGGGCCGAGGAATCCTATGATCTCCCCCTGTTCGACGTTGAAAGTCACATCTTCGATGGCAGGATAGTCTCCGTAATATTTGGTCAAATTTTCGACTTGGATCATTCACCATCCTCCTCATGAACTAAAAAGCACAAGGCACTGCTTTTGGGCCAAAAGCGTGACAATGTGCTCTCCTTTCCCTCCCTATTGGCGTGCAATACTATACCATGAAAGTCCCACTTTGTCAACCCGCGCCTTTCACGGGGGTGCGCAGCGATTCGCTAATACAGTATATGGGTGCTTGGGAGCATGGAGACACAAGATGTAGTGGATTTGCGATTCCAGGCAGGGTTGTCAACCCCGCCATGTTTTGACAGGTCACAATAGCTAGTGCTGACCGATTTAGCACATTCCGTCTGTAGTGCATCACAATTGTGAATCGCTGCGCAAGCCCTTCACGAAACCTCCTCAGAGCCTGTGCAAAGTCGTGTGACTGTCATGCTGAGCGCAGCGAAGCATCTCACCACCCGCGAAAAGGAGACCCTTCGCTCCGCTCAGGGTGACAAATCGCTGCAATTCACTGCCTCCGCGTTGACTTTGCACAAGCCCTGGTCAAGCTCCATCAGGAGGTTGGTAGGGCAATCGCATCTTATTCTGTCAAGTCCGGAACACGACTGAGATAACGTCAAAATAGCCTTCTTGGCCACCAACACTGATGTAATATGACCATTTAAGGCTCCATTTGCTCTGATATGACTATTGCGAGAGGACCGGGCGATGCCATCGGCAGAAAACAGGCCATATCTATGCGCTGGAATGCTCAGGTTTGGTCGTTATGGTCAACTTTAAATTTAGATGCAATTGCCCTAGGAGCTTGACAAGACAGGCTTTCTATATTATACTTTTGGTATATTATATAGCATAGGTTATATAATATATGGAGGCCACGGCATTTGCGCAGTAAGCTGTTATCGTTGTGTCCTCAAGCCAGTGAGAGGCTTGGGCTCGAACGCAGCTCTTTGAAAGATCAGATAATCGTCCGGCTGCGCGACTCTATCATCCAGGGTCGCATTCCCTCGGGCACCAAGTTGGCTACCCGCGAGGTGGCAGCTCTGTTCCAGGTCAGCCCTGCGCCGGCGCGCGAGGCCCTCATGGAGCTTGAAAAAGAGGGGCTTATCGCCACTAAGACCGCCGGCCGCTACGTCATCGAGCTGAGCGAAAAGGACTTTCGCGAGTTATGCGAGGTACGTCTATTATTGGAGAGAAGGGCTGTCGAACTTGCGGCGCGGAACACGTCGCCAGAGAACCGCGCCGCCCTGGAGGCACGTAGGAAAGAAATGGAACTGGCCATTGCCAGCCAAGACGTTGCAGTCTATCTCATGGCTGACTTGGGGATACATCAGTTGATCTGGCGTCAGGCGAATAACCGTCACCTGCTGAGCACTTTACATACCCTCATCTGCCCCATTCTCATGTTTCAAGCTAACCGCAAGGCAGCGGTTATCTGGCATGAGCGACTGGACTTGCATGCAGAGTTGATAGCCCGCGTCAACGCTGGGGACGTGGACGGAAGTGTCAGGAGTATTGAGCGACACATGGAGAGCGCTCTCCGTTCTGTGCAGACGCCGCGATCGTCCCGCCCGGTTTGACGAGGCCTGGGGCAGGCAACGACAGGGGGGCGTACCAAGGGGACTGCAAAGGGTGTGGCATAAGGGGAGAAGCTATCTTTCGGTACGTCGTCAGCCCGTTGACGAGCAGTGCTACCGAAAAGGAGGTGCAAGCCGAAAAGGGAAGACGTGCGAAGAGTTAGACAACGAGTGTCATGATCTTCTGAACTTAGCAAGGAGGAGAGCAATGTTTGAGAATAAGAAACTAAGCCGTCGTGATTTTCTGAAGGTGTCGGCCATCGCGATCATAGGGGCGGCGGTGCAGGCCTGCGCCAAAGCCCCCCCTACACCCGCACCGACGAAGCCCGTGGCAGCGCCCACGGCGACGCCGAAGCCGCCGGAGCCGACCAAGCCGGCAGCAACGGCCACGCCCAAGCCTTCGGAGCCAACCGCCACGCCCAAACCGGTAGCGCCCACCCCTACGCCGAAGCCGGTCTCTAAGTACAAAGAAGCTCCCATGTTGGCTGAATTGGTCAAGGCGGGGAGGCTACCACCTGTAGAGGAGCGCCTGCCGCAGAACCCCTGTGTCTGCCCGCTGCTGGAGACGGTTGGCAAATACGGTGGCACCCTGCGTCGTGGCCACAAGGGTGTCGCGGATCGTGTCGGGCCGACCAAGCTCAATGCGCAGACCATGAACGCCTGGAACTTTGACGTGAGCGTCCGGCCCAATGTCTGCGAATCATGGGAGCAGAACGCCACCGCCTCCGAGTTCACCTACAAGCTGCGCAAGGGGATGAAGTGGTCCGATGGCGCGCCCTTCGACAGCGACGCTTTCAAATGGTGGTATGAGCGCCAGTTGATGGACAAGAGGCTGACCCCCTCCATCAGTCCCGATTGGGCGACCGGACCCAAGAAGACCGTGATGATCGTGGAATGTCCAGACAAGTATACGGTTAAGATCAAGTTCGCCGACCCCAACCCGCTATTCCCTTACAAGCTGTGCGGGCATTGGTTGATACCGTACAACCCCGGGCACTATATGCAGAAATTCCACATTGACACCACCGACAATAAGACGGCCTTGGAGGAGGCGACCAAGAAGGCGGGCTTTGACGCCTGGGACAAGTACTTTGCCGATCGGGACTCTTTTTGGCTCAACCCCGAAAAGCCAGTCGTCATGCCGTTCGTGGGCAAGAGCAAGCTGTCGGATGAGCTGTACATCATGGAGCGCAACCCCTACTTCTTCCAAGTGGACAAGGACGGCAACCAGCTACCCTATATGGACAAGCTGACCCATCGCCTGTTCACCAGCCCGGACGTGCTAACCATGTGGATCCTCAACGGCGAGATTGATTTCTTTGCACGCCATACCTCAGCGGCGAATTACACGCTCTACAAGCAAAATGAGCAAAAAGGCGATTACAAGGTCGTGGATGTCCTCCCCACTGGCTTCAATGTAGTCGTCCCCAACCAGACTACCAAGAGCAAGCGCCTGCGCGAGTTCAACCAGAACCGCGATGTGCGTATCGCCCTCTCACATGCCATCAACCGCAAGGAGATCAATGAGCTGATTTTCGATGGCCGAGGCACGGTCGGGCAGTACACGCCGGCGAAAGGCTCGCCGTATTATTCAGAGAAGGCTCTCAAAGCGTACGTCGAGTACGATCCGAAGAAGGCGAATGAGTTGCTCGATAAAGCGGGCTACAAGAAAGGCCCCGATGGCTTCCGCCTGTGGAAAGATGGCAGCAATGAGCCGGTCAGCTTTATTATCGAGAGCTATATCGCCGACACCGGCACCGCCTCGGCGGATGAAATAGGGATGATCGTCAAGTACTTTGCCGCCGTGGGTATCAAGTGCGCCTGGAAATACGTAGAACGCTCGCTTTCGGAGAAGCATATCAGTACCAACGATGTTGAGTGGTACCAGTATGGTGCCGGGCGCGGAGCCGTGCCCCTTCTGGATCCGGTCACCTGGACAGGCCAGATGTGGGACGTGCCCTGGTGTCTGGCCTGGGGATACTGGCGCTCAGACAAGACCAACACCCTAGCCGAGGAGCCGCCGGCGGATCATTACGTGCGCAAGATCTGGGACACCATTGATCGAATCTTGATGGAGCCGGATGAGAAAAAGCGCATCGAAATGTTCAAGAGCGTCACCGACATCTGGGCGGAGGAACTGCCAGCCATCTCCACCGTCGGCTGGATACCGCACCCGTTTATCGTCAAGAATGGCCTGCGTAATTTCAAAGGTGGCTACCCCTTTGACAACACGCTCAACGACGAAGGCTTTGTGCCGATCCAGAGCCTCTTCTGGGACGAACCGGATAAGCACAAGTAATTGGATGTGAAGACCTGACGAGTCCCCGGGACGGGTGCATCTCAGTTTGGGGGCAGCGTGCAGCTTAGGCTATGGAGAGAGGAAGGATTAGCTCAACAGTGGTCTCCCCGTCAAGTGTTGCCTAAGTGTCCCGGCCAGTTTTCACCGCTGAGGCCGCAGAGAACGCCGAGTTCTCCATTATCTTCTCTGCGGCCTCTGCGTGCTCCGCGGTAAGACCGGGGGCAGCAACGCTCAAGAGGGAAACTATCAGCGCAACGATGATCTAAAAAGGACGAATCATGCTCGAGACAACTCGTTTTGACATGCCACAGATCAAGTTCGGAGAGCACTCCGTCTCGCGCCTGATCCTCGGCGGGAATCCGATCAACGGCGGCTCACACCTTTCGCGCCTTGTCAGTCGGCAAATGAAGCGCTACTTTACACCTGAGCGAATCCTGGAGCTTCTGCGGCGCTGCGAAGAACTGGGAATCAACACCTGGCAGTCCACCAAAGTCAATCTCGAATCCTACAGAGAGTTCCGCGAGCAGGGCGGCAAGATGCACTACATCTCGCTGGCGCAGGAAGACCCCAATGACCCTGATTTGATTGGACAACTGGCATCTGCTGGCACTATAGGCATCGCTCATCACGGCGAAGTGACCGACAGCTTGTGGAAGAGCGGCAAAATCAAGGCGGTGCGAGAGTACTGCCAAAAGATCCGAGACGCGGGCGTCATGGTTGGGGTCTCGACCCACATACCAGCAGTGTTGGACTATGTGGTCACCAAGGGGTGGGATGTAGACTTTTTCATGTGCTGTGTTTACGAGCGACATCGCACTCGTGAAGAACTGAAGGCGTTGTTAGGCGATGTGCCAATCCCGCTCAGGGAAGTGTACCTCGAGGGCGATCCGCCACGGATGTTCGAGGCCATGCAGCAAACGGATAAGCCCTGCCTGGCGTTCAAGATCCTGGCGGCGGGACGACTGTGCGACAGGCCGGAATGGGTTGAGCAGGCCTTTGAGTCTACGTTTCGCCAGATCAAGTACAATGATGCCGTTATCGTCGGGATGTATCCGGAATACGAAGATCAGCCAGCGATCAACGCGGAGTATGTGCGACGGTTCGGCACATCAAGCCCGTCCATGTCGAACGAGGGAGGCCAATCAAGGAGTATACTATGAATATCTTGATGCTATGTTACTCTCTCTGGGCGAGTTCCCCCTTTCGCCCTGCACGGGCAAGCCTTTTGGCCGCTGGGCACGATATCCGAGGGCACAGTTTGGGTGTCGGCACACGGATCAGCAGATGAGATCTCAGAGACGAAGGGAAAGGTCGGAATGCCAAAGGAGATCGTCTGCACGGCTCCAGGAAAGCTGGAATGGCGCGAGTATAGGGAACCGGAGTTGGCCAGCAAAGAGGTGAGAATCCACGCCGAGTTCGCTGCGGCCAAGCACGGCACCGAGATGGCCTTCTTCAAGGGTTACGTGAGACAGCACGGGCCGCTGGACAGAACCTACAAGGTCTTCAGGCCGGGGGAGCCTCACGAGCCGTATCCATTTCACATCGGGAACATGGTCGTAGGCACTGTTGTGGCTGCCGGGCTGGAGGTCTCCAAGGTGGCGGTCGGCGATCGCGTGCTGGCCTACAGCGGATTTCGGGAGACAGTGGTGCGGGACGAGGGCCGCTGCTGGAAGCTACCCCCACAGATGTCCTGGAAGTCCGCCGTATGCCTGGATCCGGCCGACTTCGCGCTGGGGGCCATCCGGGACGGGCAGGTGCGTGTGGGGGATGCCGTGGCGATCTTTGGCCTGGGCGCCATCGGGCTTATGGCGGTGCAGATCGCCAAGGTGGCTGGGGCAGCCCTGATCATAGCCGTGGACCCGCTAACCGGCCGTAGGGAGCTTGCCAAGCGGTTCGGGGCCGACCTGGTGCTCGATCCCGCCTCCTGTGACGCGGGCCTGGAGATCAAAAAGGCGACCGAGGCGCGCGGCGCCGACGTGGTGATTGAATATAGCGGCAGCCGCAGGGCGCTGCAGGACGCCCTGCGCGCCGTGGCTTACGGTGGCAACGTGGTCGCTGGCGCGTATCCCTCCCCGTACGACGCGGGCCTGGATTTGGGGGCTGAGGCGCATCACAATATCCCTAACCTCATCTTCTCGCGCGCGTGCAGCGAGCCGAATCGGGATCACCCCCGTTGGAACGAGGAGCGCATCTTTAACGTCTGCCTGCGCCTGCTGGCAGAGGGCCGGATCAGCGGCGAGGAGATCGTGACTCCCGTGGTGCACTTCTCCGAACTGGCGGAGGCGTATCCACGGATCGCCACGGATCCGGGGTCGCACCTCAAGCTGGGCGTCGTATACTAGGGAATCCGAACACAAAGCTGCTGGACCCATGGCAGGACTCGATTTGCGAAAGGGGGCGGTTCGTAGCCCGCCCCCTTTGTCTTCTCAAGAATCGCACTGAACGGCCAGCGAGTTGCCATTGACACTTTGTGTCATCAGTCTATAATGACCTTCGATGGCAATTCACCTTTATACTAAACTCGAGGAGGTTTAGGAGATGAGTGGTGACAAACGGTTAAAACTGGGCATCGCCTCGTATTCGCTGCGCAAGTTCTCGCTGACTGAGGCGATCGCCATGACCAAGCGGCTGGGCGTGGAGTACATCGCGCTGAAAGATTTCCATCTCAAGCTGGATGCGACACCCGCCCAGATCAAAGGGGCAGCGAAGCAGATCGCGGATGCGGGCTTGAAGCTGGTGGGCTGCGGCGTCGTCTATATGCCCAACGATCCGGCTTTCATCCGCCAGGTCTTTGAGTACGCCAAGACCGCCGGCATGGGCGTCATCATCGCCAGCCCCGATCCCGAGGCGTTGCCATTCTGCAACCAACTGGTCAAAGAGTACAACATCAAGATCGCGATCCATAATCATGGCCCCGGCGACAAGAAATATCCCCTGGCAACGGATGCCTATCGTCTGGTCAAGGACATGGACCAGCGCATGGGCCTCTGCCCGGACATCGGCCACATCAAGCGCCTGGGCGCCGATCCGGTCAAGGAGATCGAGGCGGTCGCCGACCGGATACACGACTTGCACATCAAGGATGTGAGCGCCTCCGCGCCGGAGGGATACAACATCGAGATCGGGCGCGGCGTGATTGACATCCCGCAAGTCCTGCGCACTCTGCTGCGGCTGAACTACCAGGGGCACGTCGCCCTGGAATATGAAAAGGACCCAGATGATCCCCTCGCCGGCATGGCCGAATCCATCGGCTATCTGAAGGGCGTGCTAGCGGTCATCTAGGCAAGAAGAAAACGGTTGAACGTTCAACGTTGAAGTTCAACCGTTTGTAATGGAGGCATGAAATGGCTGGTAAAGATAATCTCATGCGTCACGTACAAGCAAAAGAGATCATCAAGCCCTGGCTGATCCTGGGACCTTTCTACGAAGACATGTCCGAGCGGGTGGTGGGGCTGACCTTTTTCGAGAGAGCCGGCGCGACGGTGGGACGCGCTGCTATGGCTGAGGTCATGGAACAGGCCGCCTGTCTTCTCGCCAGTGCACCCCGCGAGGGCGAGGAGGCGACCTTCCGTGGCCAGACGGCCCGTTGGAGCCTGGTGCGCCGCCCGGAGAAATACCTCTCCTGGGGCACGTATAATATCCAGAACACCCTGGGCGCGGCGTTTCTCGCCACCGTCGTCAAGCCCAACAAGCCGGGGCTAAGGCAGTGGCGGCTGGTCACGCGCATCAGCTCACGCGCCGTCGTTGCCATCAACGGCGCCATCGTCTATGACACCGATGCCCATCCGGTCAAGGCCGTGGATGGCGTCTACGAATACCACTTCGAGGCGGAGCTAAAGCCGGGCGAGAACCTCTTGACCGTCGGGCTTTTCCGGCTGGGGCGAATGGCGCAGATCGGCTGCCGTCTGGAGGTCAGCGATAGCGATCTGGATGCGCGCGTCCCGCTGGCTGAGAACATGCCTTTGCAGACTCGCCTTCACGTCGAGGAGGAGCTATCGTCCATTCGCCTGGCGCGAGATATTTTCTACCCGGAACACGAGGTCGGCTTCAAACTGGGAGCCGCCCCTGGCGGAGGCACCACACTGGTAGTGAACCTCCTGTCCGATCAGGGCAAACTGGTTCGCGAAGCCGTGGCCACCGCTGCCGGAGCGCTCTCCCTCTGTCGGGGTTCAGAACTGGCAGACGGCCTCTACAAAATCGCCTGCACCTGGGTAGATGCAAACGGCAAGCCCTTCACCTCCACCGAATACGAAATCCACAAGGTGACCCCGGCGCCAACCCTGCTCGGCTACGACAAATTGGAAAAGCGCAAACAGCTGGTGTTGGAGCATTACGCCGCCAACGCGGAAAGGCGACCGATCTGGACGGAGGTGGCGCGCTACGCGCTGGGCCGCTACAACGAGGTGGACGAAGGGGTCATCCGCGAGACGTGCGAGTTCATCGCCGCCCGCAAGGACTGCGCTGATTTCGTCATCCAGGGCATCCTGCGGCTGATGTGCTGGGAACGGGAGAAGCAGCGGCTCAGCCCACAGATCAACGCCATGATGAAAGACGCAGTGCTCGGTTTCAAGTACTGGGTGGATGAACCGGGCGATACGGTGATGTACATGGGCTCCGAGAACCACCGCCTGCTCTTCCATGTGGCGGAGTGGATGGCGGGGCAACTCTTCCCGCTCGAAGAGTTCACCAATAGCCTCCAGCGCGGCCTCTATCATGCCACCAAAGGCCGCATGTACATCACCGAATGGCTTCGTCAGCGAGGGCGGTACGGCTTTGACGAGTGGCACTCCAACTCCTACTATCCGATCTGCGTTGCGCCGCTGATCAATGTCTACGATTTCGCCATCGGCGAGGATTACAAGCTGCGGCAGATGGCGGGCGCGGTGCTCGACTATATGTTCCTCAACCACGCCGCCGATAGCCTGAACGGTGTCCTGGGCACGACGCATGGCCGCTCCTATGGCATTTTTGTCAAGTACCCCGACTTCGAAGGCACCTCGGCCACCTGCTGGTTGCTCTATGGCACGGGATCGCTGACCAAAGGCACGAGCGGCATGGCGCCGGTAACAGTTGCCACTAGCCACTACAAGCTGCCCAAAATCCTGGCCGACATCGCCACCGATGACAAGGCCGTCATCG
>CAYPON010000103.1:5815-11152 GCA_964412315.1 uncultured Anaerolineae bacterium | reverse complement strand
TGACCTCGACAATCTTGGTCTGCTCGACGACCTTGGTCTCGACCACTTTTGTGACGGCGGGCGTCGCAGGGACGATCTTGGTCTCGACGATGGGCGTCGCGGGGATGATCTTGGTGACCTCCACGGTCTCCCTCACGATCTGCGTGATGACCTGTGGGGCCGTCGGGCCGCAAGCACTGAGCGCCGCTCCCGCGGCGAGGGCGCCAGCCATGCGCAGGAAATCTCGACGATTCATTCGCTTTTCCACCTTCTTCCCTCCTCATATCATCTATGACATGGGTGCGCCAGCCCGCCGCCCATGGAGCCATCCGAATGTTAATCATCCTGAGGGCTGGCTCAGGGAAGGCACCGCCATCCACGTGGTAAAGGGAAGTAGCTGCTGATGACGCGAATTTAACCAGATCCTAGTCCAGGAGGTCAAGGAGTAGGCTGTTCCTGGAGGGCCTGGTCAAATACCTGCGACAGATTATATCACACTTTCCATATAGCGCAAAACCGACTCTATGACGGGAGTGTTTCAAATCAGAACTCGTTCTTCCTTAATGCTGGCGATAAAGACATCCTCGAGAGAGGGGATGATCCAGTTCACTGTCTGCACTTCGATCCCCTCTTGGGCCAGCAAGGCAACGACGTCCGATTGGATGGCTTGATCGGGAGCGACCACATGGATCTGCGCGCCGTACAGGGCGACCTCCTCAATCGCCAGGCGTCCTCGTTCCCGGTTAAGGAGACGCAAGGCGACTTCTGGCCTGGCGCAGGTGATCTCCAAGACGTGGCCGCGCATCTCTTTGGTTCTCAGTTCGTCCGGCGACCCCATAGCGACCAGCCGCCCCCCGCTGATGATCGCCAGGCGTTGGCAACGCTCCGCTTCATCCATGTAATGGGTTGTCACGAATATGGTCTTGCCTTGCGCGGACATCTCATAGATCAACTGCCAGAACTCGCGCCGCGAGACGGGATCCACGCCCGCCGTAGGCTCGTCCAAGAACAAAAGCTCCGGCTCATGCACGATAGCGCAGCCCAGGGCTAGCCTTTGTCTCCATCCTCCGGAGAGGTGACTTGTCAACTCGCGTTCGCGTCCGGTTAACCCTGCCATAGCCAGGACTTGAGCCTTGCGCTCCTGCACACACTTTTTCGTGAGTCCATAAGCCTGGCCATAGAAGCGAACATTCTCCTCGGCGGAAAGATCCATGTAGAGCGTAAAGAGCTGGGACATATAGCCGACGTGCTGACAGGCGGCTTTGGCTTCACGCAGGACGTCGTATCCAAGCACCCTGGCCTCGCCCGCCGTAGGCTGTAGCAAGCCCAGGAGTATGCGAATAGTCGTTGTCTTGCCTGCCCCGTTCGGGCCAAGAAAGCCAAAAATCTCTCCCCGCCGCACCTCAAAGCTGATATTGTCCACAGCAGTAAAGTTGCCAAAACGTTTCGTAAGCCCTTTGACCTGAATCGCTAACTCGTTCATGATACCTCAATTAACGGCCCTGACGCTGGCGACCAATAAGCGAGACGAAGGCCTCCTCCATCCTGGGTTGAACGCGACGAAGCCCTTCGATGGCGATGCCTGCCGCCTGCAGTGCCCTCTCCAGCTCTGGCTGCCTGCGATCCGCGTCGTCCAAAAACACATGCAGCAGGTTGCCATAGGTCTGCAACTCCAGGACACCCTCCATGTTTTGGAGCATTTCTTTGGCCTTTTTGAGGTGCGAAGGACAGAGCTGGATTAACTCCTGAGAAACCATGGCCTTGATGTTTGCGGGCGTATCGCAAGCCAATAGCTCGCCATCCAAGATCAAGCCCACGCGGTGACATCTTTCCGCTTCGTCCATATAAGGCGTGCAGACCAGGATCGTCAACCCTCTCTCGATGCGAAGGGCGGAGAGCAGGTTCCAAAACTCGCGGCGCGAGACAGGATCCACGCCCAACGTCGGCTCATCAAGCAGGGCTACCTCTGGCTCATGGATGAGCAAGCAAGCCAAAGCCAGTTTTTTCTTCATGCCACCGGAAAGTTGCGCCGCTCGACGCGCCTGAAAGCGCTCCAATCCAGCGAAAGAGAGGAGTTGCGGGACACGTTTCTCCTGGGTGGCGGCAGCAACGCCGTATACACTGCCAAAAAAGCGCAGGTTTTCCGCTACCGTGAGATCACCGTACAGGCTGAACTGCTGCGCCATATAGCCGACCCGTTCCTTGATGCGAAAGGCGTCCCGGGTAGTATCATAGCCGCAAACGGTGGCTCGACCGCTGGTGGGCTGCATCAACCCGGCCAAAAGGCGCATCATGGTCGTCTTGCCTGCACCATCCGGCCCGATCAGACCGAAAGTCTCGCCTGGCCTGATAGCCAAGTTGATCCCCTTGACGGCCTGTATCTGCCTTCTCTGTTGCCTGCTGTAGAAAGCCTTGCGCAGGTCTTGGGCCTGAATAATGTATTCCTCTGTGGCCATGGCCTAATCCAGCCGTCCTTTGAAGGCCAGTACACTGACCACAAACACGATGGCCGCAAAAACTGCCAGAGGTATCACATTCCGCCAAAGATACTCAATGCCGACACCTTTGGTCATAATCCCCCGCACGATAGGCAGGAAATAGGTCAGAGGGAGGCACTTCCCAACCCAACGGATGACGGTGGGCATCGCCTCCAGGGGAAAGATAAAACCGGACAGGATCATCCCTGGCATCATGACCACAATGGAAAGCTGTTGCGCCTGGGCCTGCGTGGTGGAGACGGTGGAGATAAGGATGCCCAGGCCCAAGCAGCAGAAGGTGAAAAGAAAGGCCAAGGCCCAAAATAGCCAGAGGTCGCCCTTGAAAGGGACCTTGAACCAGTAGACTCCCAACATCAACAC
This sequence comes from uncultured Anaerolineae bacterium, assembly GCA_964412315.1. Lineage (GTDB taxonomy): Bacteria > Chloroflexota > Anaerolineae > JAAYEA01 > JAAYEA01 > CAYPON01. The sequence continues at coordinate 8,315 of CAYPON010000103.1, read as the reverse complement.
TGTCGCCATGTTCAGAAAAGTCAGGAGCACGTTGGGGATAATCTTGCCGAGCATCAACTCCCAAGGCCGGATTGGCGTCACCAGCAGTTGTTCCATCGTGCCTCGTTCACGCTCCCGCACGATGGAAAAGGCGGTCAGAAGCACGATCTGTTGCTGCATGATCAGGCCCAACATGCCAGGGACCATGAGATTGATACTGCGCATACTTGGATTGTAAAGGACGTGCGTGCGCAGATCGAGGGGTGAGGCGAGCAGATTGCTGATGCCACGTCGCCCCAACGTCTTGCGTAGAAGCTCTGCCGAGTAATTCTGCCCCGCAGCCACTGCGGCATTGAGAGCCGATTGCGAAGCGATGGCCTCCGAGCCATCAATGGTCACCAGCACCTGCGCACCCTCACCGCGCTCGATGGCGACCGCAAAGCCAGGCGGGATGATCACGGCTACCCTGGCCTCGCGGCGGTCAATGGCCTCCACCGCCGCGGCTTCGCTTGGTGCGTAAGCCACGAGATCAAAAAAACCGGTATTTTGCCACGCCTCTAAGAACTCTTGGCTCTGGCGGGTGCGATCGTAGTCCACGACGACAGTGGGGAGGTGATCTATCTGCAACTCGACAGCGTAGCCAAAGATGAAAAGGAGTATGACCGGCAGGGAGGCCTGGATCGCCAAGGTTCGCCGGTCACGCCGTATATGTATGAACTCCTTTTGTATGACAGACCAAAAGCGTTTCGCCATGCCTCTCCTCCACACTGTTCCTTAATATGGAGCGCTGTCTCTAAAGCAACCCAGACATATCACACTCTCCCTGTCTTGTCAAATCCCTTCTGCACGTGCGCCAAGAGAGCGTTACCATGAAAGTTGCATGGCTGAGAGTTGAATAGCTTCGGCATTCGGCCTGCGCTTGACAAAACCGCTGTTTTGTAGCAGTATGACATTGGATTGACGCCTTACGCGCCCATCTCTTTGCCAAGTACGGTCAGATGGCAGATAGCGTTGAGTTAATTCGCGCAGACCGCGAGCGATGACTATGGCTGAGATCGTCGTTGACAGCAGTGTCGTAATCAAGTGGTTTGTGACCGAGCCGTTCTCCGAAGAGGCGCGGCGTGTATTGGCCGGGTATCAAGACGAAAGGTTAGTCAACGCGGTAAGCAAATCATTCCCAAATACAGTGTGGGTCGCCCAGTGGTCGTTGTGAATTCGACTGCGCCAAACACCCGCCGCCGACAACGGCACGCGCGCGGCTTTTGGCGCGGCGGGTTGGGAAAGGCAAGGTGATTTCATTTCGGAGCGTGCCGTTGCGGGGGGCTTGTTCCCCAGAATCAACAGTGAAAGCCTATGAAATTCTGATACCACTCAGTGGCACTATTGTGGTGAGAATATCTCCAGAGAACGCAAGTAATGGAACCCCAAATTGGGAGGATTTTCAGGAGGTTATCGTGTAACGGGGCCAAGGGATAATAATCTATCCTAAGGTATGTCATTGGGTTCGTGAGGCTGGCGAGTTTGTGGTTCTGAAAATGAGGGGCGCTTGGAAGTTTAGTCGTAACGCTGCTACACCCGAAGGAGAATGTCGTTACCAAGAAAAATGTAAGATCAAGGAGATGTGTCCCAATCCGTAGGCTTGATTATAGTCTCATCAATCATGCATACAACGTAGAGGTGCCACGTCGTCTAACACGGTGTTTGTGGCTCATTTTGTTCGCCCAAATTTTGCTTCGCAAGACTTCACAAACACCGATACCGTTAGGCGAAATGCTCTTGCCGTGAGAAGGCTTCTGCGAAGTGAGCGAATTTGACGAGGTCAACTTGGAGACGATATTGGAGCGAATCCGTGCTCAGGCTACGGCGGAGGACATCCGTATCACCCAGCACGCCCAACAGGAGATGGCAGAGGAGAACGTCACGCTTGACGAGGTTCTCCAAGCAATTGCTACAGCCCAGATTTTGGAAAACTATCCTGAGCATAAACGAGGACCATGCTGTTTGCTTAATGGCGTTACCGATAACAGACGTCACGTGCATATTGTGTGTACGACAGCACAGCCAGTGTTGATTGTGATTACGGTATATGAGCCCAAACTACCGAGATGGGTGACACCCACCCAAAGGAGGCAATAAGGTATGAAGTGCAGTATTGTAGGATGTCCGGGTGAGTACGAAGAACGGCAGATCATCCATACCGTGCGATATCATGGGCAGGTGATCGTCTTTGATCATGTGCCAGCCGAAGTTTGCTCAGTATGTGGTGACGTGCTTCTAAGACCAGAGACCGTGCGTCGGATCGAGGAGTTGTTGCAAGCAGCAGTACAGCCAGCAAGGACAGTTCCCCTTTACGAGTTTGCTTAAGGGGCACTTCGGCAAACACTCGCCTTGCGACCACGCTTCGCACGGCGCAAGGCTCAAGCGTTAGCGGTCATGCCGTTGTAGGTTGTTTAACACATCCCTGGCAGAATTCAACGAAATCTGGGCAAGTGCAACGCTCTATCCGATCTAAGCCGAGCGT
>CAYPON010000103.1:0-5715 GCA_964412315.1 uncultured Anaerolineae bacterium | reverse complement strand
CATGTAACAGTCCCGCAATTTCTCGCTGCAGGCGCTGAAACCATCGTTCAGAGGCCGAATCGGCGGAAATGCCGTCATAATACAAGCGGGCCAGGATCTCGCCCTTTTGTTCCACGATCGCTATCTGCCAGGCGCGCAGAGAGCTGCCCAGAATCCCCCAACTCCCGAGAACGATGAGAGCCACCCCCGCAACCATGAGCGGCCATCCAGGCGCAAAGACGATCTGAAGGATGGCATAGTGTTCTAGCCGCAAGTAGTATTTGGTATTGTCCAAGATCCAGGTCGCTTCGTCCCGGAGGAACGTGTCCCAGAGGGGCGTTGTTTGGCCCCCGCGATAGGCTTGTACATGGACGACTGGCCCAGGCTCGCCATACTGAGGCAGCGACGTATAGTAAGTCAAGCGGAGACTGAGGTTGCGGCCTGGCACCGCAAAGTAGCCTTCGTCCCCGTTATTCCGAAAGCGCAAGCTGGCCCTTTTCTGTTCGGGAGCCTGCAAGGGAAGCGTCTGCACGATCACAGGCTGTCCACTCTCGTCTTGGGCAGTCGCCTCGACGGAAGGCCCCAAGTCGGATTGGCAAAGCAACAATCCCCTGTAATACAGCGGGACACCCGAGCGCACCAGGCCGCGCCGCACCTCTTGTCCATTATGCGACAAGGCCACTTCGCTCTGCCATGCTGCCGGAGCACCGTCGGACAGGAGGGAAACCGCTATGGATTCGCCGGACAGGGTGAGATCGGTGTCATGGCCGACGGCGTACAGTTGCCCTTTGCCTAGCGGCAGGTCTATTTCTTGCCAGCCCCAGCGTTCTGTCACCAACAGGCCACCCAGGACCAGCAAAATTCCCAAATGAGGCAGCAAGCGGAAAACATGCCCCCATGGCAAGCGCCATGCCAGAAGGCGAGCAGGCTGCCCCTCGTTCATTTCCTCGCGAAGACAAAGCCGCTTCTTCTTCAAATAGGCGCGCAATCGCTCCATAGCCTCCGCGTGCGCCAGCGAGTGCGCGGCCGTCCACTCCTGCCGGAATTCACTCTCTTCAGGGGGCCCTTTCCAACGTGCGAGAGCTGTCAATCTTTGCATTTGCTCGACGGTGTTCAGGATCAGGTTGAAGGCCAGTGCGACCAGCAAGGAGCGAAAGCCGAAGGAATTCCGGACTTGGAGGAGGCCGAGCGCGCGCGCGGCATCCACTCCTGGGCCGTAGCGGCCACGCACACCCGCCAGCCAACGGCCATAGGCCACGGGGTCGCCCTGGATTTGTGGACTGGCTTGAGGCAGTATCAGGGAAGCCAGGATGGCCAGGAGGCAGAAGCTCAGCAGGGCAAGGCTCAGGCGAGCCGAAGCCCAAAAGCGCCAGAGTAAAGCTATCGGGTCTTGGAGATAGGTGGAAAGGGAAAATTGTCTTTGTTCCATGTTCGTAAGCTATAGTATACTCGTCAGGGACCCGTTTTCTGGCAGAAAACGGGTTTCTCTCCGACCTGCCCCAGAACTGATAATGCACCCACTAGATCCGCAATTGCCTGAAAAAACGAACCGTTGTATACTTGTAATCGGGAGGAGCGCAATGATGGACATTGAGCAACTCGTCAAGACTGTACAAGAGTATACGCCCAATGTAGACGTCGCTCCACTTCGCCAGGCGTTCCAGGTGGCGGGAAAGGCACATGCCGAGCAACGTCGCGCCTCCGGCGAGCCGTATGTTTCCCATCCGCTGGCCGTGGCGGGCATTCTGGCCGAGATCCACATGGATCCCGCCACGATCACCGCCGCCCTGCTTCACGACGTGCCTGAAGATACCGAGGTCTCGCTGGAAACGATACGCACGGACTTTGGCGATGAAGTGGCCAAGCTCGTTGACGGCGTGACCAAGTTGGAGCATCTGACGGAAATAGGCCCGCAGAGTCGAGAGGAGGAAGAGGCCGAAAGTCTGCGCAAAATGTTCCTTGCAATGGCCGAAGATGTTCGCGTCGTCTTGATCAAATTGGCTGACCGGTTGCATAACATGCGCACCTTGGAGGCCCTTTCCGCCGAGCAGCAAGAGCATATGGCCCGCGAGACTCAGGAAATCTTTGCGCCCTTAGCCAACCGCCTTGGCATCTGGCAGTTCAAATGGGAGCTTGACGACCTCGCCTTACGTTACCTCGACTCAGACAGCTATCATCGCATCGCTGACCTGTTGGCCGAGCGTCGCACCGAGCGCGAGGAGTACATTGAGCGGGTCGTCCAGAACGCCCAAGAGCTATTAAAGCAAGAAGGAATCGGGGCCACAGTCTATGGGCGGCCCAAGCACATCTATAGCATCTACCGCAAAATGCAGGCCAAGCGTCGCGATTTCAACCAGATTTATGACCTATCGGGCATTCGCGTCATCGTGCCAGAAGTGCGAGATTGTTATGCGGCTCTGGGCATCATTCATACCCATTGGCCGCCGATCCCTGGCGAGTTCGATGACTATATCGCTATGCCCAAAGATAATATGTATCAGTCGTTACACACCGCGGTCCTGGGGCCCGAGGGCAAGGTGGTCGAGTTTCAAATCCGCACCGAGGAGATGCACCGCGTTGCTGAATACGGCGTCGCTGCCCATTGGCGTTACAAGGAGAGCAGCCGCCAGGCCGTAGACCTGAGCTTTGAAACCAAGGTTGCTTGGTTGCGCCAGCTTTTGGAATGGCAACGCGATGTCATGAACGCCCAGGAATTCGTGGATTCCCTGAAAACGGATGCATTCCAGGATCGCGTCTATGTTTTCACGCCCAGAGGGGACATCATAGATCTCCCCATGGGCGCAACGCCCGTTGATTTCGCCTATTATATTCATACAGATATTGGCCACCGCTGCCGTGGGGCCAAGGTGAACGGCAATCTGGTGGCCCTCAACCGCGAACTGCATACTGGCGAGCAGGTAGAAATCCTGACGGCCAAACGGGGCGGCCCCAGCCGGGACTGGCTCAACCCTCGCCTGGGTTATGTCAAGACGGGCCGCGCGCAGCAGAAAATCCGTCAATGGCTCCGCCGCGAACAACGCGAGGAGAATATCTCCCAAGGGAGAATGATCCTGGAAAAGGAACTCAGGCGGCTCGGCGTTGAACAAATGCCCTTTGAAGAGATTGCCCGCCTGTTGAATTACGACAAGCTGGACGATTTTCTGGCGGCCATCGGCTATGGGGAGATAACGCCTCCCCATATCGCCAACAAGGTGTTGGCCGAGGTAGCAAAGCAGAAACCCCTCGTCCTTCCCGGGATGCCGCCCCCAACGACCACTCCGTCAGGCATCCAGGTCATGGGGGTTGGCAATCTCCTCACCCGTTTGGCCCCTTGTTGCAACCCCGTTCCTAACGACCCCATCGTCGGCTTTATCACGCGAGGCAGGGGTGTCACTGTGCACCGCAAGGATTGCCCCAACATCAAGAACATCACGGAAACGGAAAGGCTGATCGAGGTAAGTTGGGGCGCTGTCAACCAACTCTACCCGGTCACCGTCCGCATCGAGACCTTGGATCGCACTGGCCTCCTGGGAGAGGTGGCTTCCATTGTAGCAGGGGAGGGTGTGAATATCAGTGCAGCCGAAGTGACGACACATCCCGATCGCACCGCTACAATCCGCGCGACATTGGAAATCGCCAACATCGCCCAGTTGAGCAACATCATCGCCAAAATCGAAGCTGTGCCCGATGTTCTGGAAGCCCAACGCGAGCTAGGATAACCGCTGCTATTCTGCCGTCGGTGTCGCGAATTCCAGCATCCGCTTCACGATGTCGGAGTGGCGTTTCCCTGCCAGCCAGGATTCCAAAGCGTCTTGCTTCCTCTGCTCCAGGATTGCAGGGTCTAGCGCACGGTTCTCGTCTTTTTCCTCAACCTTGATGATGTGAAAGCCGTAAGAAGATTGCACGATCTCGCTTATTTGCCCCGGCGGCGTGTTGAAAGCCACTTTCTCAAACTCGGGGTCCATCATCCCTATGGGGAACCAGCCCAGGTCGCCACCCGACTCGCTTGTGCTCTTGTCGGTAGATAGCTCCTTCGCTACCTTTCCGAAATCCTCGCCAGCCTTTAACCTGGCGAGAGCCGCCTCTGCTTCCTCGCGCGTCGTCAATAGAATATGACGGGCGCGAACCTGCAGTTCTGACTCGGGCAGTTGCTCTCCCAGATATTCCTCCAGTTTCTGGCGTAGCAAACTTGCCAGGAAGAGGCCACGAAGGTCCTGTTCGGAGAACTTGACATTTTCCCTGAGGGTCTTCAAGGTTTCGGCATATCTTTGCTGGAAGTCTGCCTCGGTCATCGGCGCGATAGTTGGCGTAGGGGTCACGGTAATGGGGAGCGTCGCCGTAACCGGTGTCGGTGTCGGCGGGGGCGGATTCCGGTCATAGCCGAATTGCGTCTCAATCTCCAGTTGAAGCTCCTCATCAGAAACGGAAAGGCCAACCCGCTCTGCCTCTTGGCGAATCAATTCGTCGTCTATCATGTCTTCAAGGATTCGTTGAGGCGCCCCATCAAGTTGAGATTGGAGATATTGAAGTTGCTGCTGGTAATACTGTGCGATGGCATCTTGGCCTGAAGCGCTCGAGCCGAGGCGCTGCAACTGTACCTGCAACTGGCTCATCGTGCTTTGGAGATTCATCCGATAGTAAGCCAGCATTTTCTCGTATTTATCCGTGCGAATGGGAACCCCTGCCACCTCGGCTATGGGCCTGGCGGGTTTGCTGACGAATTCCTGGTATAAACCGATCGCCAAGACCAGCAGGATAATCACCGCGAAAATCGCCGCACTGATGTAGAGCGCTTTCTGCTGCTTTTCCTCCCTCGCCCTCCTGGAGAGCTGCTTCCTTGTCACTGTTTCAGGTTTATATTTGCCTCTTTTGACCATTTGACTACTCCAAGGCTGACTCGGCCTCACTGCATATCGCTTTCACGGGCGAGAGAACCGACGATCTGCTAAAGCTGGCTCGTGCGCACATGTTCGGCGGTGTAGGGCAAAAGCGCCAGGTAACGCGCCCTTTTGACCGCTACCGACAAAAGACGCTGATGTCGGGCACAAGTGCCTGTCTTCCGACGGCTCAGGATCTTGCCCCGGTCGGTTACATAGGTTTTCAGCAGATCCAGATTCTTGTAGTCAATCTCGTCGGTCTTGCTTGCGCAGAACTCACAGACCCTTGGCCGTGGAGGCGGAAATCTTCCTCTTGATTTACTGGCTGTTTGACTTGAGGACTGCCGTGAATCCATTATCTTCTCGATCCTTTCCTATTCATAGGCAGCGAACTATCTGCCGATCATTGCAAAGCGTATTGGGCAAAAAATTGCTGCGTGCTCCCCTTTTTCCACAAAGCTCCACTCATCCCCGTCCTTTATGTACGATGAGGTAGCGCACAATCTGCTCGTTCAGCCTCAAAGAGCGGTCCAACTCTTTAAGGCCGTCTTTGCCAAGTTGAAGCTGCGCCACATAATAATACCCCTCTCGGAATTTCCGAATGGGGTATGCTAGTTGCCGTTTGCCCTTGGCCTCGATCTGACCGATCTGGCCACCCAGGCCCTGGATCAAATCGGTGAACTTCTGAACTAATGCGGCCAACCCTTCTTCATCCAGATCCGGCTGCGCGATAAAAACCAACTCGTAATCCATTACGGCCCACCTCCTTTCCCTGGGATTGCTCCACGCCGCACTCCCATCCGGGCCTCAGACGGGGCGACCTGGAGCGAAAAGGCCATCATCTTGACCTACTTTACAA